>NZ_JBQQBR010000032.1:0-145634 GCF_052245935.1 Nonomuraea sp. 3N208 | reverse complement strand
CGTTCGGGAGGTCGCTGTCCTCGCCCACGTAGAAGCCGCCGTAGATGCAGCGGCCCAGGTGCTCGGCGAAATGACCGTAGAGATGCCGGCTGATCACCGGACCTTCGACGTCGACATTGATGATGGCAGGCACGACGACATTGCTCATGGATGAATCCCTCAGGGGTGGTGGAGGATGCTTTACCGATACATGGATCGGTAAAGCGAGGCAACTTTATCGATACAGCCAGCACTGTCAAGAGCGGCCCCTCATCCGACAGTCCACTGAGGTCCTGAGCTATCCGATTTCGCCCTGTGGTGCGGCGCCGGCCTGAACCCGCACGCCGCCGGATCCGTACCTCCTGTCGACTGTCTGGAGGAGAGAGTCCTGTTGCGTTCAGGTCTCAGGAGGACCCCTGGTCCTTCTAGATGGGCGGGCGATGGCACACGGCACCAAGCACGGCGACGCGGTGGGTGGGCGAACCGGCGGTGACCCCCTGCAGGTCGGCGGCCATCGCGTCATCCGCCGGCTCGGCGCGGGCGGGATGGGCGTGGTCTACCTGGCGGAGAGCCCTTCGCGGCGCCTGGTGGCCATCAAGGTCATCCACCGGCATCTCGCCGGAGACCCGGAGTTCCGCCGGCGGTTCCGCCGCGAGGTCGCGACCACGCAGCGGGTCGCCCGCTTCTCCACGGCTCCCGTGCTCGAGGCCGACCTGGACGGCGACCTCGCGTACGTCGTGACCGAATACGTGCCGGGGCCGACGCTGTTCCGCGCGGTCAAGGAGCGGGGCCCGATGTCGGGTTCGGAGCTCGAAGGGCTCGCCATGAGCACGGCGGTCGCACTGTGGGCCATCCACGCGGCCGGCGTCGTCCACAGGGATCTCAAACCGTCGAACGTGCTGCTGTCCCCCGTGGGCCCGAAGGTCATCGACTTCGGCCTCGCCTTCGCGGCCGACTCCACCACCCTGTCGTTCACCAGGATGGGCACGCCGGCGTACATGTCTCCTGAGCAGGTACGCGGGCTGCCGCTCTCGCCGGCCTCGGACGTCTTCGCCTGGGCCGGCGTCGTGGTCTTCGCGGCCGGTGGGCGGCCTCCGTTCGGCAGGGGAGCGGGGCACGAGGTGCTCTACCGCGTGGTTCACGACGACCCCGTGCTGCCCGCGTTGGACGGCGTGCTGGGGGAGCTGGTGTCGCGGGCGCTGAGCAAGAACCCGGCGGCGCGGCCGTCGGCCGCGGAGCTCGTGGACGTGCTCGCCGGGGGCGTGACGACACGCCTCCCGCCCGCCTTCGCCCCGGCTCCGCCCACGACCCCTCCCTCGGGGGAGCCGCGTGCCGAAGCCAGTGTCCAGCCCGCCGGCCCGGAGCCCACGGCCCAGCCGGCCGGCGTGGAGCCGCGTGGCGTCACCAGGCCGGGCAAGGGGCGGAGACGCCGACGTGCCCCGTACCGGCGTTGGGTGTGGGGCGGTGCGGCGTTGGCCGCGCTTGCCCTGGTGACGGCAGGCGCGGTCCTCGCCTCTCAGGCGGCCGCCAACCGCAACCCCCTGCTTTCCAGCCTGACCTTCCAGGATCCCTCCGCGCGGGACGCGGGCACGCACTGGCGGAAGCTCCCCGGTGAGAACCCGCTGCACCGGAGCACGGCCGGCGGTGTGCGGTTCTACGTGCAGCCGGACACCGACGCGGCGCGGCAGGCGCGGACCTGGTCGACACAGGGCAGGACGGCCGACGCCGCCCTCATGCGGGCCCTGTCGGAGGTCCCTCAGGCCATGTGGCTCGCCGGAGGCTCGCCCGCCGACATCTCCCGAACGGTCCGTGAAGCGGTGGCCCAGGCCGACCGGCAGCGGACCGTTCCCTCGTTCGTCACCAACAACATCCCCGGACGTGATTGCTGGAACGGCGGCGCCCCGAACGCCGAGAGCTACCGGGCGTGGATCGACGCGGTGGCCGAGGGCATCGGGGACCGGCCCGCGGTCGTCGCCCTGGAGCCCAGCAGCCTGGCACGGACGCCCGGCAGTCCGGAGTGCCCACAGGGTGGGGCGGCCGCCGCCGCTCAGCGGTACGCCGATCTCTCGTACGCCGTGGAGACCCTCACCGGCCTGGCCCGCACCGCCGTTTACCTCGACGGCGGGCTGGCAGGATGGCCCGCGTTCACCCAGATCGCCGATCGGCTCGTCAACGCGGGTGTGGTCAACGCCGACGGTTTCTACGTCAACGTGGTCGGCTACCGCACGACCGAGCTGTCGCTCTCGTACGCCGCCAAGCTGTCCAGGTGCGTCTACCTGAGGGCCGCGTCGAGGACGGCGTCGTGCGCTGATGCGGCGCTCGCCGCCGTGCCCGACGACGCGCCCGGTCTGCCCCACTTCCTTGTCGACACGAGCCGCAATGGGGTGGGGGAGTGGGAACCGCCGCGCGGGCGGTTCCCCGTGCCGGACGAGTGGTGCAATCCACCCGGAAGGGGTGCGGGCGCCCGTCCGACCGTCGACACGGGGAGCCCGCTGGCCGACGCGTTGTTGTGGCTCAACAGCCCGGGGTTCTCCAACGGTCAGTGCACGAGGGGCACCTCGGGACCGGCGGACCCGGTGTACGGCATCATCACCCCGGCCGCCGGTCAGTGGTGGCCCGACCAGGCTCTCGAGCGGGCGAAGAACGCGGTCCCGCCGCTGCCGCCCGCGGCCCCCTAGCCGCGGCCGGTGGGCTAGGCGAGGGCCAGGAAGAGCTTTTCCAGCTCGGCCACGCTCATCGGCGGCTGCTCGCCCCGGTCCTGTGCGTCCTGGCAGTGCCGCAGCCCGGTAGCCACGATCTTGAATCCGGCGCGATCCAGCGCCTTGGAGACCGCTGCCAGCTGGGTGAGCACCTTCGTGCAGTCCTCACCGGCCTCGATCATCGCGATCACCCCGGCCAGCTGGCCATGCGCCCGCTTCAACCGGGTCAGCGCGTCCCCCACCATGCCCTCGGTCAGTTCCATGTCCTCGACCATACCCGGTGGGGTATCCATGGACGCAAGTGGAGTGAAACGACGATGGAAACGGTTTTCATCTGCTAATGTCGCGATCACCCCAATCCCCCTTAAGTATCCCGCCACCAGGTCGCGGTGCTGAGCCAGGGCCGGATCGTCGAAACCGGCCCGGCCGATCGCGTCTGGGACGCGCCCGCCCACCCCTACACCCGCGAACTCCTCGCCGCCGGCGCCCGCCTCAAGCTTTGAACGAAGGTTGCCAAAATATATAGACCGGTCTATTTTGCTCCCATGGTCACTGACAAGGGAGCGCGGACGACCGCGCGCCTGGTGGAGTCGATGCTCGAGCTGATCCAGGCCCGCGGCTACAGCGGAACGGGCCTCAACACCGTGGTGGAGCATGCCCGGGCCCCCAAGGGGTCGCTCTACTTCCACTTCCCCGAGGGCAAGGAGGCGTTGGGCGAGAAGGCCGTCGAACTGGCCGCCGACCAGTTCCGCAGGCTAGCGACCGAGCCGGCGGCAGACGCCGCGAGCCCAGGGGACGTTCTCCGGCGTGTTGTGGATGTGCTGGCGGGCATCCTCACCGACAACGACTACCGGCTCGGCTGCCCAGTCTCCGTGGTCACGCTGGAGATGGGCGCGCACAGCGAGCGCCTGCGCACGGCCTGCGCCGTCGCCTTCGAATCATGGATCGGCGTCATGACCGATCACCTCGTGGGCCGCGGCCACGCGCGAAAGACGGCACGCGCCACGGCCATGACCGTCGTCAGCACGCTTGAGGGCGCGATGATCATGTCCAGAGCCCGGCGCGACGTGGAGGCGTTGCGCAACGCCGCTCTGGTTCTCGGCGCTCTTCTCGACCAGCCGCCTGCTGCGGAGGAGACCCCGTGAACCGGCATGCGCTCGTGTTCGGGGCCTCCGGATTCATCGGCCGCCATGTGATCCTCGCGCTGGACCAGGCGGGTGTCCGGGTCACCGCCGCCACTCGGGACAGCGAGTCCGCCACCAGGCTGAGCGGCTGGCTCACCGAGCACGGATACCGGGCCGCCGTGGACGGCGTCCGTGTGGACTTCGACGCGCCGGCGTTGATCGAGGGTGACTGGGGCGACGTCACCGAGATCTACAACTGCGCGGGGGCCTACCGGTTCGAGATGACGGTCACCGAGGCCCGGCGCGCCAACGTCGACAGCGTCAGGGCGATCGTGTCCTTCGCCGCGCGGTTACCGCGGCTGCGGCGGCTCGTGCACGTCTCGGGCTACCGCGTGGGCGGTCAGGACCCCGCGACGGTGCCGTGGAGCGATGAGCTGGTACGGCGTACCTACCGGCGCCTCGGCGCCTACGAGGGTTCCAAGGTGGAGTCGGACGCCGTCCTGCAGGCCACCGCCGACCGGCTGGGCGTGCCCTGGTCCGTCGTCAACCCCTCCAGCGCGATCGGGGTCAGCACGAGTGGCGAGTCCGACCAGCAGCTCGGTCTCGCCGCGAGTCTGAAGGAGATCTGGCGAGGTTCGATGGCGGCACTGCCGGGCGACGCGCGGACGTTCGTCCCCGTGATTCCCGTGGACTACCTGGCTCGATTCATGACGCTGCTCCCTGAGGACCCGGCCGCCGCGCGAGCCGCGTTCTGGATCCTGGACGACGACACTCCGCCGCTGCCGGATCTTCTCTCGCTGGTGGGGCGGCACTATCAGGTCAGGGTTCCGCGGCTGAGGGTCCCCGTGTCCGTCGTACGGCGCCTGCCGGCCGCACTGACCAAGGCGGACCCCGAGACGCTGACCTTCATGTCGTCCGATCGCTACCCCACGGGCCCGGCCCGCGAGATCGCCGGACGTCACGGACTCGTCCTTCCCGACGCCACCGGGTCGATCCTGCGGTGGGCCGATCACCTGGCCGCGCACCGGTTCGGGCCCGTGCCCGCCCAGGGGCCGGTACGGCGGTTCACCAGGCACGCGGGCGTGCGCACGTTCGGCATCGGCGAACCGGGCGCGCCGACCCTGGTGCTGCCCGGGTTGCCCGTCAACGCCGACACCTGGGCTCCCGTCGCCGCCGCGCTCGGCGACGCCCGCGTGGTGGACCTTCCCGGCCTCGGCATGAGCGCGGGCAGCCCGCAGGACTGGACCGCCTGGCTGGCCGCTCTGATCGACGAGAACGGCCCCGTGCATCTGGTCGGCCACTCCATCGGGGCCGCCGCGGCCGTCGAGGCGGGCCTGGCGCATCCGGATCGAGTCGAGCGGCTCACCCTGGTGTCGCCGTACTTCCTCCAGGCTCGCGCAGGGCTCGCCGCGCGGCTGGCGCCGCTGACCCGTTCGTACCTCCGCCGGGTACGTCCCGACGCCCTGTCGCGGCTGCTCACCGGGGACCCGGCCCATGCGCGCGAGCTCGCGTCCAGCGCCGAGGACCTGCGCCGAGGGCGCGTCGCCGCCCACGTGGCGCGGCTCCTGTCCGCTACCGGCCGCGAACGATGGCGCCGCGAGCTCCTCGCCAAGCTCCGGCGTTACCCGGGCCGCGTCCACGTGATCGTCGGGTCCGAGGACCCGCTGACCGGCGAAGGCCGGGCGCTGGTGGACACACTCGGCCCGCGGGCGAGCGTGTCCACGATCGCCGGGGCGGGCCACCACCCGCAGCTCACCGACGGCGAGGAACTGGCCCGGACGATCCGGGAGCACGCCCTCGGGCCTCACATCAGCGCCGACGGCGGCGGGAGCGGGTGGCGAGGGCTCCCGCGATGACCCCGGCCGCGAAGGCCACGAGCACCGGCGCGGTGCGCCGCAGCAGTGGGAGTGCGACGAGTCGCAGACCGTCCAGCGCGGGGGTCTCCGGTGCGGCGGTCGACGCCGGCTGGGTGGATCCGCCTGGGCCGGACGGTGGCACCGGTGCCGGCTGGGCGGCTCCTCCCGCGCCGGGCGATGGCGCCGGTGCCGGCTGGGTGGATCCCCAGGTGTCGGCCGGTGGAGCGGGATCGGGGTGGGTGAGCATGGTCTCGAGGTTCGTGGCGAATTCGTCGATCAGCCGTTGGGACACGTCCGCGATGACGCCGCGGCCGAACTGGGCGACCCTGCCGCGGATCATCAGGTCGGTGTCGAGGGAGACCTTCGTCCCGGCCGGGTCCGGCGCCAGCTCCGCCACGACGTGGGCGTCGGCGTTGCCGTTGCCGTTCTGCTCCGCGCCTGAGGCCCTGAGGACCACGCGGCGGCTCGCCTCGTCCGCCTCCAGGAAGCGCACCTTTCCCCGGTACGCCACGCCGAGCGGGCCCACCTTGACCTTGACTTCTCCCTCGTACGCGTCGTCGGCGCGACCGAGCAGCCGGCTGCCCGGCATGCATCCGGCGATCCGTTCGACGTCGAGGAAGAGGTCGAAGACGCGGGCGGGCTCCTCGGCGAGGGTGAATGTGTGGCGCAGTCGCATCAGGTGTCCATGATGCCCTTGCGCTGGGCGCCGTCGAGCGGCAGGTGGGCGCCGTTGACGAAACTCGCCCGCGGCGAGGCGAGGAAGGCGACGACCGAGGCGACCTCCTCCGGCTCGCAGATGCGGCCGAGCGGGATCGAGGCGACCGCCAGGTCGTGCGCGCGGTCCTGGCTCACTCCCTTGTCCCGGGCGAACGCCTTCTCCAGCGTGTCCCAGCGGTCGGTGTTGACCGGGCCGGGGTTGACAGTGTTGATGCGCACGCCGTACCGGCCGTACTGCTCGGCGACCGACGAGGCGAAGTTGATGTCGGCGGCGTTGGCGACGCCTGCCGTCATCTCCCAGTAGCTGGGCTTGAGCCCGTCGTTGCCGACGACGAGCACGATGGATCCGCTGCCCCGCTCGCGCATGTGGGGGATGACCGCTCGGACCGTCCGCACGTACCCCATGAACTTGAGGTTGAGGCTGCTCATCCACTGTTCCTCGGTGAGGTCCTCGAGGAGGCCGCCGGGCGAGCTGCCGGCGCAGGTGACCAGGACGTCGATCCGGCCGAACCGCTCCAGCGTCTCCTCGACGCAGCGTCGCACGTCCTCGGTCACGCTCATGTCGCCGGCCAGCGGCAGGACGGTGCGCCCGCTGGCCTCGGAGATCTTCTTGGCCGTCCTCTCCAGTTCGTCGGCCGTGCGGGCCGTGATGACCACGTCACATCCTTCGCCGGCGAGCTGTTCGGCCACCGCCCGGCCGATCCCCTTGCTCGCCCCGGTGATGAAGGCGACCTGCCCCTCGAGCTTGAGGTCCACGAACGTCTCCTTTTGGTCGACTGTTGATATTTGATATACCATCCATCAATCTGGGGCGCTAGACCCGTGATGACGCGATGACAGTGCCTACGGCGCACAGGAGCGCCTCGGCCCGTGGGGGGCCGATGAGCTGCGCGCCGACGGGTCGTCCGGTCGCGTCTGTTCCTGCCGGCACGGACAGCGCCGGCAGGCCGGTCACCGAGGCGAGCGCGGTGAGCCGCGCGTAGGCGGCGCCCGTGGCCTCCGGGCGGCCGGCGACCTCGACCGTGTCCGCTCCGGCAGGGGCCGCGGTGACCGGCACGGTGGGCAGGAGCAGCAGGTCCGCGCCGGTGGCCCGCAGGCCCGCGGTGATGAGGTCGCGCAGGTGGGCGGCCACGCGGCGGGCCCGTACATAGTCCGCCGCCCTGACCTCGGCTCCGGTCCGCAGAGTCGCGCGGAGCTCCGCCGACGCCGCGCCCGGCGCGTCGGCCCACAGGTCGGCGGATTCGGCGAGCATCACCACCAGCGTCACCGCCGGCGCTGCCGCGATGACGCCGGGCAGATCCAGCTCGACGACGTCGGCGCCGGCGGCGAGGAGTGCGTCGCGGGCGGCGGCCATGCGGTCCGCGATCCCCTCGCCGACCCTGCCGCGCCACAGCCCGTCGGGCATCGCGACCCGGCGACCGTGCAGGGCGGGGCGTCCATGGGTGGGTGTTCCGGTGCGCTCCCCTGGCGGCCAGGGCGATCCGGCGGAGAACGCTGCCGGCCAGGGCGATCCGGTGAGTGTCGCGAACACGGCGGCGCAGTCGGCCGCGGACCGGGCGATCGGTCCCACCGTGTCCTGGGTGGGGGCGAGCGGGGTGATGCCTGCCATCGGGATGGTTCCCCAGGTCGGCCGCAACCCGGCGACCCCGCACAGCGCGGCGGGGTTGCGGATCGAGCCGCCGGTGTCCGTGCCCAGCGCGATCTCGACGATGCCCGCGGCGACCGCCGCCGCCGACCCGCCGCTCGATCCGCCGGCCGACCGCGAGAGGTCCCGGGGATTGCGGCAGCCGGGCGTCGTCATGCCCCATGCGAGTTCGTGCATCCGGGTCTTGCCGATGACGACGGCTCCGGCCTCCTCCAGGAGACGTACGACGGTGGCGTCCCGTACGGGCACCCGATGTCCCAGGCCGCGGGTGCCGTTCCTCGTGGCGACCCCGGCCATGTCGATGTTGTCCTTGACCGCGACCGGCACGCCGTGCAGCGGCCCGCGGACCAGACCGTCCCGCCGCTCGGCATCCGCCCGGCGCGCGGCGGCGATCGCCCGGTCCGGCAGCAGGGCGACGAACGCGCCGGAAGCGTCCGCTTCCGCGGCGGCCAGGGCCGCCTCCGCGAGCTCCACCGCCGTCGCCGCACCGTGGCGCAACCGCGCGCCGAGAGCGTCGAGCCCACCGGGCCCCCACCCGCCCGCACTGTCGTCCGGCAGGTGACCGACGGCCGGCCACCGGCCCGCGCTGTCGTCCGGCAGGTGACCGATGGTCGGCCATTGGCCCGCGCCGGCCGTCGGCAGATCGCCGCCGGTCATGGCGCTCGGACCCGGTTCGGAGGGCGGGCCGGTCATGCCGTCTGGCCCGTTCTCGGGCAGCGGCACCGCCCGCAGCCGGCTGACCGCGCGCTCCAGTGCCGCGGTCCACGGCGACGCCGATTCCTGGCCCGGCGGCAGGTCAGGTGTCATGGGCCGAGGGCGCCGGCAGCTCGTGGCGGACGATCTTGCCCATGGCGTTGCGCGGCAGCGCATCGATGAAGAGCACCCGCTTGGGACACTTGTAGGGGGCCAGCCGGGTGCGGGCGAAGGCGATGAGGGCGTCCCCCGAGACGGCGGGGGAGTGGCCGGCCGGCACCACCCAGGCGGTCACCTCCTCACCCCATCGCGCCGACGGCAGGCCGGCGACCGCGGCCTCCGCGACGCCCGGATGCTCCTCCAGCACCTGCTCCACTTCGCGGGGGTAGACATTCAGCCCTCCGGTGATGACGAGCTCCTTGGACCTGCCGCTGATCGTCAGATGGCCGGTGGCCGGGTCGACGTGGCCGAGGTCGCCGGTGCGGAACCATCCCCCTGGATGGAAGGCCTCGGCGGTCGCCTCCGGACGGTTCCAGTAGCCCGTGAACACCTGAGGGCCGCGCAACACGATCTCCCCCTCCGCCGCGTCCCGGCCCGCGGCGTCACAGATCCGCAGCTCCACGCCCGGCAGCGGCAGCCCGACGGTGCCCGGCAGCCGCGGCCCGCCGAGTGGGTTCGACACGTTGAGGCCGCTCTCGGTCGTTCCGTACCGCTCGAGCGGGACCTGCCCGATCGCGGCGGCCACCCGCCGGGCCAGCTCCGGCGAGAGCGGTGCCGACCCGCAGACCGCCAGGCGCAGCCGCCGCAGGGAAGCCGGCTTTGTGAGCTCCGCGAGCTCGGCCACGCGCTCGTACATCGCGGGTACGGCGAACAAAACGCTGGCCCGCTCCTCGGCGACGGTTTCGACGAGCCGCCGCGCGTCGAAGCGCGAGAGGACCCGGGTGCGGGATCCGGTGAGCAGGGCGGCATGGACGCCGCCGAGCCCGTGCTGATGGGTCAGCGGCAGCGCGTGGACGAGGACGTCGTCAGCGGTCCACCGCCAGGCGGCGAGGGCCGCGCGGATCGACGACAACAGGTTGGCATGGCTCAGCGGCACGCCCTTGGGCGTGCCGGTGGTTCCCGAGGTGTAGGCGAGGAGGGCGGGCGAGTCCGACGGGACCGGCTCGGGATCCCGGGCGAGTCCGCAGGCCAGGACGTCGCCGAAGTCCGTACCGTCGAGTGCCGCCAGCGTGCGCAGCGGATGGCCGATGCGGGCGAGCGCCTCGCGGGACGCCCCGGCGGCGAAGGCCGCCTCTGCCCCCGCGTCCGAGACGAGGTGGCGCAGCTCCCGCTCGGTGAGCGCGGGGCTCGCGAGGACCGCCACACATCCGGCCCGCACCACGCCGGCGTAGGCGGTGACGAGGGCGATCCCGTTGGGCGCCGCGATGACGACGCGGGCACCGGCCGGGAGGCGCCCGCGCAGCCAGCCGGCCACCGCCGCCGCGCGTTCGTCCAGCTCGGCGTGGGTCAGCGCGTCATCATCGACTTGTACGGCCACGGCGTCAGGACGTTGCCGCGCGGTCCGCTGGAACGCCTCGCCCAGCGTGCCCTGGGCGAGCCCCGCGAGCACGCCGGCGACGTCGTCCTCCACGTGCCGTTCCCAAGCCGCCCGTCCCAGGTCATCCATGCGCCGCTCCCAGGGCCCTGCGTCCGAGGTCATCCATGTGCCGCTCCCAGGGCCCTGCGTCCGAGGTCAGCCACGGGGCGCGCCTCTCTCTTGCCGGAGAAACGCCACCGAGCCGTCCCAGGCGCGGCGGTTGCCCGCGCGTTCGGCTGCCAGCCGGTCGAAGAGCGCCGGGTCCCGGATCGCCGCCTTGACGCGGAGGATCGCGTCGCGGTCGCATCGCAGCAGCTCGTCCGCCAGAGCCAGAGCCTCGTCGCCCGGGGTGTCGCTCAGCCTGGTCAGCAGCCCGATGCGCGCCGCCTCGTCCGCCGCCACCCACCGCATGGTCAGGCACAGGTCCATAGCGTGGCCCGCGCCGACGAGCGCGGGCAAACCCCACGCGCCCACGGCCAGACCGTGCCCCACGCCGGGGAAGCGGAAACGAGCGCCGGGTCCGCCGACGCGCAGGTCGGCGGCGAGGGCGAGTTGGGCGCCGCCCCCGACGGCCGGCCCCTCGACCACGGCGATCACCGGGCGGGGGTGTGCGGCCATCTGCTCGTAGAGCGCGTACAGCTCGTCGCTGAGCTCGGCCCGGACCTGGTCCGGCAGGTCGAGGTCGGCGCCCGCGCAGAACACCGCCGGATCGGCGCTGTCCAGGATCACCACGCGCTCACCGGCAGTACGGAAGGCGTCACGTAGCCTGGCCACGAGGCCGGGGACCAGCGCGTTGCGCCGTCGCCCCCGGTCGAGCCGCAGGCGCAGGACACCCGGCCGGGACGAATCGAGGATCAGGCCCTCACCCTTGACCATCCACCCTCCAATTGATGCATGATATACCAAACTTCAATCGCCCCTTCCAGTCAAGGGATCGGCATATGGGGAAACCCTCGTGAAACCGGCCGCGTACGCCTACCACCGCGCGTACGACGTCCGCGAGGCCGTGGAGCTGCTCGGCGAGCTCGGCGAGGACGCCAAGATCCTGGCCGGCGGGCAGAGCCTCGTCGCGATGATGAACTTCCGGCTGGCCCGCCCGAGCGCGCTGGTGGACGTCAACCGCATCTCCGGGCTGTCGTACCTGCGGCGGGACGGCGACCGGCTGCGCATCGGAGCGCTCACCCGCCACCGCGCGGTGGAAACCACGCGGGACCCCGCCGTCCTCGGCGGTTACGCGGTGCTCCCGCGCGCCGCGCACTGGGTCGGCCACTATCCGATCCGCACCCGGGGCACGTTCGGCGGTAGCATCGCGCACGCGGACCCGACCTCGGAATGGTGCATGCTCGCCCTGCTCCTCGACGCGGAGTTCGTCGCCGAGGGCCCGCACGGCCGCAGGACGATCCCCGCCGCCGGCTTCTTCCAAGGTTTCCTGACCACCGCGCTGAGCCCGGACGAAATGCTGGTGGAGGTGGTGTTCCCGCGCCCTGCCCCCCGTGCCGCGCTCACCGAGTTCGCCCAGCGCCGCGGGGACTTCGCGATCGTCGCGGCGGCGGTCGCCCTTGACCTCGACGACGCCGACGGCACGACCTGCACCGGCGCGCGGATCGTGCTCGGCGGCGTCGACGCGCGGCCGGTCCGGGTTCCCGCGGCGGAGCAAGTGCTGGCCGGAGCGGCGCTCACCGGGGACGCCTTCGCGGCGGCCGCCGACGTCGCCGCCCGCGAGGTGTCGCCCGCCAGCGACGTGCACGGCAGCGCCGACTACCGCCGGCGGCTGGTCCGCACCCTGCTGACGCGAGCGCTTGAGGAGGCTGCGGCCCATGGCGCGTGAGGCCGCGGCCGGTTCGGAAGCGCCTGAGGCTGCCGCCGGTTCGGAGGCGCGTGAGGCCGCGGCTGGTTCGGAGGCGCGTGAGGCCGCGCTCAGCGTGGATGGGCGCTGGATCGGGGCGGCCCTCCCGCGCAAGGAGGATCCCCGGCTGCTACAGGGGCGCGGCCGGTTCGTCGACGACATCGCGCTGCCCGGCACGCTGCACGCCGCGTTCGCGCGCAGCCCGGTCGCGGCCGGCACGCTCCGCTCCGTCGATCTGACCTCGGCCCTTGCGGTGCCCGGCGTCGTTGCCGCCTTCGCGGCGGCCGATCTCGGGCTCGCCGGGCTGCGTGCCGTGCTCGAACGGCCCGAGTTCCACCCGTCCACCATGCCCATCCTCGCCGAGGACGCCGTCCGCCACGTCGCCGAGCCCGTCGCCGTGGTCGTGGCCGAGGACGCGTACGCCGCGGAGGACGGCGCCGAGGCCGTGATCGCCGACATCGAGCCCGGTGAAGCCGTGTCGTCCCTGCGGCGGGCGCTCGACGCCGCGCCGCTGCACGACGGGGTCGCCGGCAACGTCTTCGTCGACCTGACGATGTTCGACGACCCCGAGCTCGACACCATCGTCGGGGCGGCACCACTCGTCCTCGAGGAGACCTTCACCAGCGGGCGGCTGGCGGCGCTGCCGATGGAGGGCCGGGCCTGCCTGGCCGAATGGTCGGACCGCGACGACCAGCTCGTCGTGCACGTCTCGACCCAGGTCCCCCACCAGGTGCGCACCGCCATCGCCACGTCACTCGGCCTGCCGGAGAGCCGGGTGCGGGTCGTGGCGCCGGACGTCGGCGGCGGCTTCGGGCTCAAGTGCGTCGCCGGACGCGAGGAGATCGCCGTCGCCGCGCTGGCGCACCGGCTGCGCCGCCCGGTGAAGTGGGTGGAGGACCGGCAGGAGAACCTGACCGCCGCCTTCCACGCCCGGGAGCAGGAGTACGACATCCGCGCGGCGTTCGACGCCGACGGGCGCATCCTGGCCGTGGACGCCGACATCCGCTGCGACGTCGGGGCTTATTCGGTGTTCCCGTTCACGTCGGGGGTCGAGCCGCTGATGGCCGCCACCGAGTTGCCCGGCCCGTACAAGCTCCGGCACTATCGCGTGCGCAGCCGGGCCGTGGCCACGAACAAGGCGCCCACCGCGCCGTACCGCGGGGTGAGCCGCCCGCAGATCACCTTCGTCATGGAACGGCTCATGGACAAGGCCGCGGCCCGGCTGGGCCTCGACCCGGCGGAGGTGCGGCGGCGCAACCTCATCTCCAAGGACGAGTTCCCCTACACGGGCGTCACCGGGATCACCTACGACCCCGGCAGTTACCGCGAATCGCTCGACCTGGCCACCGAGCGCCTGCGCGCCGAGGGCTGGTACGACCTCCGCGCCGCGGCCAGGGACGAAGGCCGGCTCGTCGGCATCGGCCTGTCCTGCTTCTCCGAGCGCACGGCGTACGGAACGCCGGCGTTCATGCAGCGGCGCATGGCCATGACTCCCGGGTACGACGTGTCGCACATCCGGATGGACCCCTCCGGCACCGTGTTCGTGACGACCGGGACCGCCTCCCACGGCCAGGGCCACGAGACGACGTTCGCGCAGATCGTCGCCGATCAGCTCGGGCTGCACCCGGACGACGTGCGCATCAGGCAGGGCGACACCGACGTCGGCGGGTACGGCTGGGGCACGTTCGCGAGCCGGTCCATCGTCGTCGGCGGCGGCGCCGCCCGGCGGGCCGCCGTGCAGCTGGCCGAGCGCATCCGCCGGGCGGCCGGGCAGCTGCTGGAGGCCGATCCCGCCGACCTCGTGCTCGCCGACGGCGCCGTCGCCGTCCGGGGCGTGCCGGCGGCGTCGATGCCGATCGCCGAGGTCGCCCGCATCGCCCACTTCCAGTCGTACCGGCTCGACGGCGATCATCTGCTGGAGGCCTCGGCGGCGTACGACCCGCCGGGCACCTTCTCCAACGCCACGCACGCCGTCGTCGTGGAGCTCGATCCGGGCACCGGCCAGGCACGGATCCTGCGGTACATCGTCGTCGAGGACTGCGGCGTGATCATCAACCCGCTCGTCGTCGACGGGCAGGTGCGTGGCGGGGTCGCGCAGGGCATCGCCGCGGCCCTGTACGAGCAGGTGCGCTACGACGAGTCCGGCCAGCCGGTCACCGGGACGCTCATGGACTACCTCGTCCCCACCGCGACCGAGATCCCGCCGATCGAGGTGCTCCATCTCGAGACGCCCTCGTCCCACAGCGAGACCGGCTCCAAGGGCATGGGGGAAGGCGGCACGATCGGCGCCCCTGCCGCGGTCGTCAACGCCGTCAACGACGCCGCCGGCACCCAGGTGCTCGACACCATCCCGGTCCGTCCCGAGCAGATCCTGGGAGTCCTCACGTGAAAGACCTGCATCTGATCAGCCTGACCGTCAACGGCGCCGACCACGAGGCCGTCGTCGAGTCCCGCCGCACCCTCGCCGACGTGCTGCGCCACGACCTCGGCTACACCGGCACCCACCTGGGCTGCGAGCACGGCATCTGCGGCGCGTGCACGGTCCTGGTCGACGGCGAGCCGGTGCGGTCCTGCCTGGTCTTCGGCGTGCAGGCCGACGGCTGCGAGGTCCGCACCGTCGAAGGGCTGGCGGACGGGGAGCGGCTGTCCGACCTACAGGAGGAGTTCTCCCGCTGCCATGCCCTGCAGTGCGGCTTCTGCACCCCCGGCTTCCTCATGCTGGGGGAGGCGTTCCTGGCCGAGAACCCCTCGCCGACCGAGGCGGAGGTCCGCGACGTCGTGGCGGCCAACCTGTGCCGGTGCACCGGCTACCAGGGCATCGTGGAGGCCCTGCTCGCCACCGCGGAGCGACGCAAGGCGGGATCGTGAGCGGCGGCGCCGGGCGGCGGATGCGGCGGCTGGAGGACGAGCGGCTGCTGCGCGGGCTCGGCCGGTTCGCCGACGACGTGAACCGGGTCGGCGCGCTGCACCTGCGGGTCGTCCGGGCCCAGGTCGCGCACGCGCGCATCCTGTCGATCGACACGGGCCAGGCGCGGGCGCTGCCGGGCGTCACAGCGGTGATCACGGGCGAGGACGTGAAGGACGTCGCGCCGATCCCGGTCCGGCTCAACGTCGGCGGGCACGACCTCAGCGCGTACCTGCAGCCGGTGCTCGCCAGGGAGAAGGTCCGGTACGTCGGCGAGCCGGTGGCCGCGGTCGTCGCCGAGGACCCGTACGTCGCGGAGGACGCCGCCGAGCTCGTCGAGGTCTCCTACGACGACCTCGACGCGGTGCTCGACGGCGAGACGGCCCTGAGGGAGACGCTGGGGGAGGGGGCGGTGCCGCTGCACGAGGCGGGCAACGTCGCGGCCGTGCTCGACCTCGGGTACGGCGACTGCGCGGCCGCCTTCGCCGCCGCCGACACGGTGGTGGCGCTCACACTGGACGTCGGCCGGCACAGCGCGGTCCCGATGGAGCCGCGCGGCCTGCTCGCCGACTACGACGCCGGGACCGGCCGGCTGGAGATCTGGGGTGCCACGAAGGTGCCCGTCTTCAACCGGCGGGTCCTCGCCTCGATGCTCGGCCTGCCCGAGCACCGGATCCGCCTGCACGCGATGGACGCGGGCGGCGGGTTCGGCCCCCGCGGCGAGTTCTACCCCGAGGACTTCCTCGTCCCTTGGCTGGCCCGGCGGCTGGGCCGCCCGGTGAAGTGGACCGAGGACCGGGCCGAGCATCTCGTCGCGGTGAACCACTCGCGCCAGCAGCGCCACCGCATCGAGGCGGCGTTCGCGGCGGACGGAACGCTGCTGGGCCTGCGCGACGACGTCATCCATGACAACGGGGCCTACATGCGCACGCACGGCGTGCTCGTGCCCGAGCTGACGCTCGCGATGTTGCCGGGTCCGTACCGGTTGCCTGCGTACGCGGGGCGCGCCCGGGTCGTGCTCACGAACAAGACCCCCTGCGGCACCTACCGCGCGCCGGGCCGCTTCGAGGGGACGTTCGCCAGGGAGCACCTGTTCGACGTGGCCGCCGACCGGCTCGGCATCGACCGGGTGGAGTTGCGCCGCCGCAATCTGCTGCGGCCCGAGGAGATTCCCCACACCCGCCCGCTCAACACGATCGGCACCGACGTCGTGCTGGACGCGGGCGACTACCCGAAGCTGCTGGACCGGGCGCTCGCGCACACCGCAGGCTGGCCGGAGGAGGTCGCCACGCTGCGGGCCGAGGGCCGCCTCGCGGGGCTGGGGCTCGCGGTGTTCCTGGAGAAGAGCGGTCTGGGCCCGCACGACACCGCCGACGTCCTGGTCGGCCCCGACGGGACCGTGCGGGTGCACTCCGGGGGCACCTCGCTGGGGCAGGGCATCGAGACCGTGCTGGCCCAGATCGCCGCCGAGCCCCTGGGGGTCGATCCCCGCGAGGTCGAGGTGGTCAACGGCGACACCGAGCTGCAGCCGTTCGGCGGGGGCTCGTGGGCGAGCCGGTCGACCGTGGTGTCCGGCTCGGCGGTGCGGCTGGCGGCCGAGGCCGTGGCCGGCCGGGCCCTGCGCGTCGCCGCCCGCGTCCTCGGCGTGCCGGAGTCCGGGTTGCGCCTGGCCGGCGGGGCGGTGACCGGCCCGGACGTGCGGCTGACACTCGGCGAGGTGGCCGCGGCGTGCGCTCCGGGCAGCCCGCATCTGGCCGCGGATGAGCCGGCGGGCCTGTCGGCGCGGCGCACTTTCGAGGTCGAGCACATGACCTACCCGTACGGCGTACACGTGGCCCTCGCCGAGGTGGACCAAGGGACCGGCGGCGTCCGGGTACGGCGGTACCTGGTCGCCTACGAGGTGGGCCGGGCCATCAACCCCACCCTGGTGGAAGGCCAGCTCGTCGGCGGTGTGGCGCAGGGCATCGGCGGGTCGCTGATGGAGGAGTTCCGCTACGACGACAACGGGCAGCCGCTCGCCGCGACGTTCATGGACTACCTCGTGCCCACCGCGGCGGAGACGCCCCGGGTCGAGACGATCGTCACCGAGGACGCGCCGTCGCCCGGCAATCCCCTGGGCGTCAAAGGCGCCGGCGAGGGCGGACTGTCCGCCGCCGGAGCGGCGATCGCCAACGCGGTACGCGACGCACTCGGGCTGCGGGGCGGCGTGGGGGCGCTGCCGATGTCCGCCTCCCGGGTGATCGAGCTGCTGTCGGCCGACGATTCGTAACATCGCGCTAACCCACGGATAGACGCGACCGATCAAACTTGATATACCAAACATCAGGCGTTACTCCGGGAGCCTTCGCCCCCCGCCCAGAGGAGAACGACATGGGATCACCTCCTTTCCGGCTTCATGTCCTTGCCGTCGTGGCGGCGCTCCTTGCCGTCGCGGCCTGCGGCAGCAGGTCTCCCTCGATCGAAGGCGCCCCGACCAGCGCGACCGCCGCGACGGGTGGCAAAGGCACGCTCACCGTCGGCCTGCTCAACCCGCTCACCGGGCCGTTCGCGGCCCTGGGCACGGATGTCAACGCGGGGTTCGAGCTCTACCTCAAGTCCAAGGGCGGGGTGCTCTCCGGGTACGGCATCAAGGTCGTCAAGGAGGACGAGGGCACCGACCCGGCCCAGGGCACGACCAAGGCACGGCAGCTCGTCGAGCAGAGCAAGGCGCAGATGGTCGTGGGTCTGGTCAACTCGGCGATCGCCTACGCGGTGGCGCCGTACCTGGAGCAGACCGATGTCCCGCTGCTGATCACGGTGGCCGGCGCCGACGGGCTCACCAGGAAGAAGGGCGGCAACACCTTCCGGGTGTCGTACACCAGCTCGCAGGACGTCATGCCGCTCGGCGAGCACACCTGCAAGACCCTCGGCCACAAGAAGGCCGCGATCCTCGGGCTCGACTATTCCTTCGGCTGGGAGGCCGCCGGCGGCTTCGCCCGCGCGTACGAGGACGCCGGGTGCGCGGTGGTCCAGGAGATCTACGCCCCGCTCGCGACCCAGGACTGGGGGCCGTACGTCAACCAGATCAAGAAGGACGAGGCGGACGTCGTCTACGTGGTGGCGCCGGGCTCGGACGGCATCCGGCTGCTCAAGGCCTACCGCGACTTCGGCGTGCAGCTCCCCATGGTCGCCCACGGATCGACCGTCGACGAGACGACCCTCCCCACGGAGGCCGGCACCGCCGAGGGCGTCATCAGCAGCCTGCACTACACACCGCAGATCAAGTCCCCCGCGAACGACGCCCTCGTCGCGGCGTTCACTCAGGAGCGCAAGAAGAGCGCCAACCAGTACGCCGACGACGGCTGGACCGCCGGGATGGTCCTGGAACAGGCGCTGGCCCAGATCGACGGCGCCCCGACGCCCGAGAGCCTCCGGGCCGCCCTGACGAAGGTCAAGGTGGAGTCCCCGCGCGGCCCGGTGTCCTTCGACGCCTATGGCCAGGCCGTCTACAACGTCTATATCCGCAAGGTGGAGCAGCGCGACGGCGCCTGGGCCAACACCATCGTCTCGACGGTCCCAGAGGTGGGCCAGTTCTTCACCTACGGCGAGGAGAAGTACCTCGCCTTCCCCGGCTACGACAAGCTCAAGGGCACCTGGGCCAAGTGATGAGCTGGCTCACCCACACGCTCAACGGGCTCGCCTACGGGTCGCTGCTCTTCCTGGTGGCCAGCGGGCTGACGATCACCTTCGGGCTGATGCGTACGGTGAACCTCGCGCACGGCGCCTTCTACCTGCTCGGCGGCTACCTGGCGTACGACCTGGCCACGCGCGGCACCGACTACTGGCTGGCGATGGCGATCGGCGTCGTGGGCGCCGCCGTCGCCGGGATGATCGCGCAGCGGCTGCTCCTGCACCGGATCGCCGGTCAGGAGCTGCCGCAGATCGTGCTCACGCTCGGCCTCGCGCTGGTGATCGGCGACCAGATCCTCGCCCACTACGGCGGCGACCCGATCTCCCCGCCGACACCTCCGGGACTGACCGGACCTGTCGAGCTCGGCGCCCTGGTGTTCCCCAAGTTCCGGCTGGTCCTCATCGGCATCGCCGTCGGCCTGGCCCTGCTCGTCAGCGCCCTGCTGCGGTACACGCCGATCGGCGCGAAGGTGCGCGCGGCGGTCGACGACCAGGAGATGGCGCGTACCGTCGGCATCCGGGTGCCGCTCATCTTCCTGCTCGTCTTCGGGCTCGGCACCGGGCTGGCGGCGTTCGCGGGAGTCTGGGGCGGCGCCTTCACCAGCCTGTCGCCGGACAGCGGGTTCGACGTGCTGCTGCTCGCGCTCGTGGTCGTGATCGCAGGCGGCCTCGGCTCCATCCCGGGGGCCCTGGTCGCCGCACTCGCCGTCGGCCTCGTCGAGGAGTTCGGGAGGGTGCTGTTCCCCGGGTGGGCGATGTTCACCCTGTACGCGGCGGTGGCCCTCGTGCTCGCGCTGCGGCCGCAGGGCCTGCTCGGCAAGGGCGCGGCCCGGTGAGCCGGCGCATTCTCGCGGTGGCGGCCGCGGCCGTGCTGCTGCTGGCCGTGCCCGTCGCCCTCGATTCGTTCTCCGTCTTCGTCGCGAGCCGGATCCTCATCCTCGGGCTGTTCGCGACGGCGTACAACGTGGTCTTCGGGTACGGCGGCATGCCGTCGCTCGGCCACGCGGCCTTCTTCGGGATCGGCGGTTACACGGTCGGCATCGCCGTCACCCGCTGGGCCTGGCCGATGCCGCTCACCATGCCCGTCGCGCTGGTGCTCGGCGCGGTGGCAGGCGCCGTCTTCGGGCTGTTCTGCCTGCGGGTCCGCGGCGTCTACCTGCTGCTGATCACGCTGGCGCTCGCGCAGGCGGTGTTCGGCCTGGCCTTCTATCAGACCGAGCTCACCGGCGGCGACAACGGCATCCCCGGCATCCCGCGCGACGGGGTGCCCACGGGCGGCGGGTTCTACCTGCTCGCCCTGGCCGTCACCGCCGGTTGCGTGGCGGCCTTGTGGGCCTTCCAGCGCTCTCCCGCGGGCATGACCATCCTGGGCATGCGGGAGAGCGAGTCGCGGATGAGCGCGACCGGCTACCAGGTGGCCACGATCCGGGTCATGGCCTTCGCCGTGTCCGGCGCCTTCTCCGCGGTGGCCGGCGCGCTCGAGGTCTACCTGCAGGGGTCCGTCTCCACCGCCAGCCTGAGCTGGCAGATCAGCGCCGAGGTGCTCGTGTTCGCCATCCTCGGCGGGGCACGCAGGTTCCTCGGTCCCTTCCTCGGCGCGGCGATCGTGACCGGCCTGGAGGTCTGGGTGAGCACGTACACCGACCGCTGGACGACGGTGCTCGGCGTGGTCTACATCCTGACGGCGTTGTTCCTCGCCGACGGCGTGCTGGGGCGGTCCCGATCGTTGCTGCGCCGGCTCAGGCGCGGAGCGGCGCCTCCCGCCGAAGAGACGGCGGACGAATCGGTGATCGTGGAGGCGGGCAAATGAACGAGATCGCGATCGCCGGGCACGGCGTCACCGTGCGCTACGGCGCCTTCCGCGCCAACGACGAGGTGACCCTGGCCGTCCCCGCGGGGGAGCGGCGCGCCCTCATCGGCCCGAACGGCGCGGGCAAGACGACGTTGTTCGGGGTGCTCGCGGGCCAGATCCGGCCGGTCGGCGGCCGCGTGGAGCTGCTGGGCCGCGAGGTGACCCGGCGGCCGGCACACCGGCGGGCCCGCATGGGGCTGGCCCGCACGTTCCAGATCACCAATCTGTTCGGCGAGCTCACCGTGGCACAGAACGTCCAGCTCACGCTCGCCGCCGAGGCGCGGGCGCACCGGGTGTTCTGGCGCGGGCTGGACATGCTGCGTGAGCGCGCGGTGGACGTGCTGGCCGGGTGGGAACTGGAGCACACGGCGGACTGGCCGGTCCGGCAGCTCGCGTACGGGCAGCAGCGGGTGCTCGAGATCGTGCTCGCCATGTGCCGCGAGCCGCGCGTGCTGCTGCTCGACGAGCCCACCGCGGGCCTGGCGCCGGCCGACGCCGAGCGGCTGACCTCGCTCGTCGCCGCGCTTCCCCGGTCCATCACGATCGTGATGATCGAGCACGACATGGCGGTGGCGTTCGGACTCGCCGACCGGGTCAGCGTGCTCCAGCAGGGACGGCTCCTGGCCGAGGGCACGCCCGACGAGATCTCGGCCGACCAGCGGGTGATCGAGGCCTACCTCGGGGAGGTGGCGCATGACTGAGTCACTTACTGGGGCGCTGCTCGGCGTACGCGGCGTCCACACCTACTACGGATCCAGCCACGTGCTCCAGGGCGTGTCGCTGACCGTCCGCGAGGGCGAGGTGCTGGGCATACTCGGGCGCAACGGCATGGGCAAGACCACGCTCATCCACACCGTCAGCGGGCTGCTGCGGCCCAGGGAAGGCGAGATCACGCTGGGCGGCCGGTCCATCGCCGGCGTGCCGGCCGAGCGCATCGCCCGCGCCGGGCTCTGCCTCGTCCCGCAGGGCCACCGGGTCTTCCCGTCCCTCACCGTGCGAGAGAACCTCAAGGTCGCCGCGCGCCGTGGCCCGTGGACGATCGACGACGTCGCCGACCGGTTCCCGGTGCTGCGGGAACGGTGGAACCTGCCGGCCGGGAAGCTCTCGGGCGGGCAGCAGCAGATGCTCACCATGGGACGGGCCTTGGTGGGCAACGGCCGGCTCGTGCTGATGGACGAGCCCACCGAGGGCCTCGACCCGCAGACCGTGGCCAGGATCGGCGAGGTCGTGGACGAGCTGCGCCGCCGGGGCACATCCGCGATCCTGGTGGAGCAGAAGGTCGACTTCGCGCTGCGCCGCGTCGACCGGGCCCTCGTGCTCGAGCGCGGGCGGGTCGTCCACGAGACCGCCGACCCGCAGGCGCTCCGTACGGATGCGGCGGCTCTACGGCGGCTGCTCGCCGTGGGACGGATGTGAAGGACTTTACATTTCATATACAATCTATCGCGGCCGCCTCGCCCACCGGGCGCATCAACGAAGGAAACACCAGCGTGGCGACGTACACGAGCAAGACCGACATGGTGGCCGCCACTCTCCGCGAGCTGATCATCGCGGGCGAGTTGCGGCCCGGCTCCCCGCTGCGGCAGCGCGATCTGGCCGAGCGGTTCGGAGTCAGCCAGACGCCCGTGCGGGAGGCGCTGCAGCGGCTGGAGTCCGAAGGGCTGGTGCGCGGCGACCTGCACAAGGGGGCGACGGTCAGCGAGGCCGACAAGGGCGCGACCGAGGAGAACTTCCAGATCCGCGCGGCGCTGGAGTCCCTCGGCGCCGAGTTGGCAGCCCCCCGCATCGGCGAGGCCGATCTCGAACGGCTGGAAGAGCTCAACGCCGAGCTGGCCGGCATCCCCGACGGGGATCCCCGCTACGCCGACCTCAATCGCCGTTTCCACCACATGATCTACGAGGCCGCCAGCAGCCCGCTGCTACTCGCGATCATGAGACTGCTCTGGCAGTCCATGCCGCAAGGCCCCCGGGTGCTCCGCACGCACCTGGAATCCACGCGACAGCACGCCCAGATCATCGACGCGCTCCGCGCCCGGGACGGCGCGCGGGCGGCGCAGGTCACCCGCGAGCACATTCTGGGCGCGGCGCACCTGGACAATCACGCTCCCTGAGCTCACTTGATGCCGGTCGTGCTCGCCGACAACGAGCGCGGATCACGCCGCCCCCAAGCGCCGCGTTCGACCGCCGCGAGGAAATCGCCCACGGTCCGGTTGAACAGCTCAGGCTCCTCCAGGTTGAGGGTGTGACCGGACCTGGGCAGGACGGCGAGGCCCGCCGTGGGGATCGTGCGCTTGAGCATCAGGTCCGGCTCCAGACAGCCCTCGTCCTCGTCACCGGTCATGATCAGCGTGGGCACCGTCAGTCGGGCGAGCTCCTCGCGCAGGTCGTACAGCGAAGGGCGGGACTTCTGCACCCCGCGCATGGTGAGCGCGGAGCCCGGGGTGGAGTGCTCGCCCAGCATGCGCGCGAACTCGGCCCAGCCACGGGGATCCTTGTTCTGGAACTGCACCCGCGCGGGGCCCTGCGCGTAGCGCGCGGCGAAGGCCTCGGCGCCCTCGGCCTCCAGGGCCGTGGCGATCGCCTCGCACTCCTCGCGGAAGCCTGCCTGCCGCTCCGGCTGGGCGCCGTACCCGCACCCGGCGACCACGAGGGACGCCGCCCGCTCCGGGTGGCGCAAGCCTAGGTGCAGGGCGCAGAACCCGCCCATCGACAGACCCACCACGTGTGCCCGGTCAATGCCCAGATGGTCGAGTATCGCGATCGCGTCCGCCACGGCACGGGCCTGCGAGTACTGCTCGGGCCGTGGCGGCACGTCGGACGGCGGGTATCCGCGGGCGGCGTAGGTGACGCAACGGTACGAACGGGAGAAGTGCCGGATCTGAGGTTCCCAACTGCGGTGATCACCGGCGAACTCGTGGATGAAGAGGAGGGGGAAGCCGGTCCCGGTCTCCTCACAGTGAAGCCTGGTGCCGTCATCGGCGACGGCGTAGCTCACGCGAGAGGCCGAATTCTGGTGCATGAAATATTGTATATCATGCCTAACTTCTCCCCGGAAGGGGCATGCTCACTCCAGCGCGAGGACCATCCAGGACTGGTCCGGAGCCAGGCCGGCCAGTTCGCGGCCGCATTCCCGAAGCACCTGTGGGCTCGAGGTGATGTGCTGGGTGCCGGCGTGGACGTCCCTGAAGAGCCGCTGGATCAGCCCATCGCGGAGCGCCGAGGTGCCACCGGAGGCGTAGACGAATCGGGCCACGTCGGCGAGCGTCGACGTGACGTGGTTGAGCGCGAGCCGCACCATCGTCTCCTCGCGGACGTCGAGCACCCGGCCCGAGTCCAGGGTGCGTTCCGCGCCGTCCCACGTCTCGTGCACGAGGGCCTTCGCCGCGCGGAACCTCGCCTCGGCACGGGCGAAGTCGGCGTGGAAGGCGTCGCTGCCGGCGATCTGGCCGGCCCGCCCGGCCCGCGCCACGGCGTGGCGGCTCAGCTCGTCGAGCAGTCGCCGGCCGACACCGATGGCCCAGCCGGAGTGGCAGATCAGCGCCTGGTCGAGCACGCCGAGCCGGTAGATCGCGCCGCCGCGCAGCGGCTCGTTCTGCGTGAAGACGTGCGTCTGCGACTCCGGTACGAAGGCTCCGTCGATGGCGTAGTCGATGCTGCCGGTCGCGCGCAGGCCCAGGACGTCCCAGTTGCCGAGCATCTTGGCGTCCTCGATGGGGGTGATGAAGATCCGGACGTCGTCGGTGCCCTCGATGGCGGCCAGGCTGTGCACGTACTGGGCGTGCAGCATGCCCGAGGCGAAGCTCCACTGCCCGCTGAGCCGGAATCCGCCGTTTTCCCGCACGGCGGTGCCCGGGCGCGTGCCCTGGCCGGCGAAGAGCGGCATCCGCGGACCCTTGAAGATGCGCTCGACGGCGTCGTCGCCCAGGTAGGCGCCGGCCGTGCCGTTCTCCAGCGTGGTCGCCATGACGACCCACCCCGTCGAGGGGTCGGCGTACGAGAGCTCTTCGAAGACGGCCAGCAGTTCCCTGGGGGACAGCTCGGCGCCGCCGAGCGGCATGGGCACCGATATACCGAACAATCCCGCCTCGTGTAGGGCGTCCACGACGGACGTGGTGAGTCTGCCCTGTGCCTCGGCCGCGTCCGCCTCCCGCTCGATCAGCGGGCGCAGGTCGCGGGCTCGGTCCAGCATGGTGCTGCCGGCGGTGTGCAGTCGGGGCGTTTCGCTCATGTGCAGGTGCTCCTGTTCGTGATCGACGACGCTCTAACTCCGTCAGATCACGTACGCCCCCCGTTGTCCAGAGCCGGCAGTCATGGAAGTCAAGTGTCCCCGTAAGGCCGAGGCGCAATTCTCCTGACAGGAAACGCCGTCGAATTCAGCAGCACGGGGAAAACTCGACGGGGCAGGCACGCACGGCCCGCAAGAACTGGTGGAGCTGCCCATCCGCTTCCTGTCGGTCACCGCGTTCGGGGATCATCCGGACGAGTAGGTCATGGGCGATACTGGTATCGGCGCTAGAAGCGTTCGCCCATTTCCCTACCAGAAGTGTGGGACAATCGAGCATGGGCTTGGACACCACCCGCTCGCCCAGCGAGCGTGCCGAGACACCGCTGACCGCCGCCGTCCTGGCCGGACGGTGGATCCGCGCCGCCGCCGTGGACGACGCGCACGGGCGTACCTGGCTCGCCAACCCCGACGCCCGTGGACGCTCGGCGCTCAGCGCCGCCGAGCCCGCCTCCCTCTACGCCGGCGCGGCCGGGATCGTGCTGTTCTTCCTGGAGCTGGCCGCGGCGACCGGGCATGAGGCCTACCTGGACGACGCCGGGCAAGGGGCGCGGCGCCTCGCGGCCACCTGGCGTGAGCAGGCCGACCTGTCCCTCTACCACGGCCTGACCGGCACCGTCGTGGCACTCATCGAGGCCGGCTGGGCACTCGGTGACGACAACCTGGAGCAACAGGCCAGGGCTGCCGCCGAGCGGATCGTCCGCGCGGCGCGCCCGTTGGACGGCGGCCCCGGCTGGACGGGCGACCCCGCCCAGCGCGGCGACGGCGGGATCGTGCTCGGGCTGCTGCGCGCCGCCACCGCCCTGGGCATGCCCGGCCTGGAGCAGACGGCGGTGGCGGCGGGGGAGCGCATCGCCGCCCTCGCGGTCCCTGGCCACCGCTTCGGGGACTGCCCCGACCTACCCATGGACGCGGTCACTCCGGGCTTCCTCGCCGGCACGGCCGGCACCGCCTTCCTCCTGGCCCGCCTGTACGCCCTCACCGGCGACCGGCGTTTCCTGGAGGCGGCCGGCCGGGGCGCCGGCTTCGTCCGCGAGGTCAGCGTCGTGACCGGCAAGTGCGCCGTCGTCCCGCACCACGTGCCGCACGGCCGCGGCCTGCACTACCTCGGATTCTGCTCGGGCTCGGCAGGCGTGGCGCGGATGTTCTACGAGCTGTACCGGGCGACCGGCGACCGGGGGCACCTCGACTGGGTGGAGCGGCTGGCCCGCGGCATCGTGCAGAGCGGTGTCCCGGGGCGGAGCACGGCCGGGTTCTGGAACGTGGCCTGCCAGTGCTGCGGCACCGCCGGGCTCCTGGAGTTGTTCGTCGGGTTGTGGGCGGAGACGGGGAACGACGCCTACCTGACCTTCGCGCAGGGGCTCGCCGAGCATCTCATCGGCGGCGCCAGCGACCACGACGGCCGGGGACTGCGCTGGTACCAGGCATACCGGCGGCTTCGTCCCGGTGAGGTGAGCGCGGACACCGGCTACATGGTCGGCGCGGCCGGCATCGGCGCGGCCCTGCTGCACCTCGACGCCGCCCTCCAGCCGCGACAGGCACGCCGGGTCATCCTCCTGCCCGACAACCCGTTCCCCGCCATCCCGGTGCCGTCCGCCTGGCTGCGCGACGCCTGACCAGACTGCCGATTCGCGGAGAGTAGGTGATTGTCGCCGACGCGAGTCCTCCCGCTCCTTCGCCATTGTGGTGGCACGAAACGAGCTAAGGAGGAAACGATGTCCACTCCGCAGGAGACCCTCACCGACATCCCCCAGGACGCGTCCGCCACCCTGGAAGCCGGCGCGCTCACGGCGCTGGCGGGCGACGCGCCCGAGACCCTGGCGCCCGATGCGCCCGTGGCCCTGGAAGCGGATGCCCCCGCCATGGGAGACGCCCAGCAAGGCGGCGAGAAGGCGAGGAAGAAGAGCGGGAAGCGTAAGGCCAAGCGGCGGGCGGCCAAGGGCCTGGCGTGGTTCGCCCTGGTCTTCACCGCATTGCTGGTGCTGGCCGAGCCGTGGCTGCTGGTGCCGGTGGCGGCCCTGCTGATCGCGCTGGCGCTGTGGGACTGACCCCGATGTTCGAGCCCCTCTTCCTCACCGACATGCTGCTGGCCATCGCCGTCACGCCCCCGTCGTGTCCGCTCATGCCGCCGCGGGCGGTGTCCTTCTGTCGGCCGTGTGGTTGTTCATCCCCTTCGACCCGGTCATCCAGCTGATCGTCTCGGTGCCGGCCGTCCGGCTGGCTGCCCTGGTGGGCAGATGGCGCACTGGCGGTGCACGCCTGGCGCGCGTGCCGTGGGCGGCCGCCGTGTACCTGCTCGCCCTCGCCGTGGTCCTGGCCCTCGCGTACCAGGCCAACGCCGTCGCCGCGCACGCCGGCGGCCATCACGGCGGGCCGATGGACTGGGGGACCGGCCCCATGCCGCACCACGCTCCCCAGGCCATGTCCGTTGATCGGCTCACCGGCCCGCGCGACAAGACGCCGGACGCGCGCTTCACGCTCACCGCGGCACGCGGCAAGATCCGGCTCGGCTCGGGCCGCGAGATCGACGCGCTGACCTTCAACGGCCAGGCGCCCGGCCCCGAACTCCGCGTACGGCTGGGCTCGCTCGTCGAGGTGACCCTGATCAACACCGATGTCGAGGAGGGCGTGACTCTGCACTGGCACGGCGTCGACGTGCCCAACGCCGAGGACGGCGTGCCCGGCGTCACCCAGGAGGCCGTCATACCGGGAGGCCGGCCGGCGAGGCCGTCGCCGCAGGGGAGCCGGTGCTGCTCAGGTTGGTCAACAGCTCGGAGGAGCCGCACCGCATCCACGTCGGCGGCACGCCGTACACCGTGAAAGCCATCGACGGCAACCCGATCCAGGGGGCGACGTCGCTGACCGCGGGGACGGACCTCCTGCTGGCGGCCGGCGGACGGTACGACCTCGCCTTCACCATGCCCGACGCCACGGTGACCCTGTCCATCGACGTCAACGAGATCCCCAACACCGCCGCACTGGCCTTCAGCCCCGGCGGCACGGCCCCGCCGGTCGCGCTCGGCACGGGACCGTTGTTCGACCCCCTCACGTACGGCACCGCCGCCCCTACAGGTGAAGATCGCTACGACCGCGCCTTCGACCTCAGGCTGGACGACGGATTCGGCTTCGCCATGGGCGGGTTCAACTACGTCAGCAGCTCGATCAACGGGCGGCTCTACCCCGCCGTTCCCATGCTGATGGTGAGCGAAGGGGACCGGGTCAAGGTGCGCATCGCCAACCGCAGCCTCATCGATCACCCGATGCACCTGCACGGCCACCGGGTACGCGTCCTGTCCCGTAACGGCGTGCCGGCCACCGGCAGCCCGTGGTGGACCGACACGCTCAACGTGGCGCCGGGCGAGGTGTTCGAGGTCGCCTTCACGGCCGACAACCCGGGCATCTGGATGGACCACTGCCACAACTTCAAGCACGGCTCGGACGGCATGGTCATGCACCTCGGCTACGCGGGCGTCACCACCCCGTACACCGAGGACCGGATCCCCGAGTGACCGCACGCCGCTGCACACGCGCCTAGTCGGTTGGTTGCTCCCAAAGGAGCATGTGATGAATATGTCCTGGGTCATCCTGGGCTGATCGCCGTTCCAGGCGTCGCCATGCCGCTCCCGGCGGCATCCTGCCGAACTGCGCTCTCCGCCAGGCGGCCCACTAACACACCGGTCACCAGGGCCACCGCGGTCGGCTCCACTAATCCTGCCGGCACTGCCCTGGCATGCCGTGGTGGATGCCTCCAATGCCCCCGACCTGCCCGCCCTCGCGCTCGACGTGGTCGAACCAGCCCGGCGCGTGGTCTACATTGGCCGGGACACCGAACACCCTCGACACCCGCGACCTGGCACTGCGGGACGTCACCGCCGTCGGCATCCTCGGCGGCTCGGCCGGACTGGCTGGCGCCATTGAGGCCTACGCGGACGACTCAGTGGACGCCCGCCCCCTGGTGGCGACCACGGTCGGCCTCGCCGAGACGGCTGAGGTGCTGGCCAGACGCCGACCGGAGAATGCCGGTCCGGGGCCGAAGATCCACATTGACCCGCGCCGATAGAGAGTACGAACGTGATTAACCGGGCAGATCCCGCCATCCTTTCCGCGGTGGAGGCCGTTGTCCCCGGCATCACCCGGTCGCGGGCGAGCGACCGGCTCGGCATGGCACACGACGCCTCCCACTACCTGCTCACGCCACAGGCCGTGCTCGTACCGGAAAGCGCCGTGCAGGTCGCCGCCCTGTTGCGCACCGGACTGCCGCTCACCTTCCGCTCGGGCGGCACCAGTCTCAGCGGCCAGAGCGTCAGCGAGCACCTGCTGGTCGACACCCGGCGCCACTTCCGCGCCATCGAGGTACTGGGCGACGGCACCCGGGTGCGGGTGCAGCCGGGCGCCGTGCTGCGGCAGGTCAATGCCCGGCTCGCACCGTACGGCCGCAAGCTCGGCCCCGACCCGGCCAGCGAATCGGCGTGCACGATCGGCGGCGTCGTCGCCAACAACTCCAGCGGCATGACCTGCGGCACGCACGCCAACACCTACCAGACCTTGGAATCCATGACGCTGGTGCTGCCCAGCGGCACCGTCGTCGACACCGGGGCGCCCGACGCCGACGAGCGGCTGCGTGCCCTGGAGCCCCACCTGGCCCAAGGGCTGGTACGGCTGCGCGACCGGATCAGGGGCAATCCTGACTCCGTCGGCCGGATCCGGGCCCAGTTCTCGCTGAAGAACACCATGGGTTACGGGCTCAACAGCTTCCTCGACCACTCATCACCCGCGCAGATCCTCGCCCACCTGATGGTCGGCAGCGAGGGCACGCTGGGCTTCGTCGCCGAAGCGGTGCTGCGCACAGTCCCCGCTCACCCGGTGGCCGCCACCGGCCTGCTGCTCTTCCCCAACCTGCGCACGGCGATGGCCGCAGTGCCCCGGCTGGTCGAGGCGGGGCCCGCCGCGATCGAACTGCTCGATGAGGAGTCCCTGCGGGTTGCGCGCACCCCTGGGCAGGCCGCGCTTCTGGTGGAATGGCAGGAGTCGGAAGCCGACCTGCTCGCCGTGCGAGAGCAGCAGGCAGCCGAGATCTTCACCGAACTGGAGCTGTCCGAACCCGGCCGGCTCAGCAGGGACGCCGCAGGCCGCGCCGCCCTGTGGAAGATCCGCAAGGGCCTGTACGCCTCGGTCGCCGGCGCCCGCCCCAGCGGCACCACCGCCCTTCTGGAGGACGTCGCCGTGCCCGTGCAGGAGCTGGCCTGCCTGTGCGACGACCTGACCGAGCTGTTCGCCAAGCACCGCTACGAGCGCAGCGTCGTCTTCGGCCACGCCAAGGACGGCAACCTGCACTTCATGCTCAACGAGCGCTTCGACACCGAGCTGCAGCGCTACGCCGACTTCACCGAGGACATGGTCGAGGCCGTCCTGGCCAGGGGCGGCACGCTCAAAGCCGAGCACGGCACCGGCCGCGTCATGGCGCCATTCGTCCGCCGCCAGTACGGCGACGAACTTTACGACGTGATGCGCGAGGTCAAACGCCTGTGCGACCCCGCCGGCACGCTCAATCCCGGTGTCCTCCTCACCGACGACCCGAAGGCGCACCTGCGCGACCTCAAGTCCGTCGTCCCCGTCGAGCCCGAGGTCGACCGGTGCGTGGAGTGCGGCTACTGCGAGCCCGTCTGTCCCAGCCGCGACTTGACCACCACCCCGCGCCAGCGCATCGTGCTGCGGCGGGAGTTGGCCGCCGCCCAGGCGGCCGGAGACCAGCGGCTGGCGCGCGAGCTGGAGCGCGAGTACGGCTACGACGCCGTGGACACGTGCGCGGTGGACGGCATGTGCGCCACCGCCTGCCCTGTCGGCATCAACACCGGCGACCTGACCAAGCGCCTGCGCGCAGAACGGCACAGCCGGCTCGCGCAGAAGGCCGGGAAGGCAGCCGCACGAAGCTGGCGCACCGTCACCGGGGCCATGAACCTGGCACTCGACACAGCCGCCGCCTTTCCGCCGGGTCTCGTGGAAGGCCTGAGTCGTTCGGCTCCAGGGATCCCGCAGTGGAGCCGGGACCTGCCGCGCGGCGGGACCCGGCGCCGCCCCGTCTCCTCAAAGTCGCCGGACGCCGTCTACCTGCCGTCCTGCCTCAACACTCTCTTCGCCCCTCCCGCGGGCGGGCCGGGCGTCATGGCGGCGTTCCTGCGGCTGGCCGAGCGGGCCGGGGTACGGCTGGCCATACCCGACGCAATCGCCGGTCTGTGCTGCGGCACGCCGTGGTCCTCCAAGGGCTACGCCGACGGCTACGCGGAGATGCGGCGCCGGGTGACCGAGGCGCTGGCCGGTGTCACCGTCCCGGTCGTCAGCGACGCCGCCTCGTGCACCGAGGGCTTCGAACGTCTGGGTTTGCAAATCGTGGACGCTGTCTCCTTCACCGCGGAACGCATCCTGCCTCGCCTGGAGGTGAAGCACCGCCTGCCCTCGCTGGCCCTCCACCCCACCTGCTCGTCCACCCGGCTCGGCCTGGAGGCCGCCGTCATGAGCGTGGCCGAGGCAGTCTCCGAGAGGGTCGTCGTCCCCGACGGCTGGCAGTGCTGCGGGTTCGCCGGAGACCGTGGGCTGCTGCATCCCGAACTCACCGCGTCGGCCACCCAGGCCGAGGCCGACTCGGTCTCCGCCGCCGGATGCTCGGCGCACGCTTCAGTCAACCGGACCTGCGAACTCGGCCTCACCCGCGCGACGGGCCAGTCGTACCACCACCTCTTGGAACTCCTCGACCAGGTCACCGCCTGAATTTGACGACACTCATGCGAAAGCCGTTACCCCACAGTTGTACTGACGGCGTGTCGCGCCTGGGCGAACAAGCTTCCGTCCGCACCCCGGATCAGGCGTGGCCGGCCAGCAGGTCGTCGAAAAAGTCGATGATCGGCGGTTGCGTCCCCGCGGCATCGTGGCCCACCCTCGGGACCTCGACCTTCCGGACCGTGGTTCGGTGCCGTGCCAGGCTCTCGGCGCGCTCACCGCGACGGCGGCGAGCCGCTCCGGGTGGAGGTAGAGGAACCGGTGGGCGAACTGACCACCACCGGAGTGCCCGCACAGCATCACCGTGTCCACCCGCGCGTTCCACCGGACCCGGACCTGCTCCAGGACCTCGAGCAGCACCAGGTCGAACCGGATGCCGTGGGCGTCGACGGCCTTGTAGTTGTGCACGTCGTCCGGATCGTCGATGCCGGCCGGGAACAGTGGTGTCACGACGATGAGATCGTGCCGGTCGGCAAAGGGGATGAGTGCCTCCCGCAACGCGCCGACGTTGCGCCCGGTGCCGTGCACGGCCACCAGCACCGGCATCCGGGCATCGGGAGTCCAGCTCCTGGGGACATAGGCGCAGTAGCTGCAGCGCGGTTCGGTCGGCGCAGCGAAGAACGGTGTACGGCCGGTCAGCAGCCGGCGGCCGGGGTGTGCGGCAGGCAGGTCTTCGAGACGGATCACGAGATCTCCCTTTTCAGGTCGAGGCAAGAGGAGCCTGGTTTCGTCCGCCATCGGGCTCGTCGTCGACCACCAGGGTCTTCATGAGGGTGGTGACGGTCGGCGCCAGGTCGACGTTCCAGATCTCGTCGAGCATCCGGCTGCACCGCGCTGCCGTCGTCAGCGGTTCCACCAGGGCCACGAACTTCTTCTCGAACTGCTCATCGGTCATCGGCGTCCGGTGGCCGCCGGGGGCGTCGTGGACCTCGCGGACGAGCTTGTCGCCGGAGGTGAGGCGGATGGTGACCCGGTTGGGGATGCGGGTCGGCAGCATCGCCGTGAGAACCGGGTCCTCGCGAACCTCGACGCGGGCCATCAACGCCCCGACGGCGGGGTCGGTGAGCGCGTCCGGATCGTACGAGGACGCCGTCAGCTCCCCGTCGACGAGCGCGCGGGCCACCGTGTACGGGAGGCTGTGGTCGGCGGTCTCGCGGGTGGTGGGGCGCCACTTCTCCGGGTCCTTGCCCAGGATCGTCCAGCCGATGTGCGTGGTGTCGATGACGATGCGGTCGATCTCGTCGAGGTCGGCGATCTTCTCGCGCAGGGCGAGCGCCGCCCACACCGCTGTCTGCATCTCACCGTTGGTCGGCAGCAGTTTGGTGAGCGTCCGGGACACGGCGTACGTGCTGCCGGAGGTGTGCGGGAACTCGAGTGGCTCCAGCACGAAGGAATCGCTCACCTGTCGCATGAACCCCATCTCGCCCTCGAAGATCGGCGCGGGTCCGGTGAACCCCTCCCTGGCCAGCCAGGCGGAGAAGACACCGTTCCTGGCGGCGTTCGGCGCGGAGGAACCCTTCCACGACGACAGTTCGCCTGCCCGGACCTGACGCATCGCGATGTGCCCGTTCAGGGCGATGTTGACCGCCTGGGTGAGCTGTCGAGCCTCCAGGCCCATGAGCTTGCCCGCGGCGAGGGTGGCGGCCACGAGCACGTAGTTCACGTGGTCCCACCCGCGGCGGTAGAGGTTCGCGGCGTCCTGCAACTGGACCTGTACCTCGTAAGCGAGCGCGATGGCTGTGACGAGGTCCCGGCCGGAGCGCCCTTCGGCCTCGGCGACCGCCAGACATGCCGCGATGTTGTCGCTGGGATGTCCGGGCTCGAGCCCGAGGTAGCCGTCGTTGATGTCCAGGTGGCGCACCATCGTTCCGTTGACGAACGTGGCGACGTCCGCGGTGGCGCTGTGCCTCGTGCCCAGTACCGTCGACGGGCCCGGGGGAAGGGCACGTGCGAGACGTCGCGCCGCGCGGCTGGGCTCGGCGTTGAACGCGCCGAGCCCGCAGCCGAGGGTGTCGACCAGGCGTTGCCGGACCGTGTGGATCGCGTGCTCGCTGACGTCGTCGAAACGCAGCGCAGCCGCCCAGGTACCGAGGTCGTCAGCGATCACGGTCGGCTGGCCGCTTGATCGGCATGCGCGCGAGAGGGACGTGGTGCTGGCCGGCGTGCATGTCGCGGTCTCGGAGCGAACCCTGGCTGATGGGACGCGGAAAGGAGATCTTCACGACGTTCAGCGACGGGATCCGGAACATCTGGACCGTGCTCTCCTCGACCCGGTAGAGCTCGGCGATCACGCGCTCGTTCAGGAAGGACTCGTCCGCGGCGATCCGGTAGCCGTCGGCGTCGCGCAGGAAGAGCTCCATGGTGACCCAGAACGGGCCCGCGTTCTTGGACCGGACCTCGTGGGCGAGGTCCGCCAGGGTGGTCTCAGACATCGGCGTTCTTTCCCATCTCGATGCGGAACAGGCTCGTCGGGTCGGCGCAGTCGACGACATGGTTCAGCACGAACTCGTACGCCGCGCCGCGCTCGACCTCGGCCGGCGAGGACGCGAACGCGAGGCTCGGCAGGTAGTCCATCGCCGGCGTCGGCAGGTGCAGCATCAGCGGGTTGGCGACCTTGGCGATCGCCGTGGCCGTCGCCTGGTCGGGCGCGTTGACCACCAGCATCACGCCCACCTCCCGCGGCGGCCCGGTCTCGGGCTCGAGGTCGTCCAGCACCGCGTTGTGGCCGTAGAGGCGCAGGTCGAAGGCGTACTCGTCGTCCGCCAGCTCCAGCGTCTGGCCCACCCGCCGCTTGATCATCGTGCACATCAGGTCCGCCCAGGCGTCGATGTCAGCGAGGATGAGGGGGTCTCGGATCGCGGTGAACGACATGGTCTCGTAGCCGGTGATCCGGGCGCCTTCCAGCTTGATCGTGTACTGGTCGGCGACGTGGAACCTCGACCCCTCGACGCGGACGATCCGGTCGTCGACCGCGGTGTACCGCGCGTCACGAACGTCGAGGGTGCCGTCGGGCTCCCGCATCTCGAACGGGTTCGCGGTCTCGTAGAGCATGTGGGCGGCCACCGAGATCGGCGTGCACGACACCGCGGGGTCGAGCGGTTCGATGGTGAAGCCGTCGGCGTCGATGGTGGCGAGGACCCCGCCCGCGCGCGGGTTGCTGGTGCACTGGCCGCCGCACTCGACGATCTTGGCGGCGTGCCACGTCGGCCCGGCGGGCAGCCCTTTCATGAGCGGGTAGGCGGCGGCCACCGCCGTGTCGGTGGCACGGCCGGCGAGCACGACCTGGGCACCGGCCCGGAGTGCCTCGACGATCGGTTCGTGGCCCATCGCGCCGACGATGTGGGTGCAGCTCTCGAGGGTCTCGGCCCGCAGCTGTCCCAATGGGGGGAGCGGGTGGATCCGGCCCGCGTCGAGGTGCTCCTTCAACCCGGTCGTGCTCTGCTCGCTGTAGATCCGCGCGACCTGCAGGTCCAGGCCCTCCTCCGCCATCACCTCGGCCGCGATCCCGGCGACCCAGTCGACGCCGCTGTCGGTCCCGCTCGTACCGCAGGAGCCCACGATCACGGGTATGCCCGCGCTGGACGCGGCCGTCAGCAGGCTGCGCAGGTCGCGTGCCACCGCCTTGGCCGTCGTCTTGGGGGTCGCGGAGCCGAGGTAGTAGGGGCCGGAGTCCGTTGACCCGGCGTCGATGCTGATGACGTCGGCACCCAGTGCGATGCCGCGCTCGATCGTCGCGTGGTCCCAGCCCGCGCCGAGCATGCCGCTCGGCGACAGGACCCGGACCGGCTTGACGGGTTCGCTGTCCATGTCCCTCTTTCTCTCGGTGTCAGTTCACCGGGAACTGTGCTCGGCCTTCGAGCGCCGCCACGAGTTCCTCGGCCCCTCTGCGCCCTGCGGCGGCTCGTGCTTCGGCCGTTTGCCCGGCCATGTGGGAGTAGACGACGATGCCGTCGACGCCGCGCAACGGGCTGTCAGGCGGAAGCGGCTCCTCGCTCACGACGTCGAGTGCCGCGCCCGCGATCTGTCCCGCCTGCACGGCCGCGACGAGGGCGTCCTCGTCGACGATGGGACCACGCGCGGTGTTGACCAGCAGCGCGGTCGGCTTCATCTGCTTGAACGCCGACTCGCCGAGCAGGCCTCGGGTCCGTTCCGTGAGCGAGGTGTGCACCGAGACGTAGTCGGCGGTGGCCAGCAGCTCGGGCAGGTCGACGAACCCGACCAAGGGATCGCTCCGCAGCCGCGCCGGCACGTTGGTGGAGCAGACCACGCTCATGCCGAAGGCGCGAGCCAGCGGCACCACCGCCCGCGCCGACGCGCCGTAGCCGATGAGTCCGAGGGTCGACCCACGCAGTTCACGTCCGTCCTCACGCGGCCAGGCCCCCTGGGCCACACCGTGTGCGGACTGCACGAGATGTCGGGTGCCCGCGAGCAACAGACCCATGGTGTACTCGGCGACGGCGTTGGCGTTGATGCCGGGCAGGTTGCTCACGCTGATCCCCAGCCGGGCCGCGGCGGCGACGTCGACCGAGTCGAAGCCCACGCCTGTCCGCACGATGACCCTCAGCCTCGGCGCGCGGGCGAGGACGTCGGCCGTCAGCGGTTCGTTGGCCACCAGCGCGGCGTCGATCCCGGCGAGTGCCGCCACGAGCTGTTCGGGGTCGCGCCGACCGACCATGGGCAGGTGCACGGTCTCCAGCCCGGAGAGCCTCAGGAACTCGTCGACCTCGTCGCCGGGGCGGAGGTAGTCCGTGGTGATCAGCACGCGGGTTGCCGTCACAGCACACGTCCGGAGGAAGACCGTCGTTGCAGGGCACTGACGCGCGCGACCGTCAGCACGGCGATGACCGCGATGATCGCAACGTGGATCAGCAGCAGGGACCAGCTCGTCAGGTCGACCATGCCGCCGACCACCGCCGGCCCGAGGAAGCCGCCACCCACCCATCCGACGGTATAGAGACCGGTATAGGTCCCGACCACTCCGTCAGACGGGGCGAGGTTCCACAGGACGACGACCGCGTTGACCAGGAACGAGGACGCACCCGCTGCCGCGACGCACAGACCGACCACCGCGCCGGTGGGCGTCTGCACCACGGTGCCGAGCACCAGGCCGGCCGCGAACACCGCCATCCCGGCCATCATCACGCGCAGCCGGCCGAAGCGCTCCGCGAGCATCGCCACCGGGTAGGCCGCCACGATGAAGGCCACGCCGCTGGGCAGCGTCAGCCCGCCCGCTTCGCCGCGGGACAGGTCCAGCACCTCCATGCCGTACGGCGTGATGAGTGCCCGGGAGGCGGCCCACGCACCGCCGAAGAGGAGGATGGACACGATGAGCAACAACCTGCTGCGGTTCGGATCGCGCACGATGTCGAGCACGACGTCCCGCACCCGCACCCGCACGTCCGCCGACGCCGTACCCTGTCGCTCGCGGTCCTCCTCCAGTGCCGTCTGGTAGGCCGGGGACCGGCTGTCCCGCAGCTTCGCGGCGAGCAGGATCACGGACGCCACCATCAAGACCGCGGGAATCGCGAACGACAACCTCGGGAAGTCGTCGATCAGGAAGATGCTGATCAGCGCCGCGACCATCACCGTGAGGCTCGACGCGATCTTGACCACCGCGTTGGCCCGGCTCCGGCGCTGCGGCGGGATGAAGTCCGGGAGCAGGGACTCGGCGATGGGCTTGAACGAGTTCGCGACCAGCGCGTAGGCGAACATCACCAGGACCAGCAGTGGTAACGCGGCCGCGGCATGCGGGATGGCGACGAACAGCAGCGCCGCCAACGGCATCCCGACGACGAGGTACGGGATACGTCTTCCCCACGAGGTACGGGTGTTGTCCGACCGGTTGCCCATCCACGGCTGGATGAAGATGCCGAGCAGGTTGTCCATCCCCATGAGCAGGCCGATGAGCGCGGCACTGCCGATGTGCTCGCGGAGCAACGGCGGTACCTGCGAGTCGTAGAGGTTCCACGTCGACTCCTGCGCGAAGACCGCCAGGGAGACGAAGAAGGTGATGCGTCCCGCTCGCGTGGGCTGCCCGCTCATCGTCGTGGACATGGACACCTTCCCTTCGTTCCTGCCGTTGTGGCGAGCACAACGCTACGGTTGCTATAGCAAGACGGTCAATAGTCTCAATCGAGGTTTGCCATGGCAGATAGACTGCTCGCATGGCGGATGAGACGTTGAAGGGCCTGACGGCCGGCACCCTGGCCGACCGCGCGTACCGCGCCATCCGCGACGCGATCACGATCGGCGAACTACGTCCCGGTCAGAAGGTCACCGAACGAGGGCTCGCCGAGCGGTTGTCGGTCAGCCCGACACCGGTGCGCGAGGCCATCCGGCGCCTGGAGCAGGACGGCCTGCTCGAACGAACGGGACCGAGGACGGTGCAGGTGGCCACGTTTGGCGACGTCGCGATACAGGACCTCGCCGAGGTCGAGGTGGCCCTGCGCGGGATGGTGGCCCGCTTCGCCGCCCGGCATGCGTCCCCGGAGCAACTGGACCAGCTCGACGCCATCCTCGACGATGCCGACGACCTGCTGATCCTCATCAAGCAGCGCCAGAAGGCCGGGCAGGAGCCGTCGCGGCACCTTGGCCGGCTACTCGACGCCATGCAGCGCTTCAACGAGGTCGTCGAGTCCTGCGCCGGCAACCCGGTCCTCGTGCGTCTGCTCGACCAGACCCGGGTGTTCTCGTGGCCGGAGCGCCGGGCCAGGCTGATCGAACGGATCAGCCACGACGCCGAGTTCGGCCTGCACCGCTACACGAGCCATCGTGCGCTCGTCCGGGCGTTGCGGGCGCGCGACTCGGCAGCGGCCGAGGCGCTCGTGATCGAGGACGCCCGTGGCGGGCTCGGCGACCTGCTCGCCGCACCTACGACACCGGCGACGGCTTCCGTCGCCCAGCCCTGAAGGACCATGCCTGGGCAAAGCCGACGAGCACGCCCCCGTGGAAGATCGGGATGATCACGGCGATGTCGGGCAGGTCACGGTGGCGAGCCGGTCCCACCGGACTTCCAGGCCGATCGGGTCGGAGAAGGATGGTGTCATGACGTCGTGGTGGCCTTCGGCTGCGAATCGCGCTGCCCGGATGCCCCGGTCGCGATCTCGGCGGCGATCGCCGTGCCGAGACCCGCGGTCGTCCCGGAGCCGCCGAGGTCGGGAGTGAGCACCTCCGGTTGCCCGTCGAGCACGCTCTCGATCGCGGCCACGATTCGCGCCGCCGCGGCGGGCTCTCCCAGGTGGTCGAGCATCATGGCGCCGCTCCAGATCTGACCGACCGGGTTGGCGATCCCGCGTCCGGCGATGTCGGGAGCCGAGCCGTGAACCGGCTCGAACAGGCTCGGCCAGGTGCGGTCCGGGTTGATGTTGGCGCTCGGGGCGATCCCGATCGTCCCCGCGCACGCCGGCCCGAGGTCGGAGAGGATGTCCCCGAAGAGGTTGCTGGCGACGACGACGTCGTACTGCTCGGGGCGCAGGACGAACTTGGCCGCGAGGATGTCGATGTGGTCCTTGTCCGCAACCACGTCCGGATACCGCTCCGCCATCGCGGCCGCGCGCTCGTCCCAGTACGGCATCGTGATGGAGATGCCGTTGCTCTTGGTCGCCCACGTCAGGTGCTTGCGTGGCCGGGAGTCGGCCAGCTCGAACGCGTACCGCAGCACCCGGTCCACCCCGGTTCGGGTCATCACGGTCTCCTGCACGACCGTCTCGCGGTCGGTGCCCTCGAAGATCCGGCCCCCGATGTTCGAGTACTCGCCCTCGGTGTTCTCGCGGACGACCAGGAAGTCGATGTCGCCCGGCTCGTGGTCACGCAGCGGGCTGCGCACCCCGCGCAGCAGCCGGACCGGCCGCAGGTTGACGTACTGGTCGAACTCACGGCGGAACTTCAGGAGGCTGCCCCACAGCGACACGTGGTCGGGCACGACCTCGGGCCACCCGACCGCGCCGAAGAAGATCGCGTCGAAGCCGCCGAGCACCTCCCGCCAGTCCGGCGGCAGCATCTCGCCGTGCTGCACCCAGTAGTCGGCGCAGGCGAACCCGAACTCGACGGTCTCCAGCTCGAATCCATGGGTCTCCGCGGCGGCCCGCAGGCACCGCAGCCCTTCCGGGACGACCTCACCTCCGATGCCGTCGCCGGGGATGACCGCGATGCGGTAACGGTGGGACACAGGCGCTCCTCCGGCCTCGTCGACAGTGCACGCACCCGGTCAGGCCGGCGGGTGCGCCTCCACCTTCGTCGGCGGAAAACGCCGCAACAAGAACGCCTGGAGCAACCTATCCTTTCGCTCATGGAAAGACGCCGGCGTCACACCCGCCGCGGCGCGACGCGATGACCACCTCGATGGACGACCTCCACTTCTTCCAGGTGGTCGCCGCCAGCGAAACGCTCACGGCGGCCGCCCGCGAGCTGGACTGCTCCCTGCCTGTCGTCAGCAAGCGCCTCAGCGCCCTGGAACGCCGGCTCGACGTACGTCTGGTGCACCGCGGCACGCGCCGACTCGCGCTGACCTCCGAGGGGGAGGTCTACGCCGCGCGCCTGGAGACGATCCTCGACCAGGTCCGCGAACTCGAGGACTTGGTCACCCATCGTTCCGGCGACCTGCGGGGCTCCGTGGTGGTCCAGGCGACCCTGGGCCTCGGACGCGCGCACGTGGCGCCGCTGCTCGGCGAGTTCACCGCCCTGCATCCGCGGCTGAGCATCCAGCTCCGCACGACGGCGCTGCCCCTGCGGCCGCACCGGCGCGAGTTCGACATGGCGGTCCACGTCGGAACACCCCCGGACTCCTCACTGCGGATGCGCCGGCTGGCGAAGAACCGTCGAGTTCCCTGCGCCGCACCGTCCTACCTGGAACGTAGGGGAACGCCCGAACGCGTGGAGGACCTGGCCGACCACGACTGCATCGTGCTCCGCGAGAACGAGGGCGACTTCGCCCTGTGGCGCTTCGGCGACGTCAGGAACCCGCGCCAGATACGCGTGCACGGCCGTCTGTCCAGCAACGACGGGGACATCGTGACCGACTGGGCACTGCAGGGCCGCGGGGTGATCATGCGCTCGGAATGGCAGATCCGGTCTCACCTCGAGAGCGGCGCTCTGGTGCGCGTGCTGCCCGAGGTACCGACACCGCCTGCCGACATCTACGCGCTCCTGTCCGACGACGTCCACGTGCCCCGGCGGATCAGCGAGCTGGTCGACCATCTGGCCGCACGACTACCGGACCGGATCGCCGGCTCCGGTGAGCCGGTGCTTTCCCGTTGAGAAAGGTCGCTTTGCCGTCGACGGCATTGTCCGACCGCCACCCCGGTTCCTAGGTTGCGTACCGTGGACATCACCGAGCGCATCGATCCCCAGGTCCGCGCGCGCCTCGATCAGTATCTACAGCTGGTCGGTCCCAAAGGTCTGAGCGGTATCAGGGACATTCCCGAGCGACGCAGGCGACAGGCCGAGTTGACCGCCCTGCGAGCCACCCCGCTTGTGCCCGACGACATCGACGTGCACGACGTGTCGATCACTCACGGTGTGGCTACGCCGGTGCTGCTGCGTGTGTACCGACCGCACCCGAGCACCCGGCAGGCGCCCTGCGTTTACTACATCCACGGTGGCGGCATGGTGGCGGGCAGCGTCGACGGCGATCATGCAAAAGTCATCGGGCTGGCCCGGGCGACCGGCTGCGTCGTCGTCTCGGTCGAGTACCGGCTGGCACCCGAAAACCCGTACCCCGCGGCGCTCGACGACTGCTACGCGGGGCTCGTGGCGGTCGCGGACCGGCACCGCGAACTTGGGATCGACCCCGGCCTGATCGGTCTCTACGGGACGAGCGCGGGCGGCGGGCTGGCCGCGGCAGTGGCGTTGCTGTCCCGCGACCGCGGCGGTCCGGCCATCGCCCACCAGATGCTGGTGTCCCCCATGCTGGACGACATGTCGTCGACCCCTTCGGCCGCGGCCAACACCGGCTTCGGTGCGTGGAGTCGTGAGGCCAACATCCAGGCCTGGCGGGCGCTGCTCGGCGAGGACTTCGGCACCGACCGGGTCCCGCCGTACGCCGCGCCGGCGCGCGCCGGCGATCTCTCCGGCCTGCCGCCGACGTACGTCGACGTCGGCGACCTCGACCTGTTGCGTGACGAGGCGATCGATTTCGCACGCCGGCTGTGCTGGGCCGGCGTTCCCGTCGAGCTGCACGTCTATCCAGGCGGCATCCACGGCGGTGAGAACCTCGCTCCCGACGCCGAACTGAGCGTTCGAGTCCGCGGCCACCGGCACAATGCCCTCCACCGAGCACTCTGCAGCGAAGAGCCGCCCCGATGACGCCGGGTTGTGGCGCCCCTGGCCCGCAGACAACTCGCCCTGGATCGGGCCCACCTCGACCGCCGCCGCGGCAACCGACCGACGGCGCGGCACGGCGGCTGGCCGAGGTGGACCCGGCGTGGTCGCGCGCCTGCTATCTCGACGCGATCGAGATGGGCATCCTGATCGGCGGCCTCGACGACATCGTCGCGGCGGCCAAGAGCGCGCCCCCTGGCGACGGGTCCGACGTGCTCCTGGACGCCATCGTCAGCCTGGTCACCGACGGGCACCGGGCGGCACTGCCCCTGTTGCGGCCTCTGACTTCCGACGTAGGCCACGAGCAGTGGACGCGCCGTCCGTCGCTGGCGCTGATCCTCGCGGCGGAGGTCTGGGACTTCGACTTCCTCTACGACATCGGGCACCGGATCGTGGAGCTGGGCCGCCGGTCAGGCTCGTTCTTCACGCTGCCGATCGGGCTGTCCATGGCGGCCGCGGCCAGCGTGCACGCGGGCGACTTCCGCGCGGCCATGGAGATGATCTCGGAAGGCGCCGCGATCGTCGAGGCGACCGGCGCGTCGCCGCTGGTCTACCCCAGCATCCACCTGGCCGGCCTGCGCGGGCGCAAGCAGGAGGCCACGGAGCTGTTCGACCGCGTCCTCGCGGCGAGCCAGCTCATGACGATCAGCGTGCACTGGGCGACCTCCGCGCTGAACAACGGCCTGGCCGACTACCCGGCCGCGCTCGCCGCCGCCCAGCGGGCCGTCGCCTCGCGCGACCTGGCCAACGCCGGGCTCGCACTGCCCGAGCTCATCGAGGCGGCGGTGCGGTGCGGCGAGCACGAGCAGGCCGCCGCGGCGCTGCGCTCCCTGACCGAGCGCACGCAGGCCGCCGGCACACCCTGGGGGCTCGGCGTCAAGGCGTACGCGCGGGGCATGGTCACCGGGGACGAGGAGTCCTACCGCGCGGCCATCGAGCATTTGGACGGCAGCCGCGCCACCGTCTATCGCGCGCGGGCACACCTGCTGTACGGCGAGTGGCTGCGGCGCGAGGGCCGGCGGCGCGAGGCCCGCGAGCGGCTGCGCCAGTCGCACGAGCTGTTCTCCGACATCGGCATGGAGGCGTTCGCGACCCGCGCCGCGGGGGAGCTGCGCGCGACCGGCGAGCGCATACGCCCCCGCGCCAACCCGGCCGGCGACGGACTCACCGTGCAGGAGGTGCACATCGCCCGCCTGGTGGCCGGCGGCGAGACGTCCAGGGAGATCGCCGCCCGCCTGTTCATCAGCCCCCGGACGGTGGACGCGCACCTGCGCAACATCTTCAGGAAGCTCGGCATCACCTCACGCAGGCAGCTCCGGGATCTCGATCTGTGACCCGGTCTCGACCCGCAGCCGCATCGTGGTGATCGCGATCTCGCGAGCCACGATGGACTCCACAGGACCGGGCCACCTCAGGGCGTACTTGGCCCGGTAACGCCCGGATACGCGCTCGACCAGCCCGGGGTCGCCGACAGCCTCCAGCCGGGCGGGGAAAACCGCCCCATCGACCTGGACCGCAACCTGCGCGCCGCCGCGTACCTCGCGGTACCAGGCGCTGCGGTCGCCGAAGGCGGCGCGTACGTAGGCGTCGCCGTCGCTCACCACGACCCAGATCGGCCGGCTCGACCACGAGCCGTCCGCCCGCCGCACCCACATCACGATCTCGGACTGCTCCGCCAGTTCCTTCATCCGCTCAGGCTTGCGCGACCGGGGGGTGCACGGCATCGGTAATATTCACGTATTCGACGGCGACCTCGCTGCGGCTCCACCCCGGCCTTTTCTAGCCCAGCGCGTGGTCGAGGTTGAAGGCGGCGCTGATGAGCGCCAGGTGGGTGAACGCCTGCGGGAAGTTGCCGAGCTGCTCTCCGGTGTGGCCGATCTGCTCGGCGTACAGACCGAGGTGGTTGGCGTAGGTCAGCATCTTCTCGAAGGCCAGGCGGGCCTCGTCCAGGCGGCCGGCGCGGGCCAGGGCCTCGACGTACCAGAACGAGCAGATGGAGAAGGTGCCTTCCGGGCCTACCAGCCCGTCGGGGCTGGCCTCGGGATCGTAGCGGTAGACCAGCGAGTCGGAGACCAGGCCGCGGCCGAGCGCCTCCAGTGTGCACAGCCACTTGGGGTCGGTGGGCGAGACGAACTTGGCCAGCGGCATCATCAGGATGGACGCGTCGAGGACGTCATCATCGAAGTGCTGGACGAACGCCTGCAGTGAGTCGGACCAGCCATGTCGCATGATTTCGCGGTAAATCGTGTCACGGGTCTCCCGCCAGCGCGGTATGTCGGCGGGCAGGCCGCGCTGCGCGGCCATGCGCATGGCACGTTCGATGGCCACCCAGCACATCAGGCGCGAATAGACGAAGTTCTTGCGTCCGCCGCGGGTCTCCCAGATGCCCTCGTCGGGCTGGTCCCAGTTGTCGCAGACCCAGTTCACCAGCGTGCACACCTCCTCCCAGCGGTCGCTGGAGATCGGGGTGCCCCATTTGTTGTACAGGTAGATCGAGTCGATGAGCGCTCCGTAGATGTCCAGCTGGAGTTGGTGGACCGCGTCGTTGCCCACGCGTGCTGGGCATGATCCCCGGTAGCCCTCGAGGTGGGTCAGTTCGTGTTCGGGCAGGTCGCTGCGTCCGTCGATGCCGTACATGATCTGCAAGGGGCCCGTGCCGCGGTCGGCGTCGAGCCCGACGTGCTTGGACAGGAATCCCATGAACGCCTCGGCCTCCTCGGTGAAGCCGAGCCTGAGCAGGGCGTAGACGCAGAAGGCGGCATCACGCACCCACACGTAGCGGTAGTCCCAGTTGCGTGCGCCGCCGATCCGCTCGGGGAGGCTGGTGGTGGGGGCGGCGACGATCCCGCCGGTCGGGACGTAGGTGAGCAACTTCAGCGTCAGGGCCGAGCGGTGCACGACCTCCCGCCACCGGCCCCGGTAGCGGGAGGCCGACAGCCACTTCCGCCAGAACCGCACCGTGGCGGCGAACTCCTCCTCCGCCTCCTCGATCGGGCAGCCTCGGGGCGCGATCCCCGCGCCGACGCGGTCGAGGGCGAACACCGCGTGCTGGCCCTCGGCCAGCTCGAACCGGCCCCGGGCGTCAAGACCGTCGCACTCCACGGGCACGCTGGTGGACAGGGCGAGGGAGAGCGACTCCGACTCGAAAGTCGTCCGTGACCCGTCCTGGTGGAGCGTGTGAGGTTGCCTGGCGTAGTCGAATCGGGGCGCCACCCGTACGCGGAACGGCAGCGTGCCGCGTACGCAGGTGACCCGGCGGATCAGCCGGTGCCGGTCGGCTTCGAGGCGGTCGCCGGCGATCGGCATGAAATCCTGGATCTCGCCGACCCCGTCATCGGCGAAGAAGCGGGTGATCAGGACGTTGGTGTCGGGGAAGTAGAACTGCTTGGTGGTCGCCGGCATGTCGGCCGCCAGCTCGAACGAGCCGCCCTTGTCGGCGTCCAGGATCGAGCCGAACACGCTGGGCGAGTCGAATCTCGGGCAGCAGTACCAGTCGATCGTGCCGTTGGTGCCCACGAGGGCGACGGTCCGCAGATCACCGATCAGCCCGTGCTCCCCGATCGGCAGGTAACGGGCGTCGTCCCGTGCCCCGGCCGTCGCGTCGGCGTTGTCTGCCTGCATGTTCTCAACATAGGCAGCACACTGGATGGCGGGGCGCAGGGGTTCGTCAAAGGGCCGCAGATCTTCCCTGCCCGGCGCCGGGCTAGGACCCCAGATCGACGACCAGCCGGGAGTCGATCCCCTTGCCATGGACGGGATCACTGCCCCTGACGTGCACCGAATGCTCGGTCACGTGCGCCCGGTAGAGGCGCAGCGGTGCCGAACCCTGCAGCTGCTCTCGCGGAAACACTTGCTGCTCGGGAAACCTGGCGCGGCAGGCATGATCCACGTGCCGCTCGAATTCGTCGTCCGGCAGCCGCTCGGCGGTGGCGAGCAGGTAGACGGCCTGCGCGGTGCCGATCGGCGCGGTCGAATCGAAGATCACCATGCTGACCTCCGGGCGCTCGGCGATGTTGCGCGAGTGCTGCGCCTCCGGTGTGGAGATCCAGTACAGGTCGTGGTAGCCGTCGGGCGCGTAGTAGACGGGCGAGACCCGGGGCCGCCCATCAGGGTCCACGGTGCCCAAGGCCATGTATCTGGTGGTGTCGATGAGGGTCCTGGCCATCTCTTCGAGTGTCATGCGCTCTCCTCTCCGCCTCGGTGTACAGACCTCGCGAGGCGCGGAAAGTAACCGCCAGAGCCATGGGTAATGCAAACCTCCACATTACCGACTATTGACTCGTCGCTGCGATATCAGTAGCTTCGCTCCCAGTTATCGGTATCACCTCCCATTCATCGGGCCGTTAGAGGGAACTATGGCGGAGCTTGACCGTCTGGCCGGGACTCTGGAGCGCGGTTTCGCGATCCTGGAGTTGCTCGCCGCGGAACGGTCGATCACAGCGGTGCAGATCGCGGACCGGCTGGGTCTGTCGCGAAGCGCCACCTACCGGATCCTGGGTACCCTCCGCCAGCGGGGTTACGTGGACTGGGACGGCACCGAACAGGTGAGTCTCGGTCAGCGTGCCGTCACCCTCGGCATGGCGGCTCTCAGCAACTTCGACCCCTACCTCGCCGCTCAGGCGCATCTACGGGATCTGTCCCGGGAACTGTCCGAAGCCGCTCTGATGGCGGTGCGCGACGGCGAGCAGATGGTGTACGTCGCCCATGAGGACGTCACCGACCACTCCATCGCGGTCCGCCGGCTGCTCGGCGTCCGCCGTCCGATGCACAGCACGTCGCTCGGCAAGGCGTTTCTCGCCGCTCTGCCGATCGACGAGGTCGACGCCCTCATCGACCGGCTCGACCTGACAGCGCAGACTTCGACCACGATCACCGATCCTGGCCGGCTGCGTGCCGAGCTCGACGAGACCCGCGCCCGCGGCTACTCGATCGACAACAGCGAGAACGAGCCGGACGTGCTGTGCTTCGGCGCCGCGATCCGCGACGAACGCGGCATGCCCATCTGCGCGATCAGCGTGGCGGGCCCGCGCGAGCGGATGCTCGGAAAACAAGACGTGGTCCCCCACCGAGTGTCCGAAGTGGCACTCGCGATCTCCCGCCGGCTCGGGTTCGTCGGGCCTGTCAACTTCGTGAATCTCGGAAGGTAGCCCAAAGATGCGACGGATCCTGGCCTCCTGCATCGCAATGGTGACGCTCGCCGCATGCGCGCCGGGCACGACAAGCGGAGGCGGGGGCGAACAGGTCGATGACAAGACGCTGACGTACGTCTATTTCACCGACGGGCCCGACGAGCAGGCGACCCGCAGTCTGATCGCCGACTACGAGAAGAAGAGCGGCGTGAAGGTCGATCTCCAGATCGTGCCGTTCGACAACCTGGAGCAGCGGCTCCAGGCCCGCCTGTCCGGGGGGAACGCGCCGGACGTGGCGCGGACGAACGACATCGCGCCCTTCCGCAGCGATCTGCTCGACCTGAACAAGTTCCAGAAGGCGGCGCTGGACGGCCAGTTCATCGACGGCGCCAAGGCCTACATCACGGGAGCCGGCGGCGAACTGCTCGCGGTGCCGAGCGACCTGACGATGAACGGCCCGCTGGTCAATGTGGACCAGTTCAAGAAGGCAGGAGTGTCGCTGCCCGACATCACCAAGCCCTGGAAATGGGATGAGATGGTGGCGGCAGCCCAGAAGGTGCAGAAGGCCAACAAGACCCAGTACGCGATAGCGATGGACGTCTCAGGGCACCGCTTCTCCACCATGCTGAGCCAGTTCGGCACCTCGTTCTTCAGCGCGGACGGCACCTCGGTGGGGCTGGACACGCAGAAGGCCACGGCGGCGGTGAAGCTGTTCGCCGACCTGAACGCCTCCGGCGTGCTGCCCGCGGACCTGTGGCTGCAGGCCGGCTCCAAGTACAAGGCCGCGAACGAGATCTTCCTGGCCCAGCAGACCCCGGTGTACATCAGCGGGAACTGGCAGGTCAGCGCATTCGCCAAGGACGCGACGTTCACCTGGGCCGCCGCACCGAACCCCTGCCAGGAGACGTGCGGCGGGTTCCCCGGCGGAAAGTTCATGGTGTCGTTCAAGCAGAGCAAGCGGCAGCAGGCCGCGGCCGACTTCATCGCCTACATGAACTCGAAGGAGTCGCAGGAACGCCTGGCCAAGGAGGCCAATTTCCTGCCCACCAGGAAGGACCTCATCTCGTCGGGCATCGACTACCCCCAGCGTGACGCCGACATGAAGGTGTTCCTCGCGGACGTGAGCCGGACGCCGCCGCAGGCCTTCGCCACCTCCTACAGCCCGGCGTTCGCCGCCACGGCGAAGGCCACCGTCGACGCCCTGGGCAAGGTGCTCGCCAAGAGCCAGACGCCGGAGCAGGCCGTCGAAACGATCAAGGCCGCGGCGGAGAAGGCGCTCAAGGACACCAAGTGAGCTCTACCTCCTCACGCCGCGCCAAACCGTGGAACCAGCGGCTCGCACCGTATCTGTTCGTCCTGCCCAACATGTTGATCTTCGGGTTGTTCGTCGTGTACCCGGCGATCAACAACTTCAACATCAGCCTGTACGACAGCCGCAACGGCCGCGACTTCACCTTCGTGGGCGGCGCGAACTACCAGGAACTGTTCGGCTCGGAGGCGTTCTGGAGCGCCGCGCGCGCCACCGTGGTGTTCGCCACGTGCTTCGTGGTGCTCACGACGGTCTTGTCGCTGGCGCTGGCCTTGATGCTCAACCGGCGCATCAAGGGCCGGGCGTTCTTCCGCACGGTGTTCTTCCTGCCGGTCGTGCTCTCGCCGGTCGTGGTGGGCCTGATCTGGGGCTGGATCTTCGACCGCGGCAACGGGTTGCTCAACACCGTGCTGGGACGGATCGGGCTGGGGCAGCCGGGGTGGCTGGTCGACGGCGGCCTGGCGACGATCGTCGTGATCTTCGTGGGGTTGTGGATGCACATCGGCTTCTACATCCTCATCATCCTCGCCGGACTGCAGGGCATCGATCCGACGTATTACGAGGCCGCGAGGATGGACGGCGCCACGAACTGGCAACAGCTGCGGAAGATCACGCTGCCGCTGCTGCGGCCGACCACGATGGTGGTGGTGATCCTCAGCCTCATCGCCGGTTTCCAGGCGTTCGACTACATCTGGACGCTCACCGGCGGCGGGCCCATCGGCGCGACCACGCTGATGGTCCAGTACATCTACGAGAACGCCTTCCAGTCCCCGATCCGGTACGGCCTGGCCGCGGCGGCGTCCGTGGTGCTGTTCGTCACGGTGTTCGCGCTGACTCTGCTCAACTTCCTGTACGGCAGGCACAAGGAGGCGACGTGAGCCGGCGCCGGTGGACCTCGATCGGCGGGAGCGCCGTCCCGTCCGTGGGACAGATCCTCACGTATACGATCCTCATCGGGTTGAGCATCGTGGTGCTCGCCCCCGTGGTGTGGGCGGTGCTCTCGTCGTTCAAGACGCAGAGCGAGCTGGCGCAGCGCCCGCCGGCGCCGCTGCCGTCGTCACTGGCGACGGCCAACTACACCGAGGCGCTCAGCTCGTTCGACTTCGCCCTCTATCTGCAGAACAGCGTGATCGTGACGGTCGGCGCGACGCTGCTGACCGTGGTCGTCAACACGATGTGCGCCTACGGGCTGGCGAAGTACAACTTCCGCGGCCGTGACGTGTTGTTCCTGATCGTGCTCGGCACCATCATGATCCCGCTGCAGCTCATCTTCATCCCCGTCTACCAGATGGCCGCGCAGCTCGGACTGGTGAACTCGCTGTGGGGATTGATCATTCCGCCCGCGGCCACCCCGACAGGCGTGTTCCTGCTGCGCCAGTACATGCTGGGCATCCCCGACGACCTCATCGAGGCGGCCCGCATCGACGGCGCGGGTGAGTTCCGCATCTTCGCCAGGATCGTGGTGCCTCTCTGCGGCGCGGCCCTCGCGGTGGTCACGATCTTCTCGGTGATGTGGCGGTGGAACGACTTCCTATGGCCGCTGATCATCAGCCAGGACCAGGCGAAGTACACCCTGCCGGTGGCCTTGGCGCAGTTCAACAGCCAGCTGTCCGTGCCGTTCAACTACATCCTGGCGATGTCGGTGGTCAGCATGCTCCCCGTCGTGGTGATCTTCCTGATCCTGCAGCGCCACATCGTCCGCGGCATCGCCAACACCGGATTCAAGTAGAGGTTCACATGGATCGCACCGTGCACGCGCTCGACGGCCGCGGCACCGTACTGGACTGGCTGGTCAGCCCCGTCTGGAGGGAACCCGCTGACGACCTCGGGAAACACCTGAGAGCCGACGGAGACCCGTGGGGAGAGCGGGGTCGGTGGGTGCTGACCAACGGCCCGGATGTGACCCCGTTCAAGCAGGAGCTGTACCGGCACCGGCCGTTGCCGCGCGACCCGGTCACCGGGCCGATCGTCGACGGCGGCCCGATCGGCTACCTGGAGCACACAGGGGAGTGGCACCGGACGCACACCGGCGCCGACGGACTGGTGGACTGGAGCGCGTTCTGCTTCACGCCGGAGTACCGGGTCGCGGTCGCTGCCACCCACCTGGAGGTCGATCAGGCCGAGTGGCGCACGCTCCGGCTGGCATCGACCGGGCCGACGTTGTTGTTCCTCAACGGCGAGCTGCTGGAGGAGTCCGACGGCTTCACCTACATGGAGCCTGCCGAGCATGCTCGTCGGGTATGGCTGCCCTCCGGCACCTCGACGGTGGTCGTCGCCTCGTGGCAGGTGGCCTTCCGCGAGTGCCGTCAGGTGCTGCGGCTGCGGGTGGAAGGGCTGCCCGTCCGCGTCGTGCTGCCCGGCGGCGGCCGCGAGGACACCGGCGCCGTCGCCGAACGTGTTCTCGACGCCGTGGGTGTGACCCGCTGGGGGACGGCCGACGGCACGGTGCCGATCGTCGGCCCGGACGGCGCCGCGCTGCGCGTCCGCTGGGCGGATCAGGAACGTCTCGTCCGGCTGACCGGCGGACGGGCAACCCTGCGACTCGACAAGACCGAAGGCGACGACGAGGTCGGGAACGCCTCCATGCTGTCGACGGGCGAGACGGTCCTGCGGATCTCCCTCGATGGTTCACCGGTGTTCAGAGAGTTCCCGGTCGCCGTCCTGCCCCCGGAGTACCGCTCGGCTCCGGAAGGTGACCCCGCCACCTGGCGGGAGGAATTCCTGCGCCACGCCGCGACCATGGACGGGACCTCGGCCGCCGAGCTGGTCCGCGTCGTCGAGGACCCGTCATATGTCGTCACCGGTCTGGAACGTGCCCTGTGGATGATCGACAACCGGGCCGACTGCGCCGACTTCGAGGCGGTCGGGCTGGCGCATCTCTGGCACCGGGCCCACGCGTGGGAACCCGGCCTGCGCGAGCGCATACGGGAGGCGATGCTCGGCTTCAAGTACTGGATCGACCAGCCCGGCCTGGACGCCATGTGCTACTTCACCGAGAATCACCAGCTCGTCTGGCACACCGCGGAGCTGCTCTGGGGCACGGCGCTGGGCGACGAGACGTTCTCCAACACCGGCTGGACCGGCGCCCAGCACGCCGCGCACGGGCGCGAGATGGCGGCCGAGTGGATGCGCCGCAAGCTCGCCGGCGGGTTCAGCGAGTTCGACTCCAACGCCTATCTCGCGATCGACCTGCTCGCACTGGTCTCGCTGGTGGAGTTCGCCGAGGACGACGAGATCAGGGCACTGGCGGCGGGGGTCGCGGATCGGGTGTTGTTCAGCCTGGCGGCGAACTCCTGGCGGGGCATCCACGGATGCGCGCACGGCCGCTCCTACGTGTCCACGCTCCGATCGTCGCGGCTGGAGGAGACCGCGCCGATCATGTGGCTCTGTTTCGGCACCGGCGTGCTCAACGACGCCGTCCTCCCGGCCGCGGCCATCGCCACCGCGCGCCGTTACCGCATGCCCGAGGTCATCCGCCAGGCCGCGAACGACCTGCCCGACCGGTGGTGGGGCAGGCAGAGCTATCGCGGGACGTACCGCTTCGCCCACGACCTGCTCAGCAGGCCGTACGGGTCGGATGTGACGGTGTTCAAGACCCCGGACGTGATGCTCTCGTGCGCCAACGACTACCGGTCCGGCCTGCCCGGCCTCCAGGAACACATCTGGGGCGCCACCTTGGGGCCGGAGACCCAGGTGTTCGTGACGCACGCGCCGAACTCCTCCACCTCACCGTCGGCCCGGCCCAACGCCTGGGCCGGCAACCGGATCCTGCCCAGGGCCCGCCAGCACGAAGGCACGGTGCTGGCGCTGTACCGGATCCCCGGTGACGATGTCATGGGCTATACGCACGCGTGGTTCCCCATCGCCGAGTTCGACGAGTGGATTCAGCAGGGCGTGTGGACGGTCGGACGTAAGGGCGCCGGCTACGTCGCCCTCGCCACAGAGGGCGGGGCGGAGCCGGTGACCACCGGGCCCGACGCCTGGCAGGAGCTTCGGCCACGCGGCCCGGGAACAGCCTGGATCTGCACCGTCGGACGGCACGCCGACTTCATCGCGTCCCTGACCGAACCCCGCTTCATCCGCGACGGGGTCGCCTTCACCACCCCCGAAGGCGACGAGCTGAACCTGACGTGGCGCGGCCCTTTCACCGTGAACGGCCGCCCGGCCGACCTGGCGCCCGACGGCACGATCGCCCCGGCTCCCCAGCTCGACAACCCCTACGCCCGCCTCGAGTTCGGCGACACGACACTGTCCATTGGATCGCACATGATCGACCTCCGGAAAGGCCGGAACACATGAGTAAGGGGCGTGGCCTGGACACCAGCCAGGCGAGCCGGTCGCAGCCGCCGCGGCGCCCCGCCGACCTGGCGGACCTCACCCCGGAGGTGCTCGCCAAGACCGCCGGGCGCATCGCGGACCGGGCCGTGGCCATGGGCCTCACCCACTGGTTCTGGGGTGAGGGCGTCGTCCTGCAGGGCATGATGCGCCTGGCCGGCGAAGGAAGCGGAGCTCCCGAGCTAATAAGAGCCGTACACCCGTTCGTCACCGAGTTCGTCGACGGGCATCTTCGCGACGGCATCGAGCTCGGCCACGTCAACAACCTCGCGCCCGGCGCGGTCTGCGCCGACCTGTACGGGGCCACCGGGGAACGCCGCTACGCCGACGCGTGCGAGCGCATGTTGGACTGGCTACGCCACGACGACGCCGTGACCCGCGCGCCCGGCGGTGCCATCGAGCATTGGCCCGGCGGTGTCTGGGCCGACACCGTCTACATGGGCGGCACTTTCCTCATCCACTATGGACTGCACGCCGGCCGGCCCGAGCTGATCGAGGAGGCGGGCGAGCAGATCCTCGCCCACGCCGCGATCCTCCAACACCCCGAAACCGGGCTGTACGCGCACGGCTCCCACGAGGGCCGGACGATCTGGAACTTCTGGGGCCGCGCTAACGCCTGGACCGCTCTGGCGTCGGTCGAATACCTGGAGGCCGGGGGAGCCCTGTCCCAGCCGGTACGCGAGGTGCTGGGCCGCCAGCTGCTCACGCTGGCCGCCCACCAGCCCGCGTACGGGATCTGGGACGTGCTGGTCGACGGGCAGCCGGAGAACCGCGGCATCCTCGAAACCTCCGCCGCCGCCGGCATCGCCGCCGCCATGTTCCGCGCGGCCGCCCTCGGCATCGAGCCGGAGCGACTTCGCCGGTCCGCGTGGCGCGCACTCGCCGGCGTCCACGCGTACGTCGCCGACGACGGCACGCTCACCCGCACCAGCGCCGGCACGGTCCTGCAGCTGCTGCCGTTCGGCTACTCCGTCATCCGCGACGACATGATCCAGCCCTGGGGCCAAGGCCTGGCTCTGCAGGCGTACGCGGCAGCACTCCGGGAGACGACATGAAGGTCAGACATGCCACCGACCCGGACCAGATCCCGGGATTCGACACCGACGCGCTGCGTTCACGCTTCCTCGTCGAGGACCTCTTCGGCAGCGCCATCAGCATGGTCTACAGCCACGAGGACCGCATCGTCGTCGGCGGCGTGCGCCCGTCGGCCGAGCCGGTGACGCTGGAGACCGCCGACCCGCTGCGTGCCGACCACTTCCTCGCCCGACGCGAGCTCGGCGTCGTCAACGTCGGCACCGATCCGGGCACCGTCACCGTCGACGGCGCCGACCACAAGCTAGGGGCCAAGGAGGTCCTCTACGTCGGCAGAGGCAGCCGCGACGTGTCCTTCGCCGGCGAGGGCGGGGCCGCCTTCTATCTCGTCTCCACACCGGCGCACGCCACGCACCCCACACGCAAGGGCACCCTTGCCGACGCCACCCCGATCCGGCTGGGCGAGCAGCGCAGCTCCAACGAGCGCACCATCTACAAGTTCATTCACGCCGAGGGCATCCAGAGCTGCCAGCTCGTCCTCGGCATCACCGAGCTCGCCGCCGGCAGCATGTGGAACACCATGCCCGCGCACGTTCATGACCGGCGCACCGAGGTCTACCTCTACTTCGGCCTCGAGCCGGAGGATCGGGTCGTGCACCTGATGGGCCGCCCCGACCAGACCCGCAACCTCATCGTCGCCGACCGGCAGGCCGTCATCTCGCCGCCCTGGTCCGTCCACTGCGGCTTCGGCACCGGCAACTACGCGTTCGTCTGGGCCATGGGCGGGGAGAACATCGACTACGCCGACGTCGAGCCGTACCCGATCACGGAGCTGCGATGAACCCGCTGTTCGACCTGACCGGCCGGACGGCGCTCGTCACCGGCGCGCGCACCGGCATCGGCCAGTCGATCGCGATCGGCCTCGCCCAGGCGGGAGCCGACCTGGTGCTCCACGGTCACCACGACGACCTCGACGAGACCCAGGAGGCGGTCGAGGCTCATGGCCGCTCGGCCCGGCGGTGGATTCGCGACCTCTCCCAGGTTTCCGGGCTCGCCGACGACGTCGAGGGCCTGCTCGCCGAGACCCGCGTGGACATCCTGGTCAACAATGCGGGCATCATCCGCCGCTCTCCCGCCGTGAGCATGGGCGGCGAGGACTGGGACGCGGTGATGACCGTCAACCTCGACGCCGTGTTCACGGTCACGCGGGCCGCGGGCCGGCAGATGCTGGCGCGCCGCACCGGCAAGATCATCTCAATCGCGTCGTTGCTGTCCTTCCAAGGCGGTGTCAACGTCGCCGCGTACGCGGCCAGCAAGCACGCGGTCGTGGGCATGACCCGCGCCCTGGCCAACGAGTGGGCCGGCGACGGTGTCCAGGTCAACGCCATCGCGCCCGGCTACATCGCCACCGACAACACGACCGCGCTGCGCGCCGACCCGGTGCGGGAGCCGCAGATCCGCGGCCGTATCCCGGCCGGCCGGTGGGGCACGCCCGCCGATCTGGTCGGCGCCGCCGTCTTCCTGGCCGCACCCGCGTCCGACTACGTGTGCGGCCACGTGCTGACCGTCGACGGCGGCTGGCTCGGCCGCTGACACCTGCCACCGCTCTGAAGCCGCCCCTCCGGCATGGGTCAGTGCCCGGCCGGAACGGGTGTCCGCCAGGTGGCCGCGTGCTCGTGCGCGTACGCCTCCAGCGAGCGTGCCGGGTGACCGGTGACACGTTCGACCGTGTCGGTCATCACGGCGTTGCGGCCGTCCCGGATGAGCTGGAACAGGCCCCGCTGCCAGGCGACCGAACGTTCGTCGAGGCCCGCCGCCCGCAGGCCCTCGATGTGCTCGTCCAGGTCGAGGGCGGTGTACCGCAACTCCCTGCCGGCGGCCTCGCCCAGGATCCGTACGACCTGCGCGTACGTGAGCGCTTCCGGGCCGGTGAGGACGTGGGTCTGGCCCGCGTGGCCGTCCTCGGTGAGCGCGGCGGCCGCCACCTCCGCGATGTCGCGGGTGTCGACGAAGCCCACCGCCGCATCGGCCGCCGGCAGCGTCAGCACCCCCAGGTCGCGCAGGGGCGCGGCGAAGCCTTCGCCGAAGTTCTGCTGGAACCAGTTCGGCCGCAGGATGGTCCACTCTTTCCCCGAAGCGCGGACGTCCGCCTCCCACCGGGCCATCGGGATCGTGCCGGGCAGCAGCTCGACGCCCAGCACCGACAGCAGCACGACCCGCCGCGCGTGCGGCGCTGCCGCCAGCAGGTCGCCGACCAAGCCCGGCCGATCCGGATACATGTACGGGCCGACCACGTACAACGCATCGACGTCCCGCAGCGCCTCCGGCCACGTGCCAGGGTCGGCCCAGTCGAAAAGCACCCCGTCCGGGACGGGGGTGCGGCCGGCCGCACGCACCTCCACACCGCCTGCCGCCAGCGCGTCCACCACCGGCCTGCCGGTCTTTCCGCTCGCGCCGATCACCAGAACCTTCATCGTGGTTCTCCCTTCGTTTGAGATGAGAGTACGAATCAGAAACAGGACGCTGAATGCCTCAAAGTCCGGAAAACATGTCTTATAGTCCTGTCTCATGGACGTGCTTTCCGACGCACTCGCCGCGATGCGGACCGGTCGCACCCGCTCGGCGCGCACCGACGTCCGCGCTCCGTGGGGGCTGCGTTTCCCCGCGATCACCGGCACGTCGTTCCACGTCGTGCTCGAGGGCGCCTGCGTGCTCCTGCCGCCCGGCGGCGAACCGCCGCTCATGCTCGGCCCCGGCGACGTGGTCTTCCTCCGCGAGGGCAGCGCGCACGCTCTGGCCGATACCCCGGACACCCCGCTGACCGACTTCGCCCCCGAACGGCCGGACCCCTCCTCGCCGATCGGCCGCGTCCACGTCGACGGCCCTGGAGCGCAGACGATCCTGCTCTGCGGCGCGTACCAGCTCGACCGCACCCGGCCGCACCCCCTGCTGCGCGAGCTGCCCCGGCTCATGCTCCTGCCCGCGCACGACGAGCTCGGCCGACTCGTCGACCTCCTCGCCGCCGAGCTCGCCCGGCCCCGTCCCGGCGGCGACGGAATCGTGCCGTCCCTGGTCGACGCGATGTTGCTATACCTGCTTCGCGCCTGGGTAGAGGAGCGGGCCGCCGCCGATGACACGCCGGCCGGATGGGCGCGGGCACTCGCCGACCAAGCCATCGGCCGGGCCCTGCACGACATGCACGCCCGTCCCGGGCATCCCTGGACCGTGGCGGAGCTGGCGGCACGCAGCGGCCTGTCCCGATCGGTGTTCGCGCAGCGCTTCACCACACTGGTGGGGGAGCCGCCGATGGCGTACCTGACCTGGTGGCGCATGACCAGCGCGGGCCGGCTGCTCCGCGAGCCGGGCGCCTCCGTGCGGACCGTCGCCGAACGCGTCGGGTACACCTCCGAGTTCGCCTTCGCCAAGGCGTTCAAGCGCGAGTACGGTGTCCCGCCCGGCGCCTATCGCCGCCCCACACCGTCGGCTGCGGTGTGACGGTGACGGGTGTGGGTTCGTATGTAACCCTGTAATTCATGACTGAGCCCCCGATCGTCATCGAGCACCGCGAGCACGTGTGGTACCTGCTCGCCCAGGCCTCCCAGCTCGAACACATGATCATGTGCCAGTACCTCTTCGCCGAGTTCAGCCTCAAGACCGAGGGCCTCACCGGCGAGCAGCAGGCCGCGGTCGACCGCTGGCGCCAGGAACTGCACGGCATCGCCGTACAGGAGATGCTCCACCTGGCCCTGGTCGCCAATCTGATGTCGGCCATCGGCGCCGCGCCCACGTTCGGCCGGCCCAACTTCCCGCAGTCCTGCGGCCCGTTCCCGCCTTCGATCCAGATGCGGCTGCTGCCCTTCGGCGAGGCGGCCCTGACCCACTTCCTCTTCCTCGAAAGACCCGAGGGGATGCGGCGGGAGGACGCCGCCGGTTTCATCTCCTGCGACCCGCCGCCCGAGCCCGTCGTGTCCGGTGAGATCTTCCCGCGGGCGCAGGAGTTCGCCACGGTCGGCCATCTGTACCGCGGCATCAGAGACGGCTTGACCGCCCTGGTCGCCAGCGTCGGCGATGCACAGGTGTTCTGCGGCTCGCCCAGGGCGCAGGCCACTCCGGAGCTGTTCCACTGGCCCGAGATGGTGGCGGTGACCGACCTCAAGTCGGCGTGCGCGGCCATCGACGAGATCATCGAGCAGGGTGAGGGCGCACAGGGGGACTGGCAGGACGCTCACTACGGCCGCTTCCTGAAAATCTGGGAGGAGTACACCACGCTGCGGGCCGCCGATCCGGCCTTCGAGCCGGCCCATCCAGCGCTCGGCGCGTTCACCCGCCAGCCCTTCGACGTGCAGGAGCCGCAGCCGTTGATCGGCGATCCCGGCACGCTGGCGCTCGGCGAGCTGTGCAACCTCGCGTACGAGGCCGTCCTGTGGTTGCTCACGCGCTTCTTCACCCACACGGACGAGAGCGAGGAAGAACTCGACGCGCTGGTCAACGCGGCGATCACGATGATGGCGGGCGTGCTGCGGCCGCTCGGCACCGAACTCGCCCGCAGGCCCGTCGGCCCCGGCCATCCGGGACGTACCGCGGGGCCGGCCTTCGAGATGTACTACCTGATGGACAACGTGGTCCCCTGGCGGGAGGCCGCCTGGACGGTGCTGGCCGAGCGGCTGCACCAGATCGCCGGCAGGTGCGCCGCGCACGCGGCCGGCGAACCGGTGGTCGCCGCGGCCGCGCAACGGGCCGCGGCGGTGGCCGACTCGATCGAGGCCGCTCGCCGCGCAACCTGATCGGCTCGCCTACTCAGCGGCCGGCCGTCATCCTGCCGCATGACCCGTCGGCTGATCGGGGAGCACGGCCACCGCTTCGACCTCGACCAGCTGATCGTCGTACCCGAGCACCGTCACTCCGAGCAGCGTGCTGGGCGCGTCGTGGGCCCCCATGTACTCGCGGTAGACCTTCCACGCCGTCACCAGGTCGGCCTGCCTGGAGGAGGCCACGTAGACGGTGGTCTTGACGATGTCGGTCAACGACGCGCCGGCCCCGCGCAGCGCGGTGACGAGGTTGCGCATCACCTGGTGGGTCTGCTCGGCGTAGTCTCCGACCGCCACCGTCTTGCCGTCGGAGTCGAGCGGGCAGGCGCCCGCCACCCAGACCTGCCGTACGGGCGCGTCCGCGACGGACGCGTAGGCATAGTCGACCGTCTGCGCGAGATCGGCATTGCGGATCAGTCTGATACCTGCATCTTTCATATGCATCCGCTTACAGCATCATCGGCACCCTCGACAAATCCAGGAAGGGAGCCGGTGCGGACACGGCGGTCGGCAGGGTCCGGCTCGCGAGTGATGAGCCTGGGGGAATCTGCGACGATGCCCTCATGCCTATCGACGCGCAGCTGCTCGTGCTGTTCACCATGACCACAATCGTCGCCATGATCACTCCGGGGCCGGACATGCTGTTCGTCCTGGGCTGCGGGATGCGCGGCGGCGCGCGGGCCGGCCTGCTCGCCACCGCCGGGGTGGCCACGAGCGAGGCGGTTCACGTCGCCGTGGCGGCGGTCGGCCTCGCGGCGCTCTTCGAGGCGGTCCCGGTGGCCTTCACCGTGGTACGCATTGTCGGAGCCGCGTACTTGATCTACCTCGGCGTGCAGATGTTGCGGAACCGCAAGGGGGTCGACAGCGAGATCACCGTGGAGGGCAAGGGGGCGCTGTCGGGCCGCCGGGCGTTCACCAGCGGCGTGCTGACGAACCTGCTCAACCCGAAGATGGTCACCTTCACGATCGCCTTCCTCCCGCAGTTCATCAACCCGGAGCTGGGCCAGGTCTGGCTGCAGTTCGCGATCCTCGGCGCCATCCTGATCGCGCTGGAGTTCGTGGTCGACGGCACGGTGGGCGTGCTGGCGGGGCGGATCGGCGGCTGGCTGCGCCGCCGGCAGGCCGCCCGCCGCAAGGTCGACATCGCCACCGGAGGCATCTTCATCGGCCTCGGCGTACGCCTGGCCGTCGAGCGCTGACTCGGGTTCAAGCGGGCTTGCGGGCGGCCAGGCGTTCGACGATGCCCACCTTGAAGCGGTCGTGACGTTCGACGGTGAGGCCGTGCTCGGGAAGCAGCCTGATGGGCCGACGAAGGAAGTGCTCGCCGCCCGTGGGCACGGTCACCACTTCGAGCAGGCGCTGCACCAGACAGACGGCGACCTCGAGTATGTGGCCACTGGCCTGCCCGCAGATCCACGAGCGGCTGTCGCCGAAGAACCTCCGGTCGAAGAACGCCATTTGCCGGTTGTACGAGGCGGAATGTTTGTCCCACAATCGGCCGGGCGCTCCTCGCGGCGCTTGGACGTCATCGTCGACTCTTCCCATGCGTCTTGATCTCCTTCCTACCTCGCACCAGGCTCAATAGCTCCCAGGCTGCGTTCCAGCGGCCGTAAGGCGAGGGTCATCCCTGTTTCGCCGGATCGACATCGGAAGGCCGGAGGGTGACTCGCGGGGGTGTCCAACTCAGGGGCACCCCCGCGATGATCAAGGAGCTTTACGATGACCGACATCGACCGGCGGGGATTCCTGCGTACCGGCCTGACGGCCGCCACTCTCGGCGTGGTGGCGGGCGGGCCGCTGGCGGCGCTGTCCGCCCGCACCGCTGATGCCTCCACGATGGTGAAGCGGGCCTTCAGCCCCGACTACGGGCCGCTGTACCCGGTGAAGGACCACACCACCGGCCTGGAGCTGCTCAAGCTGCCCCGCGGGTTCGAGTACCTGACCCACGGCTGGACCGGCGACAAGATGAGCGACGGTCGTCCCACGCCTGGCGTGCACGACGGTATGGCCGCGTTCAAGCCCAGCGACGCGCTCAAGGACCGGACGTCCGCGGGCGGCGGCGAGGGCAAGGGCCACTGGACGGTTCTGGTCCGCAACCACGAGGTGGGCGGCTTCAACGGCGCCTTCGTCGAGCCCGCGTACAACCCGACCGCCGGCGGCGGGACCACGTCGCTGATCTTCGACACGCGCAAGGGAGAGTTCGTCCAGAGCTGGGCCAGCCTGGGCGGCACCATCCGCAACTGCGCCGGCGGGCCCACCCCGTGGGGCAGCTGGTTGTCGTGCGAGGAGACCACCCTGATCAACGGCGACTACCGGCACGGCTACGTCTTCGAGGTGCCGCATGACAAGGTCAGCGACGCCAAGCCGTACAAGGAGATGGGCCGCTTCTCGCACGAGGCCGTGGCCGTGGACCCGGAGACCGGCTGGGTGTACGAGACCGAGGACGCCACCCCCAGCGGCTTCTACCGCTTCCGGCCGAAGGTCAAGGGCGACCTGGCGCAGGGCGGCGTGCTGGAGATGATGACGATCGGCGCCTCGCCGTACACCACCTACAAGGACGGCACCGGCGTCGCCTACCCCGAGATCGGCTGGGTCGTCATCGACAATCCCGACCCCGGCGCGAACGAGACCAGCGTCGTGCGGCAGGGCATCGCCAAGGGCGGCGCCTCGTTCGCCCGTCTGGAGGGCGCCTGGTACCACGACGGCAAGATCTACATCGTCAGCACCAGCGGCGGCCCCGCCGGTCAGGGCCAGGTCTTCGAGTACGAGCTCGCCGGCAACACCATGCGGGTGCTGTTCGCCTCGCCGAACGCGGCCGTGCTGAACAACCCCGACAACATCTGCGTCAGCCCGCGCGGCGGCATCGTGCTGTGCGAGGACGGGTCCGGCGTGGAGTACCTGCACGGGCTCACCACCGACGGCGAGATCTTCCCCTTCGCGGAGAACGCGGTCGTCATCCCGGCCGGTGGCGTGCCTGGCAAGTCCGTGGCACCCGGCACCTACACCGGTTCGGAGTGGTGCGGGTCGGTGTTCGACAGCAGGGACGGCGGGTGGTTGTTCGCCAACATCCAGTCGCCCGGCATCACCTTCGCCATCACCGGCCCGTGGGAGAACGGCTCCCTGTAGGACATATCCCGGCGCGCTCTACCCCTGCCGGTCGTGTCCGCGGCGAGTTGTGCTCGCCGGGCACGGCCGGCACCCTATTTCGGTTTATTTCGGCGGTGGTGTGAGCCGCAGGATGGCGCGGTCGTCTGCGAGGTGGGTGAGTTCCAGCCGCATGTTGTTGATGCGGCCGGGCCTGCTCGGAGTCAGGGTGAGGTTGCCCTCGTCGCGGCAGCGGCCGTTGACGCAGGTACCGCTGACGCTCACGCTCATTCCCTCGGCCCGCAGACCACCGGAGGAGCCCAAGAGCCCGATCACGACCTCGTCCGCGTTGAGCGAGCTGATCGTGAGCCGCTGCACGCCGAACCGCTCGCCGATGGTGAGGCGGTCGCCCGCCTGGATGTCGACCTCGCAGTCGGCGTCCTTGCAGGCCGCCAGATCGTTCCCGTCGGCCGCTTGTGGCTCGGCAGCCGGGGTCGGGGTGGATGTCGTCGGGCTGGATGTCGTCGGGCTGGATGTCGTCAGGGTGGAGGCGGTCGGAGGAGGAGCGCCCGCCGTTCCTGGTGTCGCGGAGAGCGGCGCCGGCGGTGTCGCGGTCGGTGTCGCGGACGGGTCGGCGCAGGCGGCGAGCGTGAGCAGCAGGGCGGCGGCGGTGAACCGGGCGAGGGTCGGCATTGGGCTCCTCTGGTCAGGACGTTGTGCCTTCCACGTGAAGAGATAACCCGCTGACGCCGCGTTCACACAGAAAGTGACTGGTCCGCGCTGAGGCGCCCGCGCGCCACCCGCTCCACATACGACCCGCGGACCGTCACGCGTACCAAGAACGCCGGGACCGGACCGGCAACGCGTAAAAGGGGATGAACCTCTCCAGGTTGGGTGCAAGGCTGGGCTCGTGAGCGACACGCAAACCGTGGTCCTGGTCGAGGGATCCAGTGACAAGTCGGCTATCGAGGCGTTGGCCGAGCGCCGTGGCCGGAACCTGGCGACCGAAGGCATCTCCCTTGTGGCGATGGGCGGTGCGACGAACATCGGGACGTATATCGGCAGGTTCGGCCCTCGCGGTCGCAATCTCCGGCTGGCCGGTCTGGTCGACGTCGGGGAGGAAGGCGACTTCCGGAGGGGTCTCGAGCGCGCCGGTCTTGGATCCAATCTCAGCCGAAGCGATCTGGAGGCGCTCGGATTCTTCGTGTGCGTCGCTGACCTGGAAGACGAGCTGATCCGCGCCCTCGGCACCGCCATGGTTGAGCGCGTTGTCGATGCCGAGGGCGAGCTCAGGTCATTTCGCACGCTCCAGAAGCAACCCGCATGGCGCGGGGGCACCACTCACGACCAACTGCGCCGATTCATGGGATCAGGAAGTGGCCGCAAGATCCGCTACTCTGGCCCGCTCGTCGCGGCACTCGATCTCGATCGCGTGCCGCGACCGCTGGACATGCTGCTGGCCCACCTATGAGGCAGTCGGAGATGGTGATTTTGTCACTGCCGGCTGAGGCGGCTTCGTTGGCGGAACCAGAGGGCGCGGGCTTGGCGTCGTCGTCGCCGGCGCGACCATGGCAATCTCTCGTTCAGTCCGCCCGCGGGGCGTGGATCGCGGTGAAGGCCAGGAGGGGGATGGCGGTCCGCGGCGGATCCTCGAGTATGGGTGAGTGTCCGAGACCGGGCAGCAACTCGACTTTCGCGCCCGGAACGGTGCGGTAGTCGGCGGCGGATGAGGATCGCCATCTGCGGTCGTCCTCGCCGAAGATCACCAGTAGCGGCTTGCCGAGGGCCGTCAGCCGATCCGGGAGCGCCTGCTGCTCCAGATAGGCGCTGGTGCCCTGCATCGTCGTGGTGAGCGTGTGGTAGGTCATAGCGCGCACGTCGTCCAGGAGCTCTTGTGGGATCTGGTAGCCCGCGCGGCTGAAACCGGTGCTCGCAAACTGGCGGATCTGCTCGTCGGTCGGCGGCCACTGCGAGGGTGCGATTGCGGCGGACTCCGGTGCGATGAAGGCGTCCAGGCTGGGTCCGGTGTTGATGAGCGCGAGCGCGGTCACCAGGTCGGGTCGCTGTTCGGCGAGGGCCGTGGCGACCGCGCCGCCGCTGGAATGGCCGACGACTATGGCGTTCTTGACGCCGAGCCGGTCCAGTGCCGCGCCGACCCGGCGTCCTTGGTCCCGGATCGCGTAACTACGGTCGGCCGGTTTGGCCGACCGGCCGTGCCCGAGCAGGTCGATGCGGATGACGCGATGGGATCTGGTCAGCATCGGAACCAGCGCATCCCATGAGCGGGTCGAGGAGGCGGACCCGTGGATGAGCAGGAGTGCGGGGGCGTCGCGGGGGCCGTCCTGGCACACGTGGATGTCGCCGTCGTCCAGGGACAGGGTCGAACTCTCGGTGGCCTCGGCGTCGCCGTTCACCTGCGGTTCGCCGTCAGAAATGGTCATGAGGCCACTGTCGCCGCCGGTACGCGCCGGTGGATTGGACAAATGTTCCCCTCAGCCGGCTCACGTAGCATGGCACCGTGCGGACGTTCGTGCACGGTGCGGCTGCGTGGGGCGTCGCACGCCCGCAGCGGCCCAGCCTGGTGGCCGGTGTCACCATGGCCGGGTTCCGTGTCCGTGACCTGGACGCGCTCCGGATGGTCCCGCACCCGGCCGTGACGCTGCTTCTGGAGTTCGGCACCGGTTCGCCCGTCCTGGACTATGCCGCCGGGCGGCAGCAGCGGGGAAGTGTCGTCGCCGGGCCCGGGCTCGGGTCCGGAGGCGCGGTCTGGGCGCGGGGTGAGAACGTCGAGTGCGTACAGGTGCGGCTGTCCCCGGTGATCGCACGCGCGGTTCTGGGCCACTCGCCCGCCGACCTCGACGGCGCCGTGGTGGCCCTCGATGACCTGTGGGGCCGCGAGGCGTCACGGATCCGTGAGCAACTGGGCGACGTCTCGTCGTGGCAGGATCGCTTCGCGTTGACGGACACGCTGCTCGCCCGCCGGCATGAGGCGGGGTCGCCGGTGGACCCGGAGGTGGCCTGGGCCTGGCATCGGATCGTCGGCGGCCGCGGCCTGGTCCGGGTCGACGGTCTTGCGGCCGAGGTCGGATGGAGCCGTAAGCGCCTGTGGTCCCGGTTCCGGTCGCAGCTCGGCCTGCCGCCCAAGCGCGCTGCCAAGCTGGTCCGCTTCGACCACGCCGCCCATCGCCTGGTCGCAGGTGAAGGCGCAGCCCGAGTCGCGGCCGACGCCGGCTACGCCGACCAGTCCCACCTGCATCGGGACGTCATGGCGTTCACCGGAGTAACCCCCGCGACCGTGGTCGGCGAGCCATTTCTGGCGGTTGACGACATCGCATGGACCAGCCACGAAACACCCGCCAAGCCTCACGTCTCTGGGGATCTCGGTTCGGTCCATCAACTCGGCCGGCCTGCGCACTGAGCGATCGCGGCGATGTCAAAAATTCTAGACATGACGTCAAAGATTTGTTACGTTGGTTGATGTCAAGGATTCTTTACATCGTCGAGAGTGGCAGCGGGAGAGAGCATGACCCCATTAGAGACAGCCCATCAGCCGATACGCCGGGCGGCACTGATCGGGGGAATCGCGCTCGTCGCCCTCGCCGTCCTGGCAGGTCTCGCCAACTTCGGCGTCGTGGAGAACCTCGTCACGGAAGGTGACGCGCAGCGGACGGCGCAGAACATACGCGAGGCGGAGATGCTGTTCCGCTACGGCGTGGCCGGCTTCCTCGTGGCCGCCATTCTCGACGTGGTCGTGGCCTGGGCGCTTCTGGTGTTCTTCACGCCGGTGCACGAAGGTGTCGCCACGCTCGCGGCCTGGCTCAGGGCTGTGTATGCAGGAGTGTTCACCGTTGCGATCGCCCAGCTCGCCGGGGTGACGCCGCTCCTCGGCGTCGCCGACACCACCGGCCGGTTGGACGCCGACGTGCTGTCGAAGATCAACGCCTTCCATGACATCTGGGACGCCGGCCTCAGCCTCTTCGGGCTTCACCTGGCCCTCCTGGGATACCTGGCGTACAAGTCGCGCTATGTGCCCAGGTGGGTGGGCGTCCTGGTCCTGATCGCGGGGCTCGGTTATCTCGTGGACAGCCTCGGTCGGCTTCTCGTGCCGGGCTCTTCGATCGAAGCGGCCATGTTCACCTTCGTCGGCGAGGTTGTGCTCATGATCTGGCTCCTGGTCAAGGGCGGGCACGTCACCGTGGACGAGAGCACGTCCGCCTCGCCGGTACAGCAGAGATAGGGTTCGCGTACAGGGCTTCGGCGAGTGTTGCGGCAAGGCCATCGGTCGCGGGTTCGGGCCGTTTCCCCAGTACGGAGCGCGCCGCTCGACAGCCGCCGTCAAAGAGAGAAAACCTGACTTACCGGTATTAATGGACATTCGAAGCTACCCTGTCTAGACTCGGTTCAGTAACTTGTTTCTCGGGGTGCGAAGCGCTGCTGGGGGGGCCTTGTTGGGCTGTCAGCGACTAAGAGATAACTTCGAGCTGGTCGCCAAGTACGGGGATGGCGTGCCGTTGTACTTGTTCTCCGACATGTTTCTGCGCGCGCCACAGCTGCGGGAAATGTTTCCGGTGAACATGCGGAGCCAGCGCGACCGGCTCATGAGCGCGCTCACGTTAGCCGTGGAGAATTGCGCGAATCTCGCGGAGATCACTCCCTACCTGCACCAGCTCGGCCGCAGCCACCGCAAGTTCGGCACTGAGCCAGAGCAGTACGCCCAGTGGAGCGCGAGCGTGGTCAACACCATGCGGCGTTTCTCCGGAAACGCCTGGGACGACGAGCTCGAGCGCGAGTGGTGCGTGTTCCTGGCCACCCTGTCGCAGGTGCTCGTCGACGGCGCGCGGCAGGACTCGACCAACAGGCCGTCGCACTGGTCGGCGGAGGTCATCAGTCACGAGCGCAGGGCGATCGACACCGCGGTGATCCGGCTGCTGATCGACGAGCCCTTCCCGTACGTCCCCGGTCAATCGGCGCCCATCGAGGTCGGAAAATGGCCGAACATGTGGCGCTATTATTCGATGGCGAATGTGCCGAGGCAGGACAACACCATCGAAATTCATGTGAAAGCTGACGGCGCCGTCAGCCAAACCCTCGTCCGCGAGATGCACGAGGGCGATATCGTCAAACTCGGCGCGCCCGTCGGAACTCTCACACTCAATCCGAATACCGAGCGAAACATCTTGCTCGTCGCCGGAGGCACGGGATTCGCTCCGATAAAGGCGATTCTGGAGCATGTCATCAGATTGCCGGTGCCGCCGTGGGTTTCCCTGTTCGTTGGCGCGCGCGAACCCAAGGGGCTTTACGACTTCGACATCGTGCGTACGTGGGCCGAGCGTCACTCCTGGCTCAACGTCAGGGCGGCCCTGTCCGAGATCGGCGCCCCGGACGTCGCCGCCTCTGGGACCGTGAGTGAGGTCGTCAGCCGCTACGGTCGATGGGGCGGCTACGACGCGTATGTGTGCGGCCCGCCTGCCATGGTCGACAGCACGGTGAGCATGCTTCGCGAGAACGGATTCAGCGACAACCGTATACGCCTGGAGAGGTTCGCGAGCGCGGCCACGCCAACACAGAGGTTCGCCACGTCAACTACCACCGGTTGAGGCCGGTGGTTTGCTCTCACGGTCCCGTCTGGCTGAAGGGAGGCCGGTAGCGTGTGGCTGGTTGACAGCAGCCCAGCCCGCAACGGCGATGTTGCAGGCCGCGATGTGATCGGCGTGCCCAGCGAGGCCACACCCGGTGCAGACGAAACGACCTCGCGCCGGCCGATTCGCTCTGGAGATGCACCCGCAGTCGGGGCAGGCCTGCGAGGTGTAGGCGGGATCGACCAGGAGGAAGGCGACCCCGGCCCGCGCGGCCTTGTAGCGGGTGAACTCGATCGGCTGGGCGAACGCCTAGCCGTGCAGGGTGCGCCGTTGGAGGTACCGGTTGGCGTAGGCACCGGCCACCCGGGCAATCGCCCGCACCGCCGCCTGCGCGCCCAGGCCGGCGAGCGCGCGCACCGGATGGTAGGCAAGCCGGTGCAACTCAACCACGGTGAAGGTGCGCTGCTGCCAGGCCAATCGGGAGACGAGGCTGGCCGCCTCATTGCATACCCGCAGCGCCGCGGTCAGGACGTCCGGCTGAGCAGATTACCGTCTGTTACCCAATTTTTCCATACTGTTTTCGAAAGGAGGATGGCGCTTCCTTCCGGTCCTGAAGGATCGGGTCTCCGCGCCACCAATCCTGATGAATGACTCGGTCCAGCACTTCCATACGGGATACCCCGCCCAGCAGGACAACGGCAACGGCTTCCACGTCAACGACGACGCGTTCCACTTCGCCGACGACGACGGCGGCGCGGAGGCCGAGGTCTGGCGGGAGCCCGGTGACACGACGGACGGATCCTGGGAAGAGCCGCAGTGGGACGAGCCGCGGAAGGCCGAGTCCTCGTCGTTCGGGCGCTCCGCTGAACGGCTGACGCCCGGGCAACTGCGCTCCATCGTCTTCAGACGCGCTCCGCTGGGCAAACGAGGGCTGGACGAGCACCAGGTGAACAGCCTCCTGGACCGGGTGGAGGAAGAGCTGACCCGGCTGTCGCAGGAGAAGAACGCGCTCGCGAGCGAGCTCGAGCTCCTGCGCGGGTACGTCACCGACTCCGGGCAGGCAGCCCTGCCACAACAGCAGGAGCAGCAGGCCCAGCGGACGGAGGCGGAGGGCACCACCCCCGTCGGCCGCGGGGGCGGGCTGACGCGCGTGGAGCCCGCGGGCGCCGCGGAGTCGCAGGCGGTCGCCGGCAAGATGCACGAGGCCCACGTGTACGCGGCCAGCCTGTTGTCCCAGGCCCAGCAGACCGCCGACCAGTACATCCAGGACGCCCAGCGATACAGCCGCGAGCTGGTCGAGGACGCGCGCAGGAGGCGGCACGAGCTGCTGTCGACGGCGAGCTCTGAGCACACGGCATCGGCATCGGGCGATGAGTCATGGGAGCGCGAGGCCGCCCGGGTGCGCGCCGCCAACCGCGAATACCGCGGCAAGCTCCGCGACTACTTCGAGCTGCTGTTGATGAGCCTCGAAGAGTGGGAGACGGCCGAGGGCGTCGGCGCGCCCCTTCCGTCGGACGAGACCCCTCACGGAGAGCCTGGTGGTACGGCATAACTGCGCGGTGAGCGCCATCGTCGGCGGTACACCTCACTGTGCGGTGAGCGCCACCGTTGGGGGAACGCGCGCCGCCCGGAGCGCCGGGTAGAGTCCGGCCAGCGCGCCGATCAGGATCGTCGTGCCCAGCGCTCCGCCCAGCGCCCACATCGGCACCACGGCGGGCAGCGAATTGAGCCGCGCGTAGGCGAACGTCGCCAGCGAGCCGAGCAACACCCCGGCGCCCCCGCCGAAGGCGGACAGCAGCACGGCCTCGACCAAGAACTGGCTGCGGACCTGCCCCCTCGTGGCGCCGAACGACCTGCGCAGCCCGATCTCCCTGCGCCGCTCCAGGACCGCGACCACCATGGTGTTGGCCACCCCCACCGCGCCGACGAACAGGGCGACCGCGCCCAGGCCCAGCATCAAACCGGTGAACGCCCCTGCCGCGGCGGCCTTGGCCTTGAGTGCGTCGGACGGTCTGCTCACCTTGGCCTCGTTCGGCTTTTCCGGGCTCACCGTGCGGGCCAGCATCGCGCGGACGCTCTCGACGGACTCGTCCGCCGAACGCTCGTACACGGTGGTCGGGTGACCGTCGTGGTTCAGGTAGTCCTTCGCGGCGGGGAAGCCGATCAGCGCGGACCGCTCGATCTCCTCGGCCAGCGGCATCCGGTCCAGGATGCCGATGACGGTGAACCACCTGTTGCCGATCCAGACCTGCACGTCGGGCGCACTGAGGCCGAGCCGGTCGGCCGCCACCGCGCCCAGCACCACCACGGGCTGCCTTTCCGTGGCCGCGTTGAGCCACGTGCCGGTGCGGATCCTGCCGTCGAGGGTGTCGAGCAGGTCGAGGCTGCTGGCCTGGACCGTGATGCCGAGCGAGACGCCGCTGGGGATGAGGTCGTTGCGCCGCATGGTGACGCCCGTCTCGCCGGTCTGGCTGGCGTTCGTGACCCCGTCGATCCGCCCGACCATGTCGGCGGCGGCCTTGGGCAGCTTGACCTTGTCGCCGAAGAGGCTGTCGCCCGGCTGGACGCGCAGCAGATTGGTTCCGAGCGCGTCGAGCTGGCGCAGCAGTTGCTCCTGACTGGAGGCGGAGATGCCGACGACGGTGACCATGGTGGCGATCCCGATCGAGATGCCGAGCGCGGCGAGGATCGCGCGCATCGGCCTGGCCCGCAGCCCCGAGGTGCCGAGCCGGGCCAGGTCCGTCGCCCGCAGCCGGGCCGGGCGAAGAGCCGTCATGACACCTCTGACCTGACCAGACCGTCGCGGACGCGGATCCGGCGTGGGCACGCCATCGCCACCTCGGAGTCATGCGTGATGATCACGATGGTGATGCCTGCCGCGTTCAGCCTCCGGAACAACGACATGACCTCGGCCCCCGCTTCGGAGTCGAGGTTGCCGGTCGGCTCGTCAGCCAGCAGCAGCGGTGGCTCGCCGGCGACGGCCCGCGCGACGGCCACCCGCTGCATCTGCCCGCCGGACAACTGGTGCGGCCGATGATCGAGACGGTGGCCCAGGCCGACCCGCTCAAGCGCCGCCGCCGCCTTCTCGCGCCGCTGCCTCCTGGACAGCCCGGAGTAGAGCAGGCCATCGGCGACGTTGTCGAGCGCGGACGAGCCAGGCGCCAGGTGGAACTGCTGGAAGACGAAGCCGATGTAGCGGGCACGCAGCGCCGACAGTTCGCTGTCCGACAGCCTGCTCACGTCATGGCCGGCCACGCGTACCGTCCCGGAGGTCGGCCGGTCGAGGGTGCCCGCGATCTGCAAGAGGGTCGACTTGCCCGAGCCGGACGGGCCCACGATGGAGACCATCTCCCCGCCGCGGATGACCAGGTCCACCTCGCGCAGAGCATGCACCTTGCCGTAGCTCTTGCTCACGCCGCGGATCTCCAGGATCTTCATCGGCCCGACACCGAGACCTGCATGCCTTCGGCGAGACCGGCGCCGCTCACCTCCACCCGGCCGTTGCCGAAGGCGCCGGTCTTCACCGGGATCCGCGCGGGCGGCTTGCCCGGCTCGACGACCTCCACCCCGTACCCGCCTTCGGGCAGCGCGAGCAGGGCCTCCACCGGCACGGTGAGGACGTTCTCGGCGCGCCGGCGTTCGAGTTCGACGGTCACCGGCGCTTCGTCCAGGGAGCCGAGCGACTTGGCGGAGACCTTGATCTCCACCTCCACCGTGGCGCCGCTCTCCTGGTTGTCCGACCGCTTGACCGTCTTGGCCACCTTCGCGATCCGGGAGATCTTGCCCGCGGCCTTCTGTCCGCCGGCCAGCTTGACGGTGACCTTCTTGCCGACCTTGGCGATGTCCTGCTTGTCGGCGTCGAGGTTGATGCGTACCAGCCGGTCGGTCTCGGTGACGTCGAGGACAGGACGTTGCGGCGCGATCTGGTCGCCTACCTCGACGCTCGTCTCGCTCACCCGTACCTCCTCCGGCAGGAAGACGATGTCCGAGGGCGACACCTTGCCGTCGCGCTCCATTCCCCGGTCCTTCTGCCACTCGCGGACGGCCCGCCGGGTCGCGTCGGTGAAGCGGGTGTCGACCGTCATGTCCTTCTTGTAGCCGAGGGCACGCAGGTTGCGTTCGAGCTGCTCGACGTCCGGGCCGCGCTTGACGCCTTCCTTCAGCGTCCGGTACGCGGGCAGCTTGCCGTACAGCAGGATCCGCGGATGGCGGTCGATGTGGTACAGCGCGCCGCCGCGCTTGATGACCTTTCCCTCAGCGGGGAGGCTGGTGATCGTGCCGCCCGAGCCGGCCTTGATCGTGCGGTTGCCGGCGTACGTGAGCGTGCCGTCGATGCTCTCCCTGTCGACGAGGTCGCCGCGGGTGATCGGCTTGGTGGCGGTGGAGACCGTACGCGGGGTCGGCGTGCTGTCCGCATGCGCGCGTGGCCCCGCGTCGAAGAACGCGGCCGAGGCGTGCACGCCCCCGGCGGTCACCGCGCTGCCGACGGCCGCGGTGCCCAGCGCGACGAGGACTCCTTTGAGCCGGCCGTTCACGGTGCACCTCCTTGGCCCTGCAGGTGCTGCTGCGCGCACTTCTCCGCGGCTGCCTGGAGCTTGGGATCGTTGGGGTTGAGGTTGGGGTTCTCCTGGGGCGGATCCGGTACGTCGAAGCCCTGCTCCCGCATGCACCTGGCGACCTGGATCAGCTGGTCGCGCACCTTCGGGTCCTCGAGCGGGTTAGGGATCTGCGACGCGTACTCCTGGCAGGCCTTCGTCGCCTTCTCCAGCGTGGCCCGGTCGCCCTCGTACTTCCAGGTCTTCTCCTCGGGAGAGCCGGGGTCGGGCACGTCGATGCCGTTCTGGCGTAGGCACTGGGTGAGCTTGAGCATCGCGTCGTTCGGATCGCCCGTGGGCGCCGCCGATCCCTTGGGAGCGGCCGCCGCCTTGGCCGTGGCACCCGGGGTGGCCGCGATGGCGATGGCGATGGGGTGGCGCTCGTCCCGCTGGGCGCAGCCGGTGAGCGCCGTCAGGCCGAGGAACGCGGTGGCGAGCGTGGCAAGGATCCTGGTCATGGGCGGCCGTCCCAGTCGAAGGTGCGCCTGGTCAGCACGTTCACCACGACCGCTGCCACGAGCAGCCCGGCCACGGCGGGCCAGGTCTCGGACAGCCGCCCCAGGGAGGCCTGGAAGACGAAGTCGTTGAGCTGGGCGAGCGGGTTGTAGATGGTGATCTCGTAGAACCACGGTGCCACCCCCTTCCACCCCTCGCGGGGGACACCCAGGCCGCTCCCCGCGAACAGCAGGACGAAGCAGAGCGGCGCCGCCACGCGGGCGCCGGCGGACGGCATGCGCAGGCCGCCGAGCAGCAGCCCGGTGCTGAACGCGCAGTAGGCGACGATCAGAGCCGCGCCGGCCAGGCTCAGCGGGTTCCAGGAGCGCGGCGGCCCGTAGATGAGGAACGTCACGGCGGCGAACAACGCCACCGAGGCGATGACCAGCACGCCGGCGGCGACCGCGTGGGCCAGGACGTAGGAGCCCGCACCCGCCGGCGTACGGCTCAGGCGCCTGAGCATCCCGCGGCCGCGCAGGTCCGCGACATGGGTGGTGAGCACCATGATGCCGACCGACGCGGCGACGGTGCCCGCCATCTCCGGCAACAACCGGTCGATGACCCGCACCCCCGGCATGGCGCCGAACTCCAGCGTGGGGAACGAGAAGCCGATGAACACCATCAGCAGGAGGAGGACGGCGAACGGCAGGATGACCGCGGACGCGAGCACGGCCGGGGACCGCACGAGCAGCATCAGCTCGATGCGGACCATTGCCCACAGGGTGCCGTTCATCGCCCGCTCTCCAGTGCCGCGGGTTCCGGAACGGCGGCCAGGGTGAGGTAGGCGTCCCTGAGCGTGGGCGGGCGGATCGACCAGATCCGGTCGCCGCTCATGGGCGACAGCTCCTGGATCGCCGCCTCCAGCGCCTGCCGCGACCCGTACAGGTAGGTCGAGCTGGCATAGGGCAGGACGCGTACGTCCTGCGGCCGGCCGACCTTCATGTGCGACGGCACCCGCAGCACGAAGACCGAGCCGAGCAGGCGGATCAGCCGCGACGGCGAGCCCTCCGCGAGCACCCGTCCCCGGCGCAGCAGCACGACGCGGTCGGCCAGCTTCTCCGCCTGGGCCAGGTCGTCGAGCGTGACGCACACCCCGCCGTAGCCGTCGCGCAGCTCGCTGATCGTCTGCTCGACGCGCTGCCTGCTGCCCGGCTTGAGCCCGGTCGTCGGCTGGTCCAGCAGGACGAGCTCGGGGTTGCCCACCAGTGCGAGCGCGATCATGGTCCGCCGGCGCTGGCCCTCGGTAAGAGTCTTGAAGCGCTTGGGCAGCAGCGGCTCCAGATCGAGCAGGTCGATCAGGCGCGGGGGCAGGCCGCGCGTGCCGTACAGGCGTGAGAACAGCGAGATGGCCTCGGCCACCTTCATCCGATCGGGAAGGCTCTCGTCGCGCACGCTCACCGCCAGGCCCGGGGGGAGGGGATCACCTGGCCCGACCGTGCGGCCGAGGACCTCCACGCTGCCCGAGTCGGGCTCCGCGGCGCCGGCCAGGCACTCGATCAGCGTGGTCTTGCCGCTGCCCGGCGGCCCCACCACACAGACGATCTCGCCCCGCTCCACGGTGAACGACACCTCCTCCAGCGCCTGCGCCTTGCTGAGGTCGGTGACGTCGAGCAACGGCGTCATGCGCCTGCTCGCTGGCTGAAGCGGTCGGCGATGGTGGCGCCCACCTCCAGGTACGTGTCCCGCGTCGCGGTGCGCAGGAGATCGAGGTCAACTTCCGACCCCTGCTCCAGGTGCGGATCGAAGGGCACCCCGATCACGGCGCGGCAGCGCTGCGCGAAGTGGCCCTTGAGCTCTTCGAGGTTGACCGCGTTCCTGCGGGTGTTCTTGACCGCGGACAGGACCACGACCGCCTCCCTGGCCAGCTTCTGATGGCCGTGGGCCTGCAGCCAGTCGAGGGTCGCCGACGCCGACCTGGCCCCGTCCACCGTGACCGGGCTGACCAGGACGATCTGGTCGGCCATGGCCAGGATCGCGCCCATCGCCGAGTGCAGCATGCCGGTGCCGCAGTCGGTGATCGAGATGGAGTAGAACTGCTCCAGGATCTGGGCGACGGCACGGTAGTCGTCGGCGTTGAAGGCCTCGGAGATCGCGGGGTCGCGGTCGGAGGCCAGCACCTCCAGCCGCGAGGGCGCCTGGGAGGTGTACGAGCGCACGTCGGCATAGCGCCAGATGCCGCCCCGGTCGTTGAGCAGGTGGCGGACGGTGGCGGGTGACTCCAGCCGGAGCTTCTCCGACAGGGTGCCGCGGTCGGGGTTGGCGTCGACCGCGATGACCCGGTCGCCCCGCTGGTGGGCGAGCGTCGAGCCGAGTCCGATGGTGGTCGTGGTCTTGCCGACGCCGCCCTTGAGGCTCATGACGGCGATCCTGAAGTGGCCCGAGGCGACAGGCTGCCTGATGCGCTCGATCAGCTCGTGGCGGCGGCGCTCGGCCTTGGAGTCCTGCGGCCTGATGAGGCCGCCGGTGAGCGTGTACACGGCTTTGCGCCAGCCACCCGACGGCGGTCTCCTGCGGGTACGCAGTAAGCGCTCCGGACGCAGGCTCTCGGACGACATCGCCGCCCCAGCCGTGTCAGGATCCGGCGTGGCCCCGGCCGGCTGCTGCTGGACAGGCGCCGCCGCTTCCCACGAAGGCTGCTCCTGCGGGAGGGGCGGGGACGCCGCCGGCTCCCAGGGGGGCTGCTCAGACTGGGGGAGCAGGGAGACGTGCGGCGGCTGACCAGGTGGCGGGAAGACCCGCCGGGGCGGCGCGGTTTCGCCGGGCTTGGGTACGCCCGCCTCGGGGATGCGCGGCGCGGCCTCGGCCGGCTGGGGAACGCCTGCCTCGCCGATCCCCGGAGCGCTCGTCCCGGGGACGCCCGGCTCGGGCGCGCCGCTGCGCCATCCGGCTTGCTCGTTCTCGGGAGAGTCCCCCGTGCCGGGAGCAGGGTCTCCGGGGCTGGGCCAGGCGACCGGCCCGGCGGAGTTCCACCCCTCGAAGTGCCCCTGAACCGGAGCCGGGGCAGGAGGCTCGGAGCCGGTCCTGTCCTGCTGCCGCCACAACCCGGCCGGCGGTGGCGGCGGTGGCTTGTCGACGGCCGGCGCGCCCGTCGACCTGTTGGGTGGCGGGAAGCGTATGGTGCGCGTCAGATCCGGATCCACGACTGATTCCCCGTTTACCCCGCCCTTGTTCTGCTCGTCCGCGTTCCCCTGAGACTGTTCATCCGGCCCGCCGTGCATGCCTCACCCGTCCGCACTCCGTGCGCATCAACGCTCCGCAGGACATTCCACGAATAACAACGATCGCACTCACTTGTCAAGGTTGACGATCAAAAATCGAGATTTAGTCAAATCTGTGACTCAAGGGGCAAATGTCCGGTTTGTCCGAACCGGGATCGTGTTTGAGTAATCTCCTTAGCGGGGACTGCAGAATTTGCCGCTGGGCTACTTTGCAATTGTTCTGAGACTATTTGCCCCTGGAGAGCGACTCGGTGGCTCGCTTACGATTTCGTTCGACCCAGAGAGGAAAGACCGATGGTTCACAACAATGAGTTAAGCCCCCAGATGCCGGGGACGGTCAGAGTCGTCCAGGTTTTCATGTGGATCGGTGTGGTGCTCGGCGTCATCCTGCTGGTGATCGGCTCGCTGAGCCTCGTCGCGGTCAGCGCCCTGTCGGCCGACCCTGAGATCGCCTCCGCCTCCGCCGCGCTGCCGCCGATGGCAGTGATGTGGGTGCTGATGCTGATCTCGGCCGTCCTGGTGGTGGTGCAGCTGGTCCTGGTGATCAGGATCCCCCGCCAGCAGGCGGCCACCCGTACCGCCATCATCTGGCTCTTCGCCATCTCCGCCGCCGTCAACATCGTCACGGCGGTCCTGACCACCGACTACGCGTCCAACGGGGTCTCCCTGCTCCTGTCCGCGCTGCTCATCGGGCTGCTGATGACCGACGGCGCGAAGCGGTACTTCGTGAGGTGACCGCCCGCGTGCCGGGCTCCGCTGAGGCCCTCCGCCGCCGGGCGGAGGGCCTCGGTCATGCCCGTGTCACAACCAGCCGAGCCGCTGCGCGTTCCTGACGGCCTCCGTGCCGCTGGCGGCGTTGAGCTTGGACATCGCGCTCGACAGGTGGCCGCGCACGAGGGCTTCGGTGAGGTGGAGCGCGATCGCGATCCTGGGGATCGTGGCGCCGCCGCCGGCCAGGCGCAGGGCATCCCGCTCGCGCTCGGTGAGCGGGCTGTCGGTGGTGGCCATCGCGGCGGCGGCGAGCTCCGCGTCGAGGTAGCGACCGCCGGCCGCGACCTTGCGGATCGCCGCCGCCAATTCCTCCGCGGAGGCGTCCTTGCCCAGGAAACCTCCCATGCCGGCGGCCATCGCACGGCGGAGGTGACCGGGGCGCGCGAGACTCGCCAGGATGACGATTCCGCACCGGTGGGCGATCTGCGCGAGATCGTCAACGGGCATCTGGATGTCGAGGACGGCGACGTCGGGGCTATGCTGCTCGATCGCCCGGGCGATCTCGTCCCCGTGGCCGACCTGGGCGGCGACCTCGATGCCCGCTTCGAGGTCGAGCAACGTCGCCAGGGCTTCTCGGATCAGGCGCTCGCCGTCGGCGAGCAGCACTCGGATGACGTCCCCCATCGGCGTCTCCCACGACGTGCGTACGGCTGGCGCCGGACTATGCAGGAATCCGGCGCCAGCCGTACTGAACAGATATTATGACCCGCCCGCGGCCAATATGGTCACGCTGTCACCCGAGTCGTCGGGCTTCGTCGTCGTCTTGTCCACGTAGGCCTTGACGGCCTGCCCGGCCCAGTCGTCCTGGACCAGCTGCTCGACCCGCTTGCCCGGGTTGGCCAGGCGCCCTAGCACGCCGCTGCCGTGGGCCAGGGCGAGCAGGGTGACGGTGCGGGCGTCGGGTTTCTGGCCGCGTATCACCTTGCCGATCCTGTCTTTGACGGCGCGCACCAGCGTGGGGTCGTCGTAGCCGTACCGCTCGACCGGGATCAGCCCCAGCATCCGGGACCTGTCGGCCTTGAACGCCCCCCGTTCCGCCAGTCGCCGCAGGTAGTTCCGGTGTTTGCGGACGGGATTGATCATGATCAGCCAGCGGCCGGCCGGCAGCGTTTTGCCCACCTTCACCATCCGGGCGAGCACGGCGTCCAGCTCGGCGTCGCCGACCGGCCGCCTGTCCACCACCGCCAAGTCGGCGCCCCTCACTTCCACCTTGCCCGACGCGGCCAGCTCGGCCAGCTCGGCGGCGGTGAGGCTGATGTTCAGCACATTGTTGGGGATCAGCTGCTTGCCGTCGGTCTCCCGATGGGCGAGCAACATGAGCTCTTCCGCGAACGTCAGCTGTTCCGTGGCCATACCACGAGTCTGACTCCGCCCCGTCGGCCGGCGTAGACGCTGATGTCATCAGCGGGATGTGACATCTGTCATGTGGCGGCCGCCGGGTGCCGAGGGGAGCGGTCCCTAGCGTGGAGATCCCGCATTTGCACAGGTCGGGCCATGGAAGTTGCGAGGAAGCCGGGAGGAAGTGGCGGTTGTTAGCTTTGCTCCCAGCACCTTGGAGCTGCTCGGACGGGGGAGCGATGACGGCGCTGGCAAACGGGGAAACGGACACGGCCAAAGGCTGGATGGCTCCGATCGATCTTGATCGGGTGCCTGACGTCGAGGCGTTTCTCGACCGGCTCGGCTACGGCCGGTTCGATCGGGAGACCCTGGTGGCGCCCATCGGTCGTAACGAAGTGTGGGCGGGCCGGACCGACAGCGGCAGGAAGGTCTTCGTCAAACGTCTCATCGGGGGAGACGACGCGAAGCCGAGGCTGCGGCGCATGCTCGCCTTCGAGCGGTTCAAGGCGGCCCGGCCGGTCCTCGCGGACCAGGTCAGGACCCCCGCCTACCTGGGCGCCGACGAGGACGCCGGGCTCGTGGCCTTCGACTTCATGGACGAGGCCAGGAACGGCGCCGAGGCGATGATCGAGGAATCGTTCGGCGACGAGCTCGCCAGGCAGGTGGGCGAGGCGATCGGCCACCTGCACAATGCCGGGACCCAGGCCGGCGAAGGGCTCGACGACGGGCCCTTCCCGCTGCCTGACCTGCGGCTCCTGCGCGGGCTGCCGCTGGAGATGTGGCACAACCTGAGCTACGGCGAGATGGAGAGCTGGAGCATCCTGCACGGCGACCCCGAGCTCATGCGCGGCATCCTCGCGCTGTGCGAATGGGAGAGCCGGTCGGCCAAGGTCCCGGTCCACGGTGACTTCCGGGTCGACCAGCTCCTGCTGCCCGAGGACGGCGGATTCCAGATCACCGACTGGGAGGACTTCCGCCTTGGGGATCCGGCCCGCGACGTCGGCGCGTTCGCCGGCGAATGGCTCTTCCGCTCCATCCTGGACATCGTCAGCGCGCGCGGCGACGAGGTCGTCTTCGAGGCGGCCGAGTTCACCCATGAGATGGTGCTCCAGCGTGGCGCGGAGAAGATCGAGCGGCTGCGGCCGCGCATCCACGGCTTCTGGCAGGGTTACCGGGCCGTCCGGCCGGGACTCGACGACGAGTTCGCGGCGCGGGCCACGGCGTTCGCCGGCTGGCACATGATGGACCGCCTGCTGGCCTCGGGGGCGCGCTCGGCCAAGCTCTCCGGCATCCAGCGCGCCGCCGCCGGCATCGGCCGCACCGCGCTGCTGGCGCCCGCCCGCTTCACGATCGCCCTGGGTTTGGAGGATGAATGAGCGTCACTGACCTCGTGGCGCCGGGCGGGATCGCCCCGGTGCTGGACGCGGTGACCGTCGACATCGACCGGCTCCGCGCGACCGTCGCCGACGTCACGGTCGAGGCCGACAGCGCCGCCGAGCTGGCGGTGAAACTCTCCCAGGCGCTCTACGAGGTGCTCCACACCGGGCGGCGTTCGGACGACGGCCAGGGACTGCCGTTCCACCTGCGGGACAGGGAGTTCGAGCTGGCTCTCGCGGAGAACGTCCCGCATGAGACGACGGTGTCCGAGGGGCTGATCGCCGACGGCACGGAAGAGGGCGGGAAGGTCCTCGTCGTGTGCGGGGGGCCGCGGGTCTGGGTGCCCCGCGACAGGATCCTGGAGGAGCCGCCGTTCGCGCCGGGACAGCGGGTGAACGTCACCCTGTCCCCGCTGCGGCCGGCGCTCTCACCGGGCTTCTTCTTCGTGCACGGCTCGGCGCCGAGCGACATGCGGGGCGACATCCTGCGCGTTTACCTCCACCTGGCGGCACCGGAGCAGGCCCCGGCCGTCTGGCGCCTGGCCCTGACCCATTTGGAGGAGCAGGAGGCCGAGTACCGCGCGAAGGTGCTGTCCTCCCCGCTGCTTTACCCGCGGCGCGACGGGCTCGTGATCTATCTCGGCGCCCGCTCCCGCGACCTCGCGACCGACCTCGCCGCCCTCGTGGCAGGCGTGCCCGGCGTGGGTACGGAGACGTCCGCGTTCGCGCACGCCCTGGGCCCCGGAGTGGCCACCGCGTGGGAACCCGACGACCGCAGGCCGGTCATGCGTGGCATGAGCTTCGGCCAGCACCGGGCCGGCGTGCTCGGGCAGGCGCTCGTGGAGGCCGCCGCCGGCAAGGTCCCGGCCTCCACGCTGGTCGCCGCCCGGTTGACCGAAGCCAACATCGACCCGTGCGACCTCGCACGGAATCAGACGTCGCCCCAGGCGATGACGGGGGGCGGCGGCACATGCCCCCCGGTACCTGATGCAGGAAGGAGGTGAACAGCATGACGAAGAGCACCGCCATCATGGAGTTGGTCGCGGGCTACGACTCGTACGCCGAGCCGGGTGAGTTGCAGGTCTCCGCGATCTCCGACGCCCCCGAGCTGTGGTTCACGATCTGGGCCGTCAGCTACGGCGTTCGCGTGAGCTCCGCCAAGTGCGCCATTTGGGCCTCGGCCGCGTCCGGCGCCGTTTCCGGCTGGATCCTGAACCGTTAGTACCGCGCTGCGGACAGGACCCTATTTCGTCGCGATGAAAGCGAAGGGAGGGAAATAATGCACGATGTCGTGCGGCCGTCGAAGACGGCCGCGATTATGGAACTCACGGCGGGCTACGACGCTTATGCCGATGCATCTGAGTTCAGTTTGCCGGCAGAATCCGAGGCTCCCGCCGGCACGCCTGTGACGATTCTTGTACTTGGCGGTTTCGCCACCAGTTACGTAGTCAGCGGGATCGCCCGCAAGGCGTGGGACAGAACCTTCATCTTCGGTTGCTGAAAAGCCGGATGTAAGGGTGGGCAGGCGATATATGCAGGGCGCCTGCCCACACCCGACCGGTCCAGTTCGTCACGTCTCAAGGAAACGCATGCGAGATTCGAACGCCGACGACCTGACCGCGATGGCGGACCTGCTCACGCCGCTCGCCATCCGGGTGGCGGCCACGCTCCGCCTGGCGGACCACATGGCCGCGGGGGTGACGACGGGGGCGGGCCTCGCCAAGAAGGTGGACGCCCATCCCGCGACGCTGAAGAAGCTGCTGCGCTACCTCGTCTCGCGCGGGATCTTCGAGTGGAGCGAGGAACGCGGCTACGAGGTGACCGAGCTCGGCGCTCCTCTGCTGGACGACGCGCCCGGCAGCGTGCGCCGGCGGCTGAGCATGGACGGGCTGCTGGGCCTGGCCGAGCTGGGCCTGGTGGGGCTGCTGCACACCGTCCGTACGGGGGAGGTCGGCTACAAGGCGGCCTTCGGCAGGGACTTCTGGCAGGACGTGAGCGACGTGCCGGACGACGCCAACGTGCTGGCGGATGAGGTCGCGAGCGGGCTGGCCGGAGACGGCCGGCTGATCGTGCACACCTACGACTGGTCCGGCGTGCGCCGGGTGATGGACGTCGGCGGCGGCAACGGGACGCTGCTCATCGAGCTCGCCCGCACCCACCCCCACCTGCACGGCGCCGTGCTCGATCTGCCCGGGATGGCGCGGGCCGCGGCGCAGCGCATCGAGTGGTCCGGCCTGGGGGATCAGTGTGAGGCGATCGAGGGAAGTTTCTTCGATCCGATCCCGCCGGGGTTCGACGTCTACCTGCTGTCGGCCATCCTGTGCGACTGGCCGGACGACGACGCCGTCAAGATCCTGCGCCGGTGCGGGGATGCGGCGGGCGCGGACGGCCGGGTGCTCGTGGCCGACATGAACCTCATCTACGACGACGACGCGGACGCCGCCCGGATGAACCTTCTCCTGACCGGCACGGTCCCGGTGCCCGTACGCACGCTCAAACAGCTCAAGCGGCTCGGCGCGGCCGCCGGCCTCGAGCTCTCGTGGGAGGGCCCGACGACGAGAAGGCGGACGCTCCTGGAGTTCCGAGCTCATTGACACGCACTCTCTTGGACAGGTGAGAAGTGGAACAGCAGGCGCCCACGAAGATCGCGGAAGCACAGCCTTCCGCGGAAGAGCAAGCCTCCACGCAGGCCGCGCAAGAGCAGGCCTCCACGCAGGCCGAGCAGGCCTCCACGGACGAGCGGTCCACCACGCAGAAGCTCGCGCTCTCACGCGAGATGACGGCCGGCAAGGCGAACCAGGTGGCCGCGATCGTGGTGCTTGCCCTGCTGTCGACCATCACCACGCTCGCCCTGCCACTGATCGGCGGGGCCTTCGTCGCCGAGCTCGAGAAGGGCGGCGGCGCGGTGACCTCGGCCGCGCTCTGGATGGTCGGGGTGGGGCTGGCCGCGGCGGTCACCGGCACCCTGTCCGGCTACCTGCTGTCCAAGCTCGGCATCGACCTCGTCACCAAGCTGCGCGTACGCACGTTGAAGCACTCACTGGGACTGCCGCTGAAGATCGCCAGGCGGGAGGGGACGGGAGACCTGGCCGCCCGGCTCACCTCGGACTCCTCCCAGGTGCGCGGCCTGACTGAGGTTGGGCCGCTGCAACTGCCCATGGCTGCGCTGCAGGTGCTCGCGACGCTTGTCATCATGGGCTTCCTGGACGGGATTCTGCTGCTGATGACGGTCGGATCGTTCCTGATCGCGATCATCGGGGTCGTCTTCGTAGTCAAGGCGATCCGCAAGAAGTTCGAGGCGCTGCAGGCGGGTGTCGGCAAGCTGTCCGACGACTTCGTCGCGACCCTGGAGGCCCTCACTGTCGTCAAGGCCCACCGAGCCGAGAGCAGGCTCGTGCGGAGCTTCTCCGAGCGGGCGGAGAACCTGGGCGGGCTCGAGATCGCCGCCGCCCGGCTTGAGGCCATGGTGGTGCCGGTGATGACGCTCGCCCAGCAGGTCGCCCTCGTCGTCGTGATCATGGGTGGCGGCGTGCGCTACGTCGCCGGTGAGATCTCGCTGCCGAACCTCGTCTCGTTCCTGCTCCTGCTGCTGCAGCTGGCCGCTCCGCTGGTCATGGCCATCCAGGCGATCGGCGCCATCCAGGCCGGTCTCGTGGCCAAGCAACGGTTCGAGTCCGTCTTCTCGCTCCCGTTCGAGCAGGTGGACGACCGTGCGGAGGGCGGCGAGCCGGTGGCCGTGGCGCCCGGGACCCCCGCCGTCGTGCTGCAGGGGGTCGGCTTCGCCTACGAGGCGGGCCGGCCGGTGCTCGAGGACGTCGGCTTCGCTGTGCCGCCGAGCGGCCTGACCGCGATGGTCGGCAGGTCAGGGGCCGGCAAGACCACCGTGCTCGGCCTGATCGAGCGTTTCATGGAGCTCGACTCGGGGTCGATCTCCGTCTACGGGCGCGAGGTGTCCGACTGGCCGCTGTCGGAGCTGCGCGGCCGGATCGCCTACGTCGATCAGTCCTTCACACTGCTGCGGGACACGGTACGCAACAACCTGCTGCTCGGGCTCGACAAGACCGTGCCGGACGAGGTTCTGCTCGACGTGCTGGAGCAAGTCGGCCTGCGCGAGGAGATCTCCGCCCTGCCCCAGGGCCTCGACACGCCGATCGGCGGGGAGAACGATCTGTCGGGCGGCCAGCGGCAGCGTCTCGCCCTGGCCGGCGTGCTGCTCAGCGACGCCCGGCTGGTCCTGCTCGACGAGCCGTCGTCCCAGCTCGACAGCCTCAACGAGGGCCGGCTCCGCGAGGTCGTCGACCGGCTCGCCGAGGACAGGGCGGTCCTGGTCGTCGCGCACCGGCTGTCCACTGTCCAGCACGCCCGCCACGTCATCCTCCTGGACCAGGGGAAGGTGCTGGCGCAGGGGACGCACGAGCGGCTGATGAGCGAGAGCGAGCCCTACGCCGAGCTCGTTCACGGCCAGATGCTGCGCCCCGTGGATTCCGTCCGGATGTCCTGAACAGGAGTGATGATGCCCAGCCTCTCTGTCTTGTTGCCGATGATGCCCACCCGGCACGAGCAGATCCTGTCCTTCGCCGCCCTGGTGCAGTGGACGGGCGCGGTGCGCCTGTGGCAGGGCCAGGTCCTGTCGCTCGACCCGCACCACAGCTTCGTCTTCGCGGCGGGCGCCGGCTTCAGGGTGCCGATGGGTACGGGCGTCGCGCTCATGCCGCTCCGGCACCCGCATGACGCGGCCGTGCACGCCCGTTCCGTGGCGGTGGCCTCCGGCCACCCCTTCGTCGCCGGGATTGGGCCGGGCGGGATCGACTTCCAGCGCAACATCGCCGGCGCCGCGTACGGCAACCAGCTGAAGGCGGTCAGGGAGTACGTCTCCACGATGCGCGGCCTCCTCGACGGCGAAGAGGTGGACCTGGACGGAGAGCACTTCACCGCCCACGACGTGCTGCCGCCCCTGCCGACGCCGCCGGTGGAGATCGGCCTCGGCGTGCTGAGGCCGGCGATGTCCCGCCTGGCCGGCGAGATCGCCGACGTGGCGATCACCTGGCTCACCCCCGCCTCCTACATCCGCGACGTGATCGTCCCCGCGATGGAGGAAGGCGCGAAGCAGGCGGCGCGTCCCCTGCCCCGGCTGGTGGCGATGGTGCCGATGTTCGTGGCCCAGCCCGACCGCGACCCGACCCGCATCGTCCTGCAGTCCAACGCCGGGCACCTCATGCTGCCCCACTACGTCGACATGCTGACCAGGGCGGGCATCGAGATCGACCCGCAGCAGCCGGTCGAGACGGTCAAGCGGCTGATCAGCGGCGGGGCGTTCCTCACCGGGGACCCGGAGGAGATCGGCCGGCAGATGGGCGAGTTCCACGCCGCCGGCGTGGACGAGGTCGTGATCAACCTGACCGGAGTGGCGGGCTCCTACGGGCCGCAGGCGGCGCTGTCCGAGATCGAGACCATCTTGGGGCAGGCCGCACTGTGAAGGCGCCGTCCACCTCACCCCGGCCCGGCTTCTCCCGGCTGCTGCTCGTCGCCACGGGCTCCCTGGCGGCGCGCAATCTGCCGTTCGCGCTGACCCTGCTGCGCGAGTCCCGGCCGGGACTGAGCATCAGGGTGGTCGTGACGCGCAGCGCGGAGCGGTTCGTCACGCGCGCGGCCCTGGCGCCCGAGGCGGAGGTCATGGTGGACGAATGGCCGCAGGACGCCGCGCAGGCCCGCCACGTCGACTGGGCCGAGTGGGCGGAGGTCATCGTCGTCTACCCGATGACGCTCCACTTCATGGGCCGGCTGGCACTCGGCCTGGCCGACACCCCCGCGCTGCTGGCCGCTCAGTGCACGCGCGCGCTCGTCGCCCTGGCGCCGGCGCTGCCGCCCGGCGGGGTGGAGAGCGCCGCCTACCAGGCGCACTGGAGCACCCTGAGCGCCCGCCCGAACGTGGTGCTCGTCCCCCCGCGTCCCGGCATCAGCACCGCGACCGGGCGGCCGGACTCGTGGTTGTCGACGCTGGCGCAGGCGATCGAGGCGGTCGACACACGGTGGGAGGAGCACTCTCGCCAGGAAGCGGCACCCGCCGAGGAGGGCACGGGCCACCTGGTGATGGAGGTGGCGCCCGACGCCGGCGGATTCGTCTGGCGCCGCAGACCGGGGGCGCTCGCGCACAGCGCCTTCCGGCCCGTCGATCTCGCGCTGAACGCCACGCTCGCCGGGCTGCTCGACGGCGCGGACGTACGGCTGGCGCCGGGCGAGCAGCACGGCGAGTCCCGCGTCTACCACGTGGCCGGTGCCCAGTCCGCAGCGCGGATCCTGCTGCGTGACGGCCCGGGTGAGCCGCTGGAACGGCTGCTACGCGGCGTCGGCCGGGCACTGCGCGAGCTGCACGCCCTCCCGCCTGGCGAGGTCACCGGCCCGCCGCGCGCGATGCGCAGGCTCGAGGAGTGGCTGGCCGGCCGCTCGCGCAGCGCGACGGCCGCCGCAGCCGGGGCCGTGCTGGCCGACCGGCTCGGCGCGAAGTCCTGGGACAGGCTGCGCGGGTGGTACGCCGAGCAGGACGCCGATCCCGACGTCGTGCTCTCCCACGGCGCGCCGGGCCTGGGCTCGCTCGCCGTGGACCCGGACAAGGGCACCGGCGAGCTGCTGATCGGCGAGGACCTGTGCGCGGCCCCCTGGTATCACGATCTCGCCTGGCTCGCCGGGGAGCTCGTGGAGATGCGGTGGCTGAACGAGGGCGACCCGCAGGACTGGCAGCGCCTGATCGACGCGCTCTTCGACGGGTACGGCCGGGACCTGGGCGAGGACACGAACCGGCTCGTGGCCGTGAGAATCGCCGTCCACCTGTACGACATATCCGCTTACGTCGGGCTTGACGCCTCGCTCCTCGCCACGTACGCGGGCTTCCTTGATTTCCTTGTCAATCTCGATGGAGGATCGCCGCATGCCCGGAATTCATAGGCGGACGCTGGCGAACGGGCTGAAGCTGCTGGTTGCGCCGGTCCCCGGCGCATCGCGGGTCGCCGTCGCGGCCCACTACCGCGTGGGCTTCCGGGTCGAGCCTCCCGGCATGGAGGGCTTTGCCCACCTGTTCGAGCACCTGATGTTCGTCGGCAGCCAGAGCCTGCCCGACGGCGGGTTCTTCGACCACGTGCGGGACACCGCCGGCGTGGCGAGCGGGCGCACCCACCAGGACTACACGGAGTTCTACCAGGTGGTGCCGCGCTCGGCGCTCGATCAGGCGCTGTTCAGCGAGGCCGACCGGATGCGCGCCCCGAGCTTCACGCAGGAGGCGCTGACCGAGCAGCTGGCCGGCGTCGCGGCCGAGATCCGCGAGATGATCGTCGAACGGCCGTACGGCGGCATGCCGTGGCCGCACATGGCGGGGCTGCTCTACACGTCGTTCGCCAACGCGCATGACGGCTACGGGGATCCCGAGCAGCTGAAGAAGGCGACCCTGGAGGACTGCGAGGAGTTCTTCGCCCGCTACTACACGCCGGGCAACGCGGTGGTCACGGTGGCCGGCGACGTCGATCCCGGCGACGTGGCGGATCGTGTGGAGCGCTACTTCGGCGACATCCCCGGGAGGGAGGCGGCCCCGCAGCCGGACCTGTCCGAGCCCGGGTTCTTCATGGACCAGACCGCCTCCTTCACCGAGCCGGGCATCCCCGCCACCGCGATCACCATCGGGCAGTGGCTGCCGGATCCGGCGGCCGACCTTCCGGGCTACCTCGCGCACGTCGTCCTGGCCCGCATGATGGCCCGGCAGATCACCCCGGACGGGACGTCCGCGGTCAGCACGAGCTGCGGGTTCTTCGGCCCGCTCGATGCGCATGCCCCGGACGCGCTGCTCCTGACCGTCCTCGTGCCGCCGGCCACCCCGGCCGTGCAGATGGTCGGAGCCGTACGTACGCAGTGGGGCATGTGGTCGAAGGACGATATCTCCGGCGAGGTGGCGGCGGCCGTCAACGAGCTGGTGTCCGAGCATCACCGTGACCACGACGACATCGAGGCACGATGCCGCGCACTGGGCCGCCTGGAGACGCTCTTCGGCCGGGCGGAGCTGCTCGACGAGCTGCCGGAGCGGCTCGGCGAGGTGACCCCGGCGCAGGTCGGCAAGGCGGCGGCGCGCCTGCACGGCGCGGCCTGCGCGGTGATGACGATCGAGCCCGGCCGCAGGCGCACCCGGCCCAAGCCCGGGCACACGGAGCGGCCCGAACGCGAGGCCGGCCAGGCCGTCCGGATCCCGGAGCCGGCAGGCGGGCCGAGGACCGTGCCGGGTCGGGAGGACCAGCCGCGTCCCGTGCTGGGCGAGCACGTCGAGGCCACGTTCGGCAACGGCCTGCGGGCCGTCGCCATCCGCGCGGGCGGCGCACCCGTGGTGGAGCTGCGCCTCCGCCTGCCCGCCGGTCCCGTGGGCTGGCGGCGCCCGGACCACCTCGAGCTCCTGGCGCACGTCCTCGGCCGGCGCGCCCGCGTGGGCCTGCACGCCCGCGGTGCGGGCGGCGAGCTGACCGTCAGGACGGATGGGCAGTGGCTCGACGTCGCCGGATACGCCGCCACGGACGGACTGGACGCGTGCCTCGGCGTGCTGTCGGAGGTCCTCACGCCGGCGGCCGCGGCCGAGCCGTTGTCGCAGGGCCGGGCCCTGCTGCGCGGTCGCATGCCGGCGCGGATCGCCGACGACGCGTTGCGCGCGTACCTGCTCGGGCCCGCGCCGTCGGAGGCTGCCGGGCTCGCCGACGTGCACCGAACCGTGATCGTGCCCGAGGGCGGGTCGTTCGTCGCCGTGGGGGACGCCGATCCCGCCTGGATGCTTTCCCGGCTGGAAGACGCCCTGGAGTGGTGGCAGGGGCAGGCGCAGCCGGTGCCCGCCACGGCCGCGGGCGGCGGGATCCTGCTGGTTCCCAGGGAGGATCTGTCGAACGTCCTGGTGACCTTCAGCGCGCCGGAGCCGCCCGACGGCCCGGACGACGTGGCACGCTATCTCGCCACCGGACTGCTCGGCCGCTATCACCGCAACCGCTCGATCCGCGACGCCCCCGGCACCACGGGCCTCGGCGCCAGCGGCTACGAGGCGTTCCTCGGCAGGGACGTCCTCATCGATTTCCCGCGGGCCTACATCCAGGTGATGCGGCCCAAGGAGCAGGTGCCGGACGTGTTCACCGAGGTCCTGGACAGGCTGCCCGAGCTCACGGCCAAGCCGCCGGAGCCTGTCGAGCTCGACCGGGCCAGGGAGTACTGCGTCATGGAGATGTTGTGGGGGCTGGACTCGCCCGCGAAGATCGCCGATCTCGTCCGCATCGGCGTCTCGTTCGGCCAGGGAGCCGGCCTGCTCACCCGCCTGTACGACCGGCTCGGGCAGATCACCGCTGACGAGGTCGTGGAGGCGGCGGTCAGCACGTACGGGCGGATGCCCCTGCCGAGCATGGTTGTCGGCGATATCGAGGCCGACTGGCTGGCGGACGAGATCGAGCGCAGGAGCGGCGAACGTTCAGGCCCGAGAGCGATAGCTTGCGTGACCAGCGAGGGCCAAGTGAGCGCGACCATTCAATAGGTCACCCAACTGGAAGGAGACTGATCGTGGCGCAGCAGGCCGGAGCGGTACGCCTGAGGCCACCTCAGAACGCCGTGCACCCCCGGGCGATCACGATGTGGACCACCCGGTCCGCCGTGGCGTACGGGCTGGTGGCCCTGGTGTTCCTGGGCCTGGCGGCGTTCGTCGACGGGGCGGGGACCCTCTTGCTGGCGTTCCTGACGGCTCTGGCCGGCGCCTGCTACGCGATCGTGGTGCCGCGGTGGCGCTATCGCGTGCATCGCTGGGAAGTCACGGACGACGCCGTCTACACGAGCTCGGGCTGGCTGTGGCATCAGTACCGGGTGGCGCCGATGTCGCGCATCCAGACGGTGGACACCATGCGGGGCCCGTTCTACCAGCTCTTCAAGCTGTCGGCGGTGACCGTGACCACCGCGTCGGCGATGGGGCCGCTGCGGATCGACGGTCTGGACGAGGAGTTCGCCAGGGACCTCGTGGACCGGCTCAACAGGGTCACCCAGGCGACACCGGGGGATGCGACGTGACTGTGGAGGACATGAGGGTGCAGTCCGTCGGCTGGCGCCGGCTCGACCCCCGCATGTGCCTGGTCAACCTGCGCTGGCTGCTACCGCCGCTCGGCATCATCGCCCTGACCGCGCTGGCCTCGGGCGGCGTCAACTGGGAAGATCACAAGCTGCAGATCGTCTCCGCTCTGCTGTTCGTCTACCTCACCTGCAGCGAGATGATCCGCTGGCGGACCACGCGCTACCGGGTGACCGATGAGCAGGTCGAAGTCCACTCCGGCCTGTTGTGGCGGCGTCACGTCGCGATACCCCGCGACCGCATCCGCACCGTGGACGTGGCATCAGGGCCGGTGCACCGGATTTTCGGCCTGTCGATCGTCACCATGGGCACCGGCCAGGCCCTCCGGACCGACCGTCGTGATCAGGTCAAGCTCGACGCCGTCGCCGCGGCCGAGGCGGCGACCCTCCGCGCGGAGCTCCTGCCCCGGGCACAGGCCGCCGCCACGATCCCCGCACCCGCCGAACCGCAGGAAGCCGCCGAGCCGCACGAACCCGCAGAGCCGAGACAAGTCGTCGAGCCGGCGGCGGAGGAGATCGCCCGGATCGATCCGAGGTGGGTGCGGTACGCGCCGCTGAGCCCGCTCGTGTTCGTCATCGGCCTCGCCCCGCTGACCCAGGCGTACAACCTGGCCGAGAGACTCGGCGTTCCCGTGGACATCGAAGGGGCGGTGCTGGGGGCCGTCGCGTTCCTGGAGGCGGCGCCCGGCTGGCTGTTCGCCGTGTTCGTCCTCCTGATGCTGGTCGCCGGGGCGATCGGCACCGTGCTGCTGTTCACCGAGTCGTGGTGGCGCTTCCGACTCGAGCGCGAGCCCCAGAGCGGAACCCTGCGCGTGACCCGCGGGCTGCTCACGACGCGCTCCTTCACGCTGGAGGAGCGGCGGCTGCGCGGTGCCGAGCTGATCGAGCCGTTCATGCTGCGCTGGGGCAAGGGGACCCGGCTCAAGGCGCTCGCGAGCGGGCTGCGCCACACCTTGGACGGCCCGCGCGGCGGCTCCGGCGCGTTGCTGCCCCCGGCACCCCGCCAGACGGCGCACGCGACGGCGGCGTCGGCGCTGGGGGACCGGGAGAGCCCGCTGCTGCCCACGCGACTACGTACCCATCCCCGGGCCGCGCTGCGCCGCAGGATGGTCCGCGCCGCCCTTGCGAGCGCGGCGGCCATCGCCGGGGCGGCGGTGCTCGCCGCGCTGACGGGGTGGTCCGCCGGCTGGTCGATGGCGGTCACCGCAGCGGTCGCGGTGCCGGTCTCCCTCCTGCTCGCGGCCGACTCCTACCGGTCGCTCGGACACACGCTCCACGGTGCCTACCTGGTGACCCGGTCCGGCGCGCTGGTACGCCGCACCGTGGCGCTGCAGCGCACCGGCGTCATCGGCTGGACCATCACCCGCTCGCCGTTCCAGCGGAGGTCGGGCCTGGCGAACATCGCGGCCACGACGGCGGCGGGCACGCTCGGCGCCTACACCGTTCGGGACGTCGGCTACGGGGATGGTCTCGTCCTCGCCGATAAGGCGGTTCCCGGGTTGCTGGCGCAATTCATCGAGCGGGCGGAGCAATAACGCATGATGACGAAGGACGGATATTCATGACTGTTCTGCAGGCAGTGGGGTTGACAAAAAGATATGGACCGGTGTTAGCGGTAGGCAACGCGAGTTTCTCGGTCCGGGCCGGCGCCATAACCGGCTTCCTGGGGCCGAACGGCGCCGGCAAGTCGACGACCCTGCGGATGTTCCTCGGCCTCGACCACCCCACCAGCGGTTCGGCGCTCATCGATGGGAAGCCCATCGGCGAATGGCCCGTCCCCGCCCGCAAGATCGGGGCGGCCCTCGACACGCAGTGCGCTCACCCCAGCCGGCGGGCGATCGACACCCTGCGCTGGGTTGCCAAGATGATCGGGGTCGATCCCAAGCAGGGCGAGGTGATGCTCGACCGGGTGGGCCTGACGGAGGTGGCCAACCAGCGGGTCGGCAGGTTCTCCCTCGGCATGAGGCAGCGGCTCGCGCTGGCCATCGCGCTGATCGGCAACCCGGAGATCGTCGTGCTGGACGAGCCGATGAACGGGCTGGACCCCGACGGCATCTCGTGGATGAAGGACCTCCTGCGGCAGTTCCGCGACCAGGGCCGCACGGTGTTCGTGTCCAGTCATCTCCTGGCGGAGATGGAAGATCTCGTCGACGACCTCGTGGTCATCGCCCAGAGCCGGATCGTGGGCAGCGGCTCGGCATCGGCGTTCATGCAGCGGTTCCAGGTGAAGAAGGTCACCGTCCGGTGCGAGAACCCGAAGGCGCTGGCGCCCGCGCTGGTGAAGGCCGGCGGCCGGGTGCAGGCGAGCGGCTCTCATGGCATCCAGGTCACCGGGCTGGGCTCCGGGCAGGTCGGGACCATCGCGCGGGACACCATGGTGGCGCTCTACGAGCTGCGGGAGGAGCGCAGCCTGCACCACGCGTTCGCGCAGGCCACACAGGACCGGTCGAGCATCAAGGGAGAGGTGGGCTAGGTGAGTTTCGCCAACGTGTGCGCCGCGGAGCTGCTCAAGTTCCGTACGCTCCTGAGCAACAGGATCACGCTGCTGTGCGCCCTCGTGGGCGTGGCTGCCGTGGGCCTGCTGATGGGGTCCAACATCGGTCCCAACGGCAATCTCATCCAGGGCCCGCCCGGCTCGCAGGCCGTTGCCTCGCCCATGCAGTTCGTGATGTTCTCGATGATGATCCTCGGGGTGCTCTCCGCGACGAGCGAAATCAGGAACGGCACCTTCCGGATCACCCTTTCCGTCGCTCCCTGGCGGAGGCGGGTCCTCACCGGCAAGATGGTCACCCTCGCCGCGATCTCCTTCGGTGTCACGATCGTCGGCCTGCTGATCGCGTACGGCAGCTCGCTGATCACCGCGAACGGCACCGCCTACGCGCCACTGTCCGACGGGGGAGCCGCCACCATCCTGGCGTTCCTGGGCAGCGTGCCGCTGGTCACCGCGCTCGGGGTCGCGGTCGGAGTACTGGTGAAGAGCACCGCGGGGGCCCTGTCCATCCTTCTGGTGTGGGCCTTCGCCGGCGAGGGGATCCTGGCGATCGTCCTCCCGGACACCATCGACCCCTATCTGCCGTTCATGATGGTCGGCGCGGGCCCGGGCATCCTTCCCGAAGGGCCGGGGCCGGTGCTGGGCCTCGGGATCTTCGCGGTGTACGTCTCGATCGTGATCGCCGTGACCTTCTTCGTCGCCGAACGGCGGGACATCGCCTGACCATTCGCCACGGAGAAAATGCCAGCTCACTTGACCTGGCCAGGGGGCAGGAGTCAAGTGGTGACGGTGACAAGCGGGGTCGAGGTCGCGAATTGTCGCGTGTTAGGCCGGGACAAAGCTGCTTAAATAGGGGATGATCAGAGGGGAACTAGGGGGATCGTGCCTCTGATGCGCTTTGGAATTCTGGGCCAACCGGCAATTTGGCGCCATGACCAGGAGATCAGGCTCGCCACCCGGCGGTCGCGCGCGGTGCTGGCACATCTGCTGCTGAGCCCGGCCCACTCCGCCTCGATCGAGAGCCTCATCTACGCGATCTACGGGGACGCGCCCACGAAGAGCGCCAGGAACCAGGTGCACCGCGGGGTCGGTGAGCTCAGGAAGTACGGCGTCACCATCGACGTGCACGACAACGTCTACCGGCTGGAGGCGGCCGAGGACACCATCGACGCCTTCGTCTTCATGCGCTTATATGACCAGGCGCGTGCCTTGGCCGGCGATCGAGATCATGCCGGGGCGGCCACGATGCTGGGCGAGGCCCTGGCCCTGTGGCGCGGCTCGGCCCTGGCCGGCCTCGACAGCGAGGCGTTCCTCGCCGAGGCGGCGGTGTGGGACGAGCGCAGGCTCACCGCGATCGAGGCCCGCATCGACGCCGACCTCGCGCTCGGCCGGCACCGCGAGGTGATCGCCGAGCTCCAGCAGCTCGCCGACCAGCAACCGCTGCGGGAGGCGTTCTGCGGTCAGCTCATGCTCGCGTTATACCGGTCGCAGCGGGGCAGCGAGGCGCTGCAGGCCTTCACCGACCTGGAGGAGCGGCTCAGGGAGGAGCTCGGCACCGATCCCAGCCCCGCGCTGCGGGACCTCAGGACACGCATCCTGCGCCAGGACTCCGCCCTCGACCTCAGGACGCGGATTCCGCCCCAGGACTCGGCCCTCGACCTCGGGACGCCGATCCCGCCCCAGAACCCCGGCGAACCGGCGCGCCCGCCGGCGCCCGTGCCACGGCAGTTGCCCGCACGCTCGGGCGCCCTGGTGGGCAGGGACGCGGAGCTGCGGCGGATCACCGACGCGATCGACGACCACGGCACGTGTCCCGTAGTGGTGGTCACCGGGCCGGGCGGCGTCGGCAAGACCGCACTGTGCCTGGAGGCCGCACACCGCGTGGCCGTCCGCTACCCCGACGGCCAGCTCTACGCCGACGATCTGAGCGAGCCCGGCGACGTGCTGGCCGCGTTCCTGACGGCGCTCGGGGGCGCCGCCGACGAGATCCCGGACGGCGTGGGCGCACGCGCCGCGCTGCTGCGCAGCCTGCTGGCCCGCCGCCGCGTACTCATCGTGCTGGACGGCGTGAGCGGCGCCCGCTACATCGATTCCTTCCTGCCCGGGCATCCGGGCTGCGCCGTCCTCGTGACGAGCCGCTCACCGCTGGCCCTGCTGCAGGGCGCCGTCCGGGTACCCGTGTCCGCGCTGGATCGCGCCGACGCCCGGGCGCTGCTGGCCACAGGCGCCGGCGAGGAGCGGATGACGGCCGAGCCGGAGGCAGCGGACCGGATCATCGACCTGTGCGCCCGGCTGCCGGTGGCCCTGCACATCGCCGCGGCCAGGCTGGCCACCCGGCCCCACTGGACCCTCGCCCGCCTGGCCGAACGCCTCGCCGACCCGGCGAAGATCCTCGGCGAGCTGCGGCACGACGGCCAGAGCGTCGTCCCGACGTTGATGCGGGGCTACGAGGTGCTCCCCGCCGGTCCGCGCTCACTGATCCGCAGGATCGGCTTCTACGGCAGCACGGAGGTCACCGCCAGGACCACCGCGGCGCTCGCCGACGTCCCCATGGACGTGGCGGAGAACATGCTGGAAGAGCTGGCCGAGAGCCATTTCATGGTCACCCTGCGGGACGGCGCGCGGTTCCGCTGCCACGAGCTGCTGCTGGGCTTCGGAGCGGGCCGCGCGCTCGCCGAAGACCCCGAGGAGGACCTGCGTGAGGCCGTGCAACGCGCGCTCGGCGGCTGGCTGACGCTCACTGATGCCGCGCACACCTCGATGCGCGGCCAGGACAACTCCATCCCACGCGGTACGGCTCCGCGCTACCAGCCGCAGGGAGCCGCTGTGTGGTCCGGCGAGGGAGCGGCCTGGTTCGACGACAACCTGGAGGCGATACTGGCGGCCGTACGGCGGGCGGTCTCGTTCCCCGAGACGTGCTGGGAGCTGGCCGTCGCACCGCTCGCCCGCTACGAGGCGGGGTCCCGCTTCGACGAATGGCTCGAGTCCCACGAACTGGCCCTGTCCAGCGTCCGCGGCGCCGGGAACGTCCGCGGTGAGGCGGCCCTGCTCTACTCCCTCGGCTATCGCTCACTGCTGGTCGGCGACTACGCCGGTGCGGCCCGCCGGCTGGAGGAGGCCTTGCGGCTCTTCCAGCACCTGGCCGACGACCACGGTCGCGGGCTGGTGCTGCGGTTGCTCGCCGACCTCGACCGGATCCGCCGGGAGCCGGCCAAGGCGCGCCGGACGTACGAGGAGGCCGCCGAGGTGCTGCGCAGGAGCGGGGACCCGGTGGGCGAGGCCGACGCGCTGGGCGGGCTCGCGATGGTGCTGCACAGCACGGGGGAGGAGCAGGCGTCCCAGGAGTGCCTGGAAAGGGCGCTCGTCCTGTGCCGCGAGGGCGGCAGCCTGCGCAGCGAGGCTCAGATCCGGCGCGGGGTGGCCATGCACGCCGCCCGGGCGGGCACACCGGAGGAGGCCTATCCCGAGCTGCTGCAGGCGTTGGAGATCGCCACGTTCATCGGCGATCGGGTCGTGTTGTCGGACATCCTGCTCGACCTCGGCACGACGCGGATTCTGCTCGGCGACCCCCGGGCCGCCTACGACAACCTGCTCACCGCTGAGGAGATCGCGAAGGTCGCCGGCGTGAAGCGGACCGCCCTCCGGGCGCGGCGGGCCCGAGCCTTCCTCAACGGCAACGGCGAGGCGACCCGCAAACCGGCGCGCGACGACCACTAGCGTCGTCCACCGCACGTCACTTCCCGCCGCTTCGGTGCGGGTCCTTTGGGTGAGGGGTGGCTGTCCGCGTCCCTTCGGTCCCGCCGCACTTCAGTGCGGGTCCCTTCGGGAGGGGAGGAGTTGCGTTGGGCGACGGTCCTTTGGGAGGAGGGCCGAAAGGGGCGGAAGGCACCGAGGAGAGTCCAAGGTGCGGGAACGTGGCGCGCGGGGAGTGCGGCGAGGCGGCAGGTGCGCAAGAGGCCACTAGCCGAGCTCGCTGGGGATGTCGGTGATGGTGGCGGTCGCGTGGGTGAAGGCCTTCTTCAGGCTGCGCTCCTCCGTGAGGCCCAAGAGCGCTATCCCCGCGTCCCGAGCGATCTCGCCGAGCTGGATGGAGGTCAGCCCGCTGATCTCCATGCGCTGGCCCTGCATGTCGAGCACCTCGCCGCCCGCCTCGATCACGGCGGCGCACAGCGGTTCCGGCTTGTCCGACAGGAGGCTGATCGTCTGCGGATGGAACCGATCGATGAACGCGGTGGCGGACCCGCTTCCGATGATCCTGCCGCCCGCGATCACCACGAGGTCGTCCACCAGATCCTCCAGCTCGGCCAGCAGGTGGCTGGAAATGAGCACCGTACGCCCCTGGTCGCGGAGCGAGCGCAGCAGGTCCTTCAGCCACGCGATGCCTTCGGGGTCGAGACCGTTCATCGGCTCGTCGAGCACCACGATCTCGGGGTCGCCCACCAGCGCGATCGCCAGCGCGAGACGCTGCCGCATGCCGAGGGAGAACTTGCCCGTGCGCTGACGGGCCACCGCGCTGAGCCCGACCTGCTCCAGCAGGTCCTCGGCGTGGGAGGTGGGTACGCCGGCCAGCCGGGCCGCCCACCGCACGCTGTCGATCGCCCGCCGGGAGGGATGGACGCACTGGGTGTCCAGGGCGGCGCCCACCTTGAGGCTGGGAATGGGCCATTCGTGGATCGGTTTGCCGTCGATGAGGGCGGAGCCGGAGGTCGGTTGCACGAGACCGAGGAAGAGGCGCAACATCGTCGACTTGCCGGCGCCGTTCGGCCCCAGGAAGCCGGTGATGGCGCCTGGCCGGATGGCGAAGCTGGCGTCGCTGACCGCCGTGACCGGACCGAACCGTTTCGTCAGGTTCCGCGCTTCCAGCATCGGCTGCATGGTCAGCGCAGCCCCTGGTTTCGCCGCCGCTCGCTGGGGTCGTCTGCTGGACACCGGCGCAAAGGGCTCACGATTCCCCAGTCTTTGCCGCAGTAGAGTTGTGGATCTGGCGTATGGAGCCAACTGTAAACACCGCACTACAGAGCGTGTCAAAACGGTAAGAATGTCCCGAACGGTATCCGCTTGTGGGGCCATGGTAGCTCTCCGTGGCCGAGCATCTGGCTTTTGCTCATTTTGCTGCGGACCACTTGAGATCCACTTTCATGCGCTTAAACAGCCCTGCATGGGAGGATGTCGGCCGCCTAGGCGGCACGGGAATCCCGGACTTCAGGCCAGGGAGCAAGTCAAATCGCGACGAGCAGCACAGGGAGGTGCGCGGCGACCGGTCGACGCTGGAAGCGATGGGCTTCACCCCCGCGTTCGCCTAGCGTTGCGTGCTCACGCAACGCCCCTCCACGTGATCAACGCGGCGGCGGAGGCCGGCGATCCTCGTCTTCCACGACCACTGCGACGGCTGAGGGCCCTTACGGGTGAAGATTAAGTTCCTCACTAGACTACGGCTTTCCTACATCCCGTCTCCGCTCGTTCGCGGCGGCTCGGACTCGCCGGAGAAGCGCCGTACGATGACACAGCATGCCGTCGGGAGGGTAGAGGTCCGTGTCCGATGACCGCGCATGGCACCGAGATCCCCGCCACGGTGCGCGCCACCGGCGGGCGCGAGGCGCGAGCGGTTCACCCCACACCGCCAGGGCGGCGTCGGGCCGCGATCGGACGGGCTGGTGGGTGGCTGGGGCGTTGGTCCTCACGTTCACGGTCGCGGTCGCGGCCACGCTCTACGTGGTGACCGTGCGTGAGCCCGCGCCGACGCCGGCGAAGGCGCCGTCGGGGTGGCGGTTGGTCTGGGCGGACGAGTTCGACGGTCCCGCCGGGCCGCCGGATCCGGCGAAGTGGAATCTGGTCGACGACCATCTCGGCTACAACAACGAGCTGGAGTATTACACGCCGCGCAACGCGGTCGTGGACGGCCAGGGCCGGCTGGTCATCACCGCCCGGTCCGACGACGCTGGCGCCCACGACTGCAGCCCCCGCGTGTGCGCGGCCACCTCCGCCCGGTTGTTCACAGCGGGGAAGTTCGTCCAGCGCTACGGGCGGATCGAGGCCCGCATCAAGTTGCCCACAGGTCAGGGTATGTGGCCGGCCTTCTGGGCGCGGCGATCTCCCCAGGGCAGCGGACGCGGGGAGATCGACATCATGGAGCACCTCGGGCGCGAGCCGGACACGGTCCACGGCAACCTGCACGGGGAGAAGGGCTACGACGCGCTCAACTCCTACCGGCTGCCCAACGGGGGCAGGTTCGCCGACGACTTCCACGTCTTCGCCGCCGACTGGTATCCCGACCGCATCTCCTTCCTGGTCGACGGGCAGGTCTACGGCACCGAGCACAAGGCGAACGCCCCGCCCGGCGGCTGGGACTTCGACGTGCCCTACTACCTCCTGCTCAACTTGGCCGTCGGCGGCGACTGGCCCGGCCCGCCCGACTCGACGACCCGCTTCCCGCAGCAGATGATCGTGGACCACGTCCGCGTGTACGCCGCCGCTACCGATCCGCCGCGCTGACCTCGGCACGCCGCCCGGCGGCGAAGTTGGCGATCAGCACGCCCGCTCCCAGCAGCAGGGACAGGCCTTGCGCGAGCGTCCAGCCGAGGGCCGCGGCGGTCAGCCCGTACGGGAGCAGCGCCGCCACCAGCCCCAGCACCAGGACCGCGTTGGCGCCGTTCATGAAGACGTACGCGCCGGTGCGGTCCCTGCTGATCAGGATCGTGTCCACCAGGTAGTTACCCGCGCCGACCAGCGCCGCCAGGCCCAGGACCCGCAGCGTCCCCGTCGCCTGCGCCGAGTAGCCCTCCCCGAAGACCCGCAGGATGTACGGCGCGCCGACCACGATCACCGCGACGGCGGGGACGAGCAGGCCGTAGATCCCCACCACGGCCTTGCGCAGGTACCGGCGCAGCGAGATCCGCTGCGCCTCGGCGAACAGCACCTGCGCGCTCGTCGAAGGGATGAAGTTGAGGAACGCCGCCACCTGGAAGGCGATCGCGAAGTACGCCGCCGCCTGCGGCCCCCGGACGGCCATCACCTCCAGCGGCACCACGGTGCTCGGCAGCATGCCGAGCGCGGTCGCCAGGTAACCGGCGGCGGAGAACGGCAGGTACCGCCGCAGCACCTCCGTCGGCCGCGCGCGGTCTCCGGCGCGGCGCAGCCGCGGCCACAGCGCCGCCCCGCCGAGCAAGCAGGCGAGCAGGGCGCCGCCGCCGTAGGCGAGGACCAGGCCGGTGAACCCCAACGGGACCAGCGGCAGCAACGCGCCGACCTTCAGCGCGGTGCCCGCCAGGTTCTTGGCCAGCAGCGCCGCGGTGCCCCGGACCGCGATCAGCCCCGCGTCCAGCGTCCCGCCCACGGCGGTGACCATCACCAGGACGGTGACCAGCGTGATCGTCCCGGGCTGCCGGATGAGCTCCGGACCGCCGGGCAGCAGCGGCGCCAGGATCAGCAGTGACAGCAGGGCGAGCACGCCGCCGATCGCGCCGACGGCGGTCACGGCGATCGCCGCCAGCCGGCGCGGGTCGTCGGCTTTGACGAGATGGCGCAGCAGCGTGGTGGGCAGGCCGAGGGCGGCGACGGTCGACAGCAGGTTGACGCTCGCGGTCACGGCGGTCAGCCAGCCGACGGCCTCGACCGGGTAGTTGCGCGCCGCCAGCGTGAAGAACGCGAAGCCACCCGCCGCGAGCAGCACCGTGTTGGCCAGCAGCAGGAAGGTCCCGCGGACCAGGACGTTGCGGAACAGCGAGCGGGCGCGCTCCCCGACCCGCCCGCCTCGATCCTGCAGCACGGTGGCGTAGCCATTCCGGGTCGCGCGGGCGATCTCGGTCCAGCCGACGCCGTCCACGTGCTCCAGCGCCGCCTCCGACATCGCCGCCAGCGTCACCGCGTCCCAGCCCGCCGCTGCCCGCAGGGCCGCGGTGAGCCCGGTGACACCGCCTCGGTAGCCGGCCAGGGCGGCGGCCGGCAGCCCCGCCAGGGCGGGCAGCGCCGGGACGATCACCGGTCTGCCGTGGGCGAGCGCGAGCAGCGCGCTGCCGCTGGTGGTGATCTCGCGGAACGGCAGCACGACGACGTCGGCCTCCGCGAACAGCCCGGCGACGTCCTCGTCGCGTACGCGCCCGAGCCGCAGGTCGACGCGGTCGTCGGCGGCGGCCGACGCCTCCAGCCGGGCTGCGAGCGCCGCGTCAGGGCAGGCTCCGGCGACGACGAGGCGAACGTCCAGCCCGGCGGGCAAGGCCGTGAAGGCCGCCAACAGGTCCTCGACCCCCTTGTACGGCTCGATCCGCCCGAAGAACAGGAACGTGCGGGGCTCGCCCGACCGGCCCGGCGGCGGCAGCGGTGGCGCGGGAAAGGGACCGTGCGGGATCACGGCGGACCTGGACGGCACCGCCCCCAGAGCCGCCAGCCGGTCCAGTGCCGTCGAGTGGTGGGCGATCACGAGGTCGCAGTGTCGTACGAGTGTGCGCCGGGCGGCGGCGTCGTCGGCGAAGACCGGCCGGTGCGGCAGCACGTTGTGCGCGGTCCACACCAGCCGCAGGCCGAGCAGCCGCATAATGCCGAGGATGACGGCGAACCACAGCTGCGCCGGCCGCCGCATCCGGGCCCCGCCCGGCAGCGCGAACTTCCACACCCAGTGCAGGTGCACGATCCGGCCCCCGGCCAGCCGCCGGACGGCCAGCTCGGCCGGCAGCAGCAGGAGGTTGAGCGTGTGGGAGAAGGTCAGCTCGCCCAGGTAGTGGACGCGGACGCCGGTGCGGCGTAACTCGCCGTACAGCAGGTCCTGATACGGGTTGCTGTCACGGGGGAAGACCAGCACCTTCATCGGCCGGCGCGGCCGCGGGGAGCGGCGAGTTCGGCGAGCACGCCCGCGCCGTACACCAGGTGGTCGGCAAGGACCCGCACTGGCCCGTTGTGCCGGTTGCGCCAGGCCGGCAACAGCAGCAGCGCCGGGTAGAGCGGGAACCACAGGGTCAGCGGCAGGCCGAGCAGGAAAAGGGGATAAGCCACGACCATCGGCTCCCGGCGCAGCAGGTGCGCCCGGCGGCCCCGGTGCTTGAGATAGAGCCGGGCGCGGGCCTTGCCGTAGACGTACGAGCGGCGGAGCTGCCGGCGGCGGTCCCCCCACTCGTGGGTGACGACCGCGTCCCCAGCGCTGCGGATGCGGTGCCCGGCGTCCTGGACCCGCCAGCTGAAGTCGACGTCGGAGCCGTACCCGAACGTCTCGTCGAAACCGGCGACCTCGTCGAACACCTCCCGGCGCACCGCCAGGTTGCCGGTGCCGCACTCCGGGAGGTAGCGGGCGGCGGCCCGGCGCCGGGCGTCGGCGTCGTAGAGGCTGCCGTGCCCCTCGGGACCTGTGACCAGCCCCGACACGACGCTTTCGCCCTCGTCGAGCATCGGCGCGACGAGGCGGCGCAGCCAGTCGCCCTGTGGGAGGCAGCCCACGTCGGTGAACACGACGATCTCGCCCTTGGCGGCGCGCACACCGGCGTTGCGCTGGTGCGGGATGGTCACGCGCACGCCCGGCGGCGGGGTGAAGGCCGTCCACCGCACGTGCGGGTGGGCGGCGGCGACGGCGTCGAGCCGGCCTTCGGAGGCGTCGACGACGATGATCTCGTACGGCAGGCTCGCGGACTCGGCCGCGCGGGTGACGCCGTCGAGGGTGCCGTCCAGCGCGGGCTCGTCCTTGCTGATGATGACGATAGAGATCATCGGTGGAAGACCTTCGTGACTCCGCTCGTGTACACGAGATCGTAGTGCGCCTCGATGAAGCCGGTCGGGAACGCGTACAGGGCGAGCTGGTTGTCGAACAGCGACCTGGCGCGGCCGACGGCGGTGTTGGTCCAGCTCGCGTACACCCAGGCCCGCCGGTCCAGGGTCAGGGGGGTGATGTCGGTCTGGATCCGCCGCCCCGGCCCGAGCTCGGCGAACAACCGCAGCTGCGCGTACCGGTCGGCGTAGAGGCGGTCGGGCGAGCCGCGTGCCGCCTCCTTGAGCCAGCGCGCCCCCGCCAGCTCGGCCTCGTACATGCAGAACCGCTCGCAGTCCTCGCCGCGCGTGGAGAGGTTGGTCGCCCGCTCACCGCCGAGCAGCACGTTGTCCAGGCCGCTGCCGGTCGCGAAGGTGACGACGACGGCCGCTCCCGCCAGCCCGTACACCGTCCGGCGGAGCCCGGCTGGGAATTTGGCCGCCGAGACGCGGTGCAGCAGCCAGCACATGGCAATGGTGACGAGCGTCAGCGCCTGCAGCTGGGCGCGGCTCTGGTTGTACGCGGCGGCGAGGGTGCCGGAGAGGCGCAGCAGCACCAGGGCGCCCAGCATCGGCACGGCCAGCACGCCGATCCGCCGGACCAGCCACGACGAGCGGCGGCGCACGGCCATGACCAGGGCGCCGATCAGACCGAGCAGGTTCGCCAGCTGCTGGACCAGCAGCACGCCGAGGTCGAGCGACGCGCTCACCGCCGGCGCGGTCTTCGGGGGGACCGGCACGCCCGCGTCCCCGAGGGCCCACCGGGGATCGTCCGCGTCGGCGGCAGGCGTCACGGTGGCCTTGGGCGGACGGTATTTGGGCACGACCCGCTTGGCGTAGAGGTACGTCGGGATGCGAGTCACGTCGGTGCCCCGCAGATAGGCGGAGAGCAGCGTCCCGGCGGTCTCGGCGCCGGGCAGCAGCCGCAGGCCGTCGGAGCTCAGCGCGGTGCGGAACTCGCCGATGTTGGCCGTCGACCGGGTGATCGGAACGTACCAGAGCACCCCGGCGAGCAGCCCGGGCAGCAGCGCCGCCGCGACCGCCCGCGGCGCGATCCGCGGCCGCCGCAGAGCCCACAGCACGGCCTGCAGGGCCAGCGCCCCGCCGAGCATCACGGCCGTGAAGTACGCGGTCGTGTAGTGCGAGACCACGATGCCCGGCCCGAACAGGCACAACAAAGCCGCCTTGGGGAAGCGCCGCAGCCGGGCGTCGAGCAGGGCCCCGCACAGCGCGGCGAACAGCAGCATGGCGATCTCCTGCCGGGCCAGCGCCGGGAACTGCTGGGACAGCGCGCCCTGCGCCGTCACGAACGCGGCGGCGGCGAACGCCCATTGGCCCGGCAGGAAGCGCCTGGCGAGGTGGAAGATCCCGACGGGGAACATCGCGAAGGTCGCCGGGTAGACGACCTTGAGCACCAGCAGGACCGGCAGCCCGGTCAGGGCGTGCAGCTCGGCGGGCAGAACGGTGATGCTGAGCATCGCCCCGTACGCGTCGGGGTGCGGGCCGGTCACCCAGATCCCCGAGGTCGCCGTCTCCTGGGCCACGGCGTACTCGGAGGCGATGTCGAACCCGTAGACCAGTTCGCCGCGGAGCGCGTACGACCACATCATGGCCAGCGAGACGGCGTACAGCAGGACGGCCGAACGCCCGGCCCCTAGCCGCCCGGCCCGGACGATCCCGAACGCCAGCACGAGCACGCAGCCGGCGATGGCCGCGATCGCCACCTCGGGGCCGTACCCGTGGTTGAGCCGCAGCGCCCCGGCCGCGGTGAGCAGCGGCAGCAGCAACGGCAGCGACAACCACCCGGCGGAGGGCAGAGACCGCCACGGGACGGCCGTCTCCTGCGGCGCCTTCACCCCGGCGAGGAACAACCCCAGGCAGACCAGCATGAGCCCGGCGAGCAGCGGCCCGGGCCGGAGCGGCGCCCCGGGGTCCGAGCCGGGGCCGAACACCGCGTCGAGGACGGCACCGTCGACCAGCGGCACGAGCAGGGTGACCGCGAGGCCGGACACCATGAGCACGACCAGCGACGCGGCCGGCACATACAGCGGGAACGTCGCCACCCGGTGGCCCGGCACCCGCAACGCCCGCAGCAGCAGGCATCCGGGCACGATCAGCAGCAGCGGCACGAGCAGCAGCTGGGCCGCCCACACCTGGCGCGCCTGGGTCAACCCGACGATCAGGACGAGGGCCGCGCCGTACAGCACCATCCGCCTGTCCTGCTCGCGGACGGTCACGTGCTCTGCCCTCCGCCCCGGCCGGTCCTGTCCTCGGCGAACATGCGGCGGAAGGCCCACAGACCGTGCAGGAAGCCGATATTCTCGCACGCTTCCTGGGCGATCCGGAGGTACGGGTCGGCGAGCGCCTCGATCCTGCCCGTCACCGCGTTCCGCAGCCCCACGGGGTAGAGCAGCAGTGGCAGCAGCACGGGCACGACCGCGACCGCTGGCCGCAGGACGGCCGCGAGAGCGAGGCCCGCGACGAGCACCGGCCACGGGAACACCGTCGGCCGCACCGCGGGCCACTTGAGGTACTGCATCGCGGCGCCCCGCCCGTACGCCAGGCTGCGGCGCAGCATGCCCCGCACCGTGGGTGTGTACCGGTGCGCGACCGGCGCGTCGGGGACGAAGACCAGCCGCCCCGGCCGGTCCCGCCGGAGCCTGCGGGACAGGTCCTCCTCCTCGGCCGCGTACCGGAACCGGGTGTCGAACCCGCCCGCGGCCAGCAGCCGCTCCCGCTCGAACGACATGTTGCCGCCGCTGAAAGCATAGACGTCCCGCCGCCCGCGCGCCGCCTCGGCCGTCGTCCACTGCCGCCGCAGGTACAACCACAGCCGGTACGGCAGCGCCGCGCTGACGGTGAGCTCAAGCTCCAGCGGCTCGTGCCGGTTGTTACGTTCGAGGAAGCGCGACAGGAAGCCGTCCCCGGTCACGGGCACGATGGGGCCGCCCACCCCGGCGACACCCTCTTCGGCATAGCCGCCGAGCAGCAGCTCGGCCCAGCGGGGGCACGGCTCGCAGTCGTCGTCGAGGAAGGCCACGACCCGCCCCTTCGCGGCCCGCAGGCCGGTGTCGCGGGCCGCCGCCGCGCCGCGATTCGTCTCGTGCCGGATGACCGTGACCCCGTGGCCGCGCGCGACGTCCCCGGTCCCGTCCAGGGACGCGTCGTCGACGACGATGATCTCCAGGTCGGCGTGAGTGGTCTGGGCCGCCAGCGCGTCGAGGGTCCGCCCGAGGCGGGCCGCGCCGTTGTAGGAGCAGATGACGACGGACAGGTTAGGGGGCATCGGGGCGGTTCCCGGGGATGGGGGCGAGCGGGCGGCGTACGGCCTCGTACACGGCGATCGTCCGCGTCGTGACGGTGCTCAGGTCGGTGTCCGACGTGCCCGAGTCCGGCACCATGTCCGACGTGCCCGGGACGCCGCCTCTCTCCGGACCGGTCACGAGGAGGTCGGCGATCGCCGCCGCCAGCCGGTCAGGGGCGCCAGGGGGGACCGCCCACGGGGAGCCCTCGAACAGCTCGGCCAGCCCGCCCGCGGTGGTCGCGATCACCGGTACGCCGAAGGCGCGGGCCAGGTTGGCCACCCCGCTCTGCTCGGCGTCGCGGTAGGGCAGCACGACGGCCTCCGCCGCGGCGAACCAGGCCGCGATGTCGCCGTCCGGCACGTACCCGGTGAACACCAGCCGGTCGCGCAGCCCGTGCCGGCGCGCCAGGCGGCCCACCTTCGCCTTGTGCAGGTGGTCACGCGCCTCGAACACTCGGAAGGGGCCGTGCCGCCGCCGTACCGCGCCCGCGACCACGACCCGCACCTCGCCCAGCGTCGCGGGCGGCAGTGTCGCCAGTGCCCGCACCAGGTCGTCGAGCCCCTTGCTGACATGGATGTGGCCGAAGGCCAGGAGCACGCGGGCGTCGCCCAGCCCGAAACGGGCCCGCAGGCCGGCGGCGGTGCCGGTCGCGGGCGGCGGCGGCGCGGAGAAGTGCGGGACCACCGTGGCGTCGTCGTCGAGCCCGAGGGCGCCGAGCGTGTCCAGCGCCGCCCGCGTGTGCACGATGAGCCGGTCGCAGCCCCGCGCGACGTGCCGGTACAGCACCCTCCCGGGCCCACGCAGCAGCGCCGTGTCGCGGTTGACCTCGTGCAGCGTGGCCACCGCGGGAACCCCGGGGTCGGCCAGCCAGCGCGCCACGGCCAGGGTACGAGCGCCGAACGCGGGCACCGCGAACTGCACGTGCACCACGTCCGGCCGGAACCGGGCCACGGCCGCACGCAGCGGTGCCACCCCGCCGCCCAATGCGCCGATGACCTCCTCGGGCGCGTCCGGATGCGGGCGGGCGGCGACCACCGCGACCTCGTGGTCGCGGTCGCGCACGGCGCGGGCGAGCACGTGGGTGTAGGTCCCGATGCCGTCCCGGGCCGGCGGGTAGGGGCTGACGTAGAGGATCCTCACGGCAGCATCGCCTTCACCACGTGCGAGGCGATCGAGTCCAGGGCGTACTCGCCGACCCACGGCTCCGCCGGCGCGTCGTCCGCGGGCCCGTCGAGGGCGTCGGCCAGGGCTCCGGCGAACGCGTCCAGCGTGTGGTCGCAGACGATGCCCCGCCGGCTGTGACGCACCAGGTGCTGGGCCAGGTTGTCCCTGGCCGAGGTGGTCACCACCGGCACGCCGCAGGCGATCGCCTCCAGCACGGCGATGCCGAACCCCTCCCTGGTGGACGGGAAGGCGAACACCCGTCCCGCCTTGACCAGCGAGTACACGTCCTTCTGCTCGCTGACGTCGTGCCGGAACTCCACGGCGTGCGCGATGCCGAGCCGTTCGGCCTCCTCGCGCAGAGCGTCGCGTTCCGGGCCGTCGCCGATGATCCGGCAGGTGACCGCGCGGCCGCGCTCCCGCAGCCGCGCGACGGCGGCCAGCAGCAGGTCCAGGCCCTTGTGCCGCATCAGCCTGCTCACCACGACCAGGTCGGTGCGCTGCCCGTGCGGTGTGGACTGGTTCACCCTGTCGAGGTCGACCCCGTTGGGTGCGATCGTGATCGGGGCCCGCTCGCCGAGCTCGGCTCGCAGCCGCCGGGCCGTCTCCGGGGAGACGGCGATGATGCGATCGGGCGCCCGCATCGCCAGCCGCTCGATCCACCACGCGGGCCGCCAGCCGGTGCGCATGCTGTAGCGCCAGTACTCCGGGCCCCACACCTCGTGCCAGGTCGCGATCAGCGGTTTGCGGCGCAGCGTGGCGACCAGGCGCAGCGTCAGCAGGTGCAGGAACGGGATCTGGTCGACGTTGAGCACGTCGAACCGATGCCGCAGCAGCCTGAGGCAGGCCACCGCGAACACCAGCGCCTGCCAGGTGGAGCGGACGCCGTGCCGGTACATCGGCAGCAGCGGGGAGATGGCGTGGAACGTGACGCCGCCCTCGGTGCGCACCCGGGGGCCGTGCCACCAGCGCATGGTGAACACGTGGAGGTCGGCGTGCGGCGTAAGGTGCGCGTACAACTCGTGGTAGCGGATCTCCCTGCCGCCGAAGCTGTACGGGTGGATGGCATCGGTGACCAGCGCCACCACGGGCCGTCTGGGCACGCGCCTACCCCTCGTCGATGTCCGCGGAGCAGGCGGCGCGGAACGCGATGGCCTCGCCGCCTTCCAGCAGGACCCCGAGGGTGATCGGGCCGGGCTCGCACAGCGCCTTCGTGGGCGGCGTGATCGTCACCGGCTGCCCGTCGGCCAGGGTCACGCGCCCGCTGGCGACGGTACGGGTCCTGCCGGACTCGGTCAGGCGTACCGACCAGCCGTACTCGCGCTGCCGCCCGGTGACATTGCGGATGGTGAAGGAGGGCGGGACCAGGAACGACGTGGCGGGCAATCGGGCCGGCAGCGCCTGGGGAGCGGCGAACGCCAGCTCGGTGTACCCGGCGGGCGCGCCGGCCAGCCCGGCCGTGAGGAGCAGGTGGCGCCCCTGCTCGGTCTGCGCGCCGAGCGCGGCCACGACGACCGCGCCGAGCAGGGCGGCAGTCGTTAAAGAGGTGAAACGGGGAAATAATCGCGTCATTTACGGCGTGACTTCACCACGATGCTGATGGGGACGCTTGATCCTAATGTGCCGGAAGGGGCGGCCGCCCAGAATGACGAGTCACAACGGTACAAACGTTATTAAGGACCGTTCCAAGTGGATATGCCGTAAATTTCGGCGCTTGCGGCGAAGGGTGGGCTTAGCGCTGGCGGTACACCCGCACCCAGTCGACCACCATCCGCGCCGGGAAGCGGGTCGTGGTGTTCGGGTTTCCCACCCAGCTGCCGCCCACCTGCAGGTTGAGGATCAGGTAGAAGGGCTTGTCGAACGGCCAGCCGGGATAGCGCGGGTATTGGGCGTACGGCTTGCCGTCCACCCACCAGGTGATGCTCTGGGGCGTCCAGTCGACGCCGTACACGTGGAAACCGGCGTCCAGCCGCTCCGGCAGGGTGATCTGGCCGCCGCCCTTGCGGCCCTTGGAGTGGGTGTAGGCCCTGACGAGATGGGTCTCGTGGCCGCGGTTCTCCATGATGTCGATCTCGCCGTACGTCGTGGAGCCGGAGCGGCCGGCGTCGCTGCGCTTGAGCCAGAAGGCCGGCCACAGCCCCTTGCCGAGCGGCAGCTTGATACGCGCGGTGAACCGCCCGTACGCCTGGTTGAAGGTCCTCCTGGTCTCCAGCCGGGCGGAGCTGTAGTCGCATGGGCCGTACCAGCAGGCCGGCCGGTCCACGGCCCGCGCCCGTCGGGCGGAGATGACCAGGCGGCCGGAGCCGTCCTGCACCGCGTTCGCGGGGGTGTAGTAGTGCAGCGCCTTCCGGTTGGACCAGCTCGTGCCGGACAGGGCGGTCCACTTGGCGGACCGGCCACGCCCGTTGAACTCGTCGGACCAGCTCAGTTTCCAGGAGGCCTCGGGCAGCGCCAGCGGCGGAGGCTCGATCGACTGTGCGGGCGGCGGCGTCGCCCCCCCGTTCCGAGCCCCGTCCGAAGACGTCTCGCCAATGGTGCGCACCCCTGCCGCGCTGGCCGCGACCACAGTGGCGCAGATCGCCGCGGCGAGGATCCAGGTGCGGGAACGGGCCGCGCCGTCAGCCGCCGTCATCGGGCCGACTCGCGCTCGGACTTCGTTTCGTCGCGCTTCCCATAAATAATGACTTCCGGCGAGGGGCTCCGTCCTGGCCGGAGAATACCAAAGGGAGAGGCTGCGGTGACCGGAGGTGGCTGGCGAAGCGAGACGGGTGATCCGGACGGTTCCCCCGAGCAGGTGAACGAGCGGCTCTCCCAGCCGTCACTGCCACCGAACGAACGGTTGTCCCAGCCGTCGTCACCGCCGGTCGAACGCTTCTCCCAACCCTCGCTGCCGCCGGACGAACGGGTCTCCCAGCCCTCGTTACCGTTCTCTCAACCGTCGCTACCATCCTTGCCACCGACCACAGAGCTGACCGACCCCGACGTCGGCTACCCGGCGACCGACCCGATGCCTCCGGGTCGGCAGAAGCGACGCTTCCGTTCGCTGCTGATCGGCGGCGCCTCCGTCACGTTCGCGATCATCGTGGCGGGCGGTGTGGTGGTGGCCTCCCGTCAGAGCGACGAGCCGGCGGCCGCGGAGCTGGCCGGCAACCTGTTCGCGGCGGGTCCGGCCGGCAGCGGCGACGGCCGGCAGCTGGAGCTCAACGGCGTCGCCGCCATGGGCGCCACGGTGGTGATCGCGGGCGGCGAGGACGCCGACTCCGGCTACCGGACCGGGTTCTTCCTGTCCAAGGACGCGGGCCGCACCTTCGCCCGCGCCCAGGTGCGGACCGCGAAGGGCGAGCCGCCCGTCGCCGGCGAGATCCCCCGCCACCTCGCCGCGGGCCCCGGCGGCTGGCTCGCGCTTGGCGACCGCGTCGGCGGCACCGTCGTCTGGACGAGCCCCGACGGCGCGGCCTGGACCCGTCAGCCCGACGCCACCGCCAGCCTCGCCTTCGGCCCGCGCGACCGGGTCGCCGACGTCGCGTGGACCGGAAACGGCTTCACCGCCGTGGGGCAGACCTCGGACAAGGGCGACTTCACCGACGCCTCCCCGGTGGTGTGGCTGTCCCGCGACGGCCGGAGCTGGGAACGCCGGGCCGGCTGGCGGCTCCACCCGCCGACCGGCGGCACCCTTGCCCTCACCGACGTGGCGAGCGTCAAGAACGCCATCGTCGTCCGCGGCGAGAGCTCCATCAAGCCGTACGACGTCACCTGGCGCTCGACCGACGCCGGCAACACCTGGCAGGCGTTCGCCGTCCCGGGCAAGTCGCGCAAGCCGGAGCTGGCCTTCGCCGCGACCGCGACGACCATGCTCGCGGTGCGCCAGGACGGCTCCCGCGCCACCACCTACACCTCGCCCGACGGCGTGCGCTGGACGACGGCGGCGAAGATCGACGTGCCGGGCTTCCGGCGCCTGTTACGGCTGACCGCCACCTCCCAGGCCGCGGTCGCCGCGATCGGGACCGACAGCGGGATCCAGCTGGTCCGCAGCACGGACGGCCGCTCCTGGCAACCCGCCGGCACGACGGCCGACGGCGCCGAGGTGCGTGACGCCGCCGCGGCCGCGGACAACACCGTCGTGGTGGGCGCCGACACGGCCCACGGTGGCACGGGCGCCCTGCTCGCGGTACGCGACAAGGCAGGGAAGGACGTCCCCACCGGCATCCCGAGCACCACCGGGAGCGGCAAGGTCGTGGACGCGCTCGGGACGGCCGACGGCCGGGTGGTCGCAGTCGGCGGTGCCAATGGGGAGGCCACCGTCTGGACCTCTGCGGACGGGGCCACCTGGCGGCGCGTCCAGGACAAGGAGAAGGCCCTGGCCGGCCAAGGGAGGCAGCGGCTGACCGGCGTCACGCCCGGCTTCGCCGGCTGGCTGGCGGTCGGGTCCAGCGGCCGGACGCCCGGTCGCCCCCTGGTCGTCACCTCGGCGGACGGCGAGAGCTGGCGGCGGGCCGACGGCGCGGCGGCGTTCCAGCCCAACGGCACGAACCCGCTGATCGCCCGCGGTGCCGCTGCCGGCCCGGACGGCTACGTGATCGTGGGCGAGGACGGCTTCGGCGCGGGCACCTGGTGGTCGCCGGACCTCAAGACCTGGGAGCGCGGCATCCCGGCGGGCGAGGACAACCTCGTCGGCACGCCGACGACCAGGCGGTGGATGCACTCCGTGACCAACGGCATGTTCGGCTTCGTCGCCGCAGGCGGCGTGACCGACCCCGACGCCTACGGTGGCGTCTTCGTCCGCCGCCCCACTGTGTGGATCTCGCCGGACGGCCGCAAGTGGTCGCTGGTACGCCTGCCGATCCCGGCCGGCGTCAACGAGGGCTGGCTGCCCCACATCGCCTCCCACGACGACGTCCTGGTGACCGCCGGTACGGCCGTCACCGGCAACGGCACGGGCACGGCCGCGTTCGGGTACGTGTCGGTCGACGGCGGCCGGAGCTGGCAGCCGATCTCTCTGCCGGTGGTGGCCGGCGAGCAGTCCAGCGTCACCGCCATGGCCGCGACCCCGCGGGGCTTCGTGGTGGCCGGCACCGTGGGCAGGCCCGGCGACGTGGTCATCTGGACCTCGGCAGACGGGCGCTCCTGGAAGCCCGAGCAGCCGCGCGGCACCGGCATGTCCGGCCCGGGCGACCAGCGGCTGACAGCGTTCACCACGGTGGACGGCGAGCTCGTCGGCGTGGGTTCCACGGCCACCGGCCAGGGCGACGAGCCGACCGTCTGGCGGCGCCCGCTGTCGTCGGACGAGACCGGCACTCCCTAGCGCGTGCCCCACACTCTCAGCGTGCCGTCACCCGCAACCCCGGTGACGGTCGTGCCGTCCCGGCTGAACGCCACCGAGTAGACCCAGTCGGCAGGCCCGTCCAGCTCGCCGGTGCCGCGTCCGCTCGCCGCGTCCCACAGCCGTACCTTGCGGTCATAGCCGCCGCTGGCCAGCGTCTTCCCGTCCGGGCTGAAGGCGACCGCGGAGGCCCAGCCCCGGTGACCGGCGAGCACGGTTCGCTCCTTGCGGGCGGCGACGTCCCACAGCCGGACGGTGCGGTCGGCGCTCGCGCTCGCCAGGGTCTTCCCGTCCGGGCTGAAGGCCACCGAGAAGACCCAGTAGCGGTGGCCGGAGAGCACGGCGGTGCCTTCGCCGGTCGCCGGATGCCAGAGCCGTACGGTCCGGTCGTGGCTGCCCGTGGCGATCATGGCACCGTCGGGGCTGAACGCCACCGAGTCCACCCAGTCGGTGTGACCGTTGAGGATCGCGGTGCCGTCGCCGGTTGCGGCGTTCCACAACCGCACGGTCCGGTCGCGGCTGGCGCTGGCCACGGTCTTGCCGTCGGGGCTGAACGCCACCGACCCGACCCCTCCGGTGTGGCCGGTGAGCGTGCCCCTGCCGCGCCCCGAGGGCAGGCTCCACAGCCGTACGGTCCCGTCGTCGCTCCCCGTCGCGAGCGTCTTGCCTTCCGGGCTGAACGCCACCGCGTGGACGCCCTTGGTGTGGCCGTCGAGCGAGGCCGTGACGCGGCGGGTGGCGGCGTCCCACAGCCGCACGGTCCCATCGGCGCCGCCGGTCGCGAATGTCTTCCCGTCCGGGCTGTATGCGACCGCGTATGAGGGTTCCTGGGAGAGGGTCCGGGTCACCTCCGGTTGGATCACCGGCGTCGTAGGCCCCGGGACAACGGTGGGTCGCGTCACGACCGTGGGCGTCGCCGCCGTGGCCAAGGCGAAGTAAGCGCCCGTGGCGACGGCCCCGGCGGCCACCAGCCCGAGGGACGCGGCGACCAGGGTGCGCCGCGACCTGAGACCGGCGCGAACGCGCGGACCCACCAGCGATTCCGTCGCCGAGACCATCCCCGCATCAGGGAGCGACGCCCCGCCCGAGACCAGGGACGGACGCGAAAGCGAGGTGGGACCGGACTGCGACGACGGACCCGACGGTGACGGCGGAACCCACTGCGACGACGGACCCGACTGCGAGGACAAGCCGGGCAGTGAGGACGATCCCGAGAGCGGTGGTGCGCCCGTCTGGGACGCGGCACCCTCGCCACCGCTCTCCTGCGGCCGCGTCCCGACTGAGAAGAGGGATTCCTGGCCCGCCGCCTCCCGCGCGGGATTGGGCACGCCGTGGCCGAGCAGGTTGAACAGCACGTCGGTTGCCGACGGCCGGGCCGCGGGACTCTTGTCCAGGCACGCCACCACCAGTGACCTCACCGGCTCGGTGAGCCCGGTGAGGTCCGGCTCCTCGTTGAGTATGCGCTGGAAGATGGCCGGGATGCTGTCGTTCCCGAACGGCGGTCGCCCGCTCGCCGCGTAGGCCATGGTGGCTGCCCAGCTGAACATGTCCGACGCCGCCGTCACCACACCGGCGCTGAACTGCTCCGGCGCCATGTAAGCCGGCGTTCCGAGGATCTCGCTGCTCTCGGCGACCGTGGAGTCCAGGGCGCGCGCCAGCCCGAAGTCGATCACCCGGGGCCCGTCAGGACCGCACACGACGTTGCTGGGCTTGAAGTCGCGGTGCACGATTCCGGCCTGGTGGATGGCCACCAGCGCAGTGACGGTGGCGACCGCCAGCCGCTCCAGCGTGTCGGGGTCGCGGACTCCCTGCGTGGCGATGAGCCGGCTCAGCGAGATGCCCTCGACGTACTGGCTGACCACGTACGGCTGGTCCCCGCTGGTGTCGGCGTCCAGCACCCGGGCCGTGCAGAACTGCCGCACTTGCCGGGTCGCGGCGATCTCCTGGAGGAACCGCTCACGGGCCTCGGGTTCCTCCGACAGCCGGGCGTGCAGCACCTTGATCGCAACGACCTGGCCCCCGGGCGACTCGCCGACGTACACGGTGCCCTGGCCGCCCGCGCCCAGATAGCCCGTCAGCCGGTAAGGACCCACCTGGCGCGGGTCGGTCGGCCGCAGAGGACTGAGACTGGGCACACGTACCTTCCCCAAGAAGGATGCTCAGCAGAATGATGGCTTACGGACGCTTATGCACGATAGGCAGCGCTAAAAGCCTACTCTCATGAGGCGCGCATCCGGCCTATCCGGCAGGGCGGCGGGCGAAGAGGCGGGCCTGTGAGAAGCCCCGCTGGGGGGCTCCCGAGAGAGCGGACGGCATATCGGGTTTCGGGAGGCCGAAGACGAATGGGATATCTATGCCATGGGTTGCGCCGACCGGTCCTTGCCAGGCGAAGTCGTACAACCAGGTGCGGCACCCTGACCGGGCGTGAGCCTCGGCGGTCATGGTAGTGAGCATGCGTACCAGGGCGTCGGACATGAGCGTGGTCACCACCTCGGCTGTGGAGGCATCCGGGTAGGCGGCACGATGGGCGACGGCGGCCTTGGGGTCGAGTCCGAGTCCCGCGGCGGCCGACTTCAGATCGATCCCGGCGGGGGCCGAGCCGCGGTATTCCTCGTGGGTGAAACCGCAGAGGAGGCCGATGTGACGGGCCCTCCCGTCGCGGAGGGCCTGCCAGGGCGGCGCGGTGACCAGTTTCCCGTCGATGACCCGGGGCGTACGCGCCGCCGGGGCGCCCGCCCGTAAGCCGGACGTCCGGCACCTCGAGCAGGACCTGCGGGGGCAGTGCGGCCAGATCGTCCCTGGTGGAGGCGGCACCAGTGCCCGCCGGGAGCCGCTCGGTGACCTGCCGGGCATCAGCCACGGTCAGGTACCCGGCAGGCAGGCTTTGCAGGACGCACCGCCCGAACAGGCCGGCGCCGCGGCGAGCAGGGCGGCGGAGGTGGCGCTCGCCGACTGACCGAGAACGGTGACGTTGCCGGGGTCACCGCCGAAAGCGGAGATGTTGTCCTGGACCCAGGCGAGCGCGGCGAGCTGGTCCAGCAGGCCCCGGTTGCCGGGAACGCCGGGCAGGTGGCCGCCGAAGCCTTCGAAACCGGTGTGGTAGTTGAAGGTAACAGCGGGCGCGGCCGATGGCGGTGATGCGGTCGGCGACCGAGCGCTCCGCGCGGGTGCTGGACTGCGCGTGCGGTATCGGGACGGACGCCATGGTGCTGGCGCACGCGGGGTTCCAGGTGACCGCCACGGATGCCGGCCCGGCCATGGTGGCCGAGGCCAGGCGGCGGTTGCCCGCCGAGGTGGAGGTGCTCGTCGCCCGATGGGAGCACCTGCCCGCCGTCGTGACCGGGACGTACGAGCTGATTCTGTGCCTCGGCAATTCCCTGGTGCACGCCGGCTCGCACAAGGCCATGGTCTCGGCGTTGTCGGCGATGCACCAGATGCTGGCGCCCAATGGCATGCTGATCGTCGACTCCCGCAACTGGGAGCTGCTCTATCGGGAACGGCCCCGGATCGTGGCCGCTGACCGGGTACGCGAGCGCGACGGGGTCCGGGCCTGCTGCGTGTACGTCTGGAACATCCCCGAGCGGTTCGGCGAGCCATGCCTGGCGGAGCTGCTGTTCTTGCTGGAGCACCCGGACGGGAGCGTCACGCACCGCCGCCATCCCATCGACTTCCAGCCGTTCACCCCAGCCGATCTGGAGACCCAGCTCACCGAGACCGGGCTCGCGGTCGTGGGCTCCACCTACCGCCCCGACAGGCAGCGCTACGCCTTCGCTTGCCGGGCGGCGGAGTAGGCGGGCCTACCCGCCCTGGGTCATGATGGTCTTCTGCTTCGAGCATTCGCCGGTGGGGCGCTTGGAGTTGCCGCGGCAGACCTGGACCTTGATCTGCAGGACGCTGCCGTAGTTCTTGCGGAAGGTCCCGGTGCCGGGCGTGCAGTTGTAGAAGCCGTAGACCTTCCAGCGCCCGTTGCGGGCGTCCTGGGCTCGCAGCACGGCCCAGGCACAGCCCTTGCCGCGGGTGTCCTCCAGGTTGCCGTACACGACATAGCCGAACTGGCTGATGGCCACCTTGCCCCAGGCGCTGGCCATGCCGTCGGCGGAGTGGACGGTGCGCCACTTCCAGATGGCCGGCGTGGCCGCGGCGGGGGCGGCCACGCCCAGCGGGAGGAGGACGGCGGTGAGAAGGGTGAGCAAACGCATGAGGGGACTCCGGGAATGGAACGTGAATCGGACACTCCTAGAGATAGGCCCCCATACTTGTGAGCGACTTGGAAGCCACGTGTTCAGGCGTTGAGCAGGTCGAGGGCGATGTCGACGATCATGTCCTCCTGGCCGCCGACGAGGCGGCGCCGGCCCACTTCGAGCAGGATGGTCCGTACGTCGATGCCGTACTGCCGGGAGGCGGCCTCGGCATGGCGCAGGAAGCTGGAGTACGCGCCGGCGTAGCCGAGGGTGAGGGTCTCGCGGTCCACCTGGACCGGGCGGTCCTGCAACGGGCGGACGAGGTCGTCGGCGGCGTCCTGGAGGGCGAACAGGTCGCAGCCGTGTGTCCAGTTGTTGAGGCTGGCGACGGCGATGAAGGGTTCGATGGGGCAGTTGCCGGCACCCGCGCCATGGCCGGCCAGGGAGGCGTCGACGCGGGTGACGCCCTCTTCAACGGCGACGACGGAGTTGGCCACGGCGAGCGAGAGGTTCTGGTGGGCGTGGATGCCGAGCTGGGTGCCGGGGTCGAGGACATCACGGTAGGCGCGGACGCGGTCGCGGACGCCGTCCATGGTGAGGCGGCCGCCGGAGTCGGTGACGTAAACGCAGTGGGCGCCGTACGACTCCATGAGCTTGGCCTGCTTGGCCAGCTCGGCAGGGGGCGCCATGTGGCTGAGCATGAGGAAGCCGGCGACGTCCATGCCGATCTCGCGGGCGGTGGTGATGTGCTGGGCGGCGACGTCGGCTTCGGTGCAGTGGGTGGCGATGCGGATGGAGCGCACGTCGAGGGAGTAGGCGCGCTTGAGCTCGGCGATGGTGCCGATGCCGGGCAGCAGGAGGGTGGTGAGCGTGGCCCGGTTCACCGCCTCGGCGGCGGCCTCGATCCATTCCCAGTCGGTGTTGCTGCCGGGGCCGTAGTTGACCGAGGCGCCGGCCAGGCCGTCGCCGTGGGCGACCTCGATGGCGTCCACCCCGGCGGCGTCCAGGGCGGCGACGATGCGGCCCACATCGTGCGGGGTGATGCGGTGCCGTACGGCGTGCATGCCGTCCCGGAGGGTGACGTCCTGGATGTAGAGGTTCATGCGGTGGCTCCTGCGATGCGCTCGGCGACGCGCAGGGCGGCCGAGGTCATGATGTCGAGGTTGCCGGCGTAGGCGGGCAGGTAGTGGGCCGCCCCTTCGACTTCGAGGAACACCGACACGCGGGTGGTGACCGGCTCGGGGGTCAGCGTGGTGACCGGCTCGTCGATGGGGGTGAACTGCACGTCCTGCTTGAGGCGATAGCCGGGGACGTACTTGGCGACCTCGGCGACCATCTCCTCGATGGACGTCCGGATGGCGTCGTGGTCGGCGTCGCCGATCAGGCAGAAGACGGTGTCGCGCATGATGAGCGGCGGGTCGGCGGGGTTGAGGACGATGATCGCCTTGCCGCGGGCGGCGCCGCCGACCGATTCGATGGCGGCGGCCGTGGTCTCGGTGAACTCGTCGATGTTGGCGCGGGTGCCGGGGCCGGCCGACTTGGAGGCGATGGAGGCGACGATCTCGGCGTAAGCCACGGGGGTGATGCGGGAGACCGCGTGCACGATCGGGATGGTGGCCTGGCCGCCGCAGGTGACCATGTTGACGTTGCGTGCGCCGAGGTGGGAGTCGAGGTTCACCGGAGGGACGACGAACGGGCCGATCGCGGCGGGGGTGAGGTCGATGAGGGTCTTGCCGTGGGGTTCCAGCTTGGCGGCGTTGCCGATGTGCGCCTTGGCGGAGGTGGCGTCGAAGATGATGTCGATGTCGGCGAAGCCGTCCATGGCGATGAAGCCGTCCACGCCGTCGTGGGTGGCGGGGACCTTGAGCCGGCGGGCGCGGGCCAGGCCGTCGGAGTCGGGGTCGATGCCGATCATCGCCCCCATTTCCAGGGTTCCCGAGAGCCGGAGGATCTTGATCATCAGGTCGGTGCCGATGTTGCCGGAGCCGATCACGGCCACCTTGGTCTTGTTCATGACGGGTCCTTGAAGGTCACGGCCACCGCGCCGAGTCCGGAAATTTCGGCACGTACGGTGACGCCGGGGGAGACGGGGACCATCGGTCCCAGGGCGCCGGAAAGGATCACCTGGCCTGCCCGGAGCGGGTCGCCGAAGTCGCGGGCGGTGCGGGCGAGCCACAGCAGCGCGTTAAGGGGGTCGCCGAGGCAGGCGGCCCCGTTGCCCTCAGAAACGATCTGGCCGTCGGCATACATGCGCATGGTGGCTTCGACCGGTTCGAACGCGCTCAGCGGCAGCCGCTCGGCGCCCAGGACATACAGCCCGCTGGAGGCGTTGTCGGCCACGGTGTCGACGATGGTGATGTCCCAGTTCGCGATGCGACTGTCCACGATCTCCAGAGCAGGGGTCGCGTAGTCCACTGCCGCCCGGACGGCCGCCAGGTCGAGGTCCTCGGAGAGGTCGGAGGCCAGGACGAAGGCGATCTCGGCCTCGACCTTCGGTTGCAGGAGGTGTTCCAGAGGAGCCGTGCCGGACACTTCCATGTCGGCGAACAACACGCCGAAGTCCGGCTGGTCCACACCGAGCTGCCGCTGCACGGCGGGGGAGGTGAGGCCGATCTTGCGGCCCGTCACCGGTGCGGTGCGGCGGGCGTTGAGGCGGCGCTGCACCTCGTAGGCGGCCGCGACGTCGGTGATGAGGCCGCGGACCGGCCGGCACGGCTTGCCGGTGAGAGCCGCGTCTGCCAGCCGGTCCACGGCCTCGTCGATGGCGGTCATCGGGTCGCCTCCGGTGCCGCCGTCGCCACTGCGAAGCCGGCGATCCACTCGGGGATGGCGCGGTAGAAGCGGGAGGTCATCCGGTACTTGGCGGTGGCCGCGAGCGAGGCGAAGGCGGCGATCCACGTGCGCACCTCGTGCGCGGAGCCGCCGCCCTCGGCGCCCATCCACTCCACGCTCCAGCCGTCCACGTCCTCGAGGCGGCCGCTCGCGAGCGTGTCCAGGACGAGGTTGTCCCAGTTCGGGTTGATGGGGATCATCGCGGTGGAGCCGGCGGCGTAGTCCCGGCCTGCCTGGATCACGCGCTGCTCGCCCCGGGCGCGCTGCTCTGGAGTGGGCGGGTGGCCCTCGATGAGGGCGTCGGCCACCCGCGGCGGAGCGCCGTCGAGCACCGGGACGGGCGGATCGTGGGAGAGCCCGCCGGAGCTGAGGAACAGCACCCGCCGGTCCAGCCCGGCGGCGGCCTCGCCGATCGCGGTGCCGAGGGCGCGGATGCGGCTGACCGGGCCGAGCGGGGTGGCCACCCCGTTGACGAAGACGGGCACGACAGGCACGTTCGCGATGCCGCCGAACAGCACCTCCAGCGGCTGCACGAACCCGTGGTCCACGGTCATCCGCGCCGAGATCGTCAGGTCGACGCCGCGGTCCAGCACACCGCGCGCGATGGCGCGGGCGGCCTCGGTGTCCACCGACAGCGCTCCCGCGGCCGAGCCGAAGTCGCCGACCGCGTTCGCCTCGGTGGCCAGGCAGAAGGGCGGCATCTCCTTGTAGAAGAAGCCGTTGTAGTGGTCGGGGGCGTACAGCACGACCAGCTCGGGGTCGAACGCGCGGACGAAGGCCCGGGCCTCGTTCACGGCGGCGTCCACGGCCGCGACGACCTCGGGCGCGGGGTCGTTCTTGCCGATGAGAGGCGAATGGGACAAGCCGACGGCTGCGGCTTTCATGAGGCGATCTCCTTAATGACGAGCTTGCCGGTGAGCCGCCCGTCGATCATGAGCTGGAAGCCCTTGTGGATCTCGTCGAGCGGCAGCGTGCGGTCGATCACCGGACGCAGGCCCGTGGCGTCCATCATCTTGAGCAGGGCGACGAGCTCGCTGCGGGTGCAGCCGGTGGAGCCGAGGATGCGCTGCTGCAGGTAGAAGATCCGGCCGAGGTCGGCGGGCGGGTTCGTGCCGCTGGTCGCGCCCGCGATGACGATCGTGCCGCCGGGACGCAGCGACTTCAGCGAGTGCGACCAGGTCGCCTCGCCGACTGTCTCGATGACGACGTCCACCCGCTCGGGCAGCCGCTCGCCGGTCGGCACCGCGGCGCGGGCTCCCCAGGCGAGAGCCTGGATCCGCTTGTCCTCGCTGCGGCTGGTGGCGTACACGACGGCACCGGCGGCGACGGCCAGCTTGATCGCGGCCGAGGCGACGCCGCCGCCCGCGCCCTGCACCAGCACCCGGTCGCCGGCGGTGATCCGCGCCTGGGTGAACAACATCCGGTACGCCGTCGTCCAGGCGACCGGCAGGCACGCGGCCTCGTCGAACGACAACCACGACGGCTTGGGGATCAGGTTGCGGGCCGGCACCGTCAGGTACTCGGCGAAGGCGCCGTCGTGCTGCTCGGACAGCAGGGCCCGGTTCGGGTCGAGGGTCTCGTCGCCCCGGCCGGCGTCCGGGTCGGCGATGACGGGGTGCACGATGACCTCGTTGCCGTCCTGGTCGTACCCGGCGGCGTCGCAGCCGAGGATGATCGGCAGCCGGTCGGGCGGGTGGCCGACGCCGCGCAGCGTCCACAGGTCATGCATGTTGAGCGAGGACGAGACGACCCGGACGATCGACCAGCCGGGCCGGGGTTCGGGCCTTGGTACGTCACCCAGGACGAGCCCGGCCAGCGGGTCGGTCGCGCTCTGGGAGACGGCGGTGGCGGCAAGCATGGCTCAACGCTGTCCGACGATCGCCGCCTTCCGACAGCGCGTGTGCCGCCGTACGGAACGACCTGTGGAACGAGCCCGGGAGAGGTGCCCCCGGCCTGGTGGCGTCAATGGTCCTCTGGCACGTGGACGTGGGTGCCGACCAGGCGGAGCAGTGCCCGGAGCGCGGCGCTGCGGCGGCGGTGCGCGGGGGTGGCGATGGACAGCTCCCAGCGCAGGGAGCTGTCTGCCAGGGGTAGCACCTTCAGGTGCGGGTCGCCGGACGGGACGGCGTACGACGGCATGATGGCGACGCCAAGACCGTGGCGGACGAAGTCGGCGGCAGTGCGTATGTCGTGGACCTCGATGCGGACGTGGCGGTGCAGGCGTGCGGCGGCCATGCGCTGGTCGACGAGGGCGCGATTGCCGTATCCGATGGGTGAGTCGACGAAGGGTTCGTCCGCGAGGTCGGCCAGCGTGACGTCGTCCTGCCGGGAGCGGGAGTGGTCGGCGGGTAGCACGGCCAGCATGGGGACGGAGGCCAGCGCTCTCAGGTCGAGTCCTGCCGGTGGGGGGCCGGGCAGGGACAGGAACGCGGCGTCGAGGGTGCCTTCCACGAGGGACTGGGCGAGGTCGGCCGATCCTCGGGCCGCCGCCCGAAGACTGACGGTGACGCCGGGGTGGTCGGCATGGAACCGCCCGATGAGCGCGGGCAGATCGAGGATGTCCAGCGAGGTCAGGGTGCCGATCGTCAGACTGCCACGCAGGCCGCCGCGCACCTGGTCGACGGCGTCGCGGGCGGCCTGCGCCGCGTCCAGTGTGGTGCGGGCCTCGGGCAGCAGGGCGACGCCGGCGTCGGTGAGTGCGACGTGTTTGGATGTGCGTTCGAACAAGAGGAGGCCCACCTCGCGTTCGAGGCTCCGGATGGCGGCGGAGAGGCCGGACTGGGCCACATGGAGGCGGCGAGCGGCTCGGGTGAAGTTCAGCTCCTCGGCCACGGTGACGAAGTACTCGAGGTGACGCAGCTCCATAAGCCATAACTATCACTATTTCTGATTGATGCGAGCATTAACGTGTGTTGGACACGATCGATGCCGGGGGTGATTGTTGGATTCAACAACGTTCGCCGATCGGAGCAGCTCATGTTCGTCAGCTCGCTGGACCGTTTCACCGGCTCCCGGCGCCCCGCGTCGGGGACGCGGGCGGTGGGGCACGGGGCCGGATTCTGGCTGATCGCGGCCGCCTTCCTGACGTCCATGGCCTTCTCGGGCGCGCCGACCCCGCTGTGGGCGGTGTACCAGCAGCACGACCACTTGTCCACGTTCACTGTCACGGTGGCGTTCGCCGCCTACGCGCTGGGCGTGGTCGTCAGCCTCTTCCTCGCCGGCCACGTTTCCGACTGGCTGGGACGGCGACGGGTTCTGCTTCCGGCTGTGTCGCTGGAAGTCGTCTCGGCCGCGATCTTCCTGTCCTCGACGTCGCTGCCCTTGCTGATCGTGGCCAGGATGGTCTCGGGGCTGGGCGTAGGTTTGATCACGGCGACGGCCACGGCGCACCTGGCGGAACTGCATCTGGCCGCGCGCCCGAACGCCTCTCGCGTCCGCGCCGATCTGGTCGCCACCGCCGCCAACCTGGGAGGCCTGGCCGTGGGGCCGCTCGTGTCCGGGTTACTCGCCCAGTACGTCTCCGAGCCGCTGCGCACCCCCTATCTGGTCTTTCTCGGCCTGCTGCTGATCAGCGCGGTCGGCGTGGCGCTCGTGCCGGAGACGGTGGAACCGGCCGGGGAGCGGCCGCCCTATCGACCGCAGCGGGTGTCCGTACCGCGAGCTTCCCGTAGCACCTACTTCGCCGCCTCCGCGGCCGCTGGCGCCGCCTTCTCCGTGCTGGGCCTGTTCACCTCGCTGGCGCCCGGCTTCGTCGCCGTCACTCTGCACCACCCCTCGCGGGCCCTGGCCGGCCTGGTGGCCTTTCTCGTGTTCGGTGCGGCGGCCACCACCCAGATGGTGCTGGCCCGCATCACGGTCAGGCACCAACTTGCCACTGGCCTGCTGCTGATGACTCTGGGCATCAGCGGTGTCACCGCCGGGGTCTGGCTGGCGAACCTCGCCCTGTTCCTGACCATGGGCATCGTCGCCGGAGCGGGCGCGGGCATCCTGTTCAAGGGTGCGGTCACCACGATCGTGTCCCTCGCCCCCGCCCATGCCCGCGGCGAGGCCCTGGCCGGTCTCTTCCTGGCCGCGTACGTCGGCCTGGCCATACCGATCCTCGGCATCGGCGTCGCCACCCGATTCGTCTCGGACCAGGCCGCCCTGCTCGGCTTCGCTGTCGCGCTCGCCGCCCTCAACGCCACGGTCGCCGGCCGCCTGCTGCGCAGGCGGTGAGTCCGCCGGCTTCCGAAGCGCTGCCTGGCGACACGGCAGCAGGCTGTCGGACGGTCGGCGGCCCCTCGCCATGACGTGTGCCGCCGTGCGGAACGATGGTTGGCACGCGGGGCGTCCGTGGCTGTTACCTGGCCCCATGACCATCGAACCCCCGCGCGGGGCCCTGCGGCGCCCGGCCGAGCTGGCGCGGACCATCGACGTCTCCGGGCTCGTCGATGCCGAGGGCGGGCTGGTGGATCGTGCCATCTTCACCGACCAGCAGATCTACCGTCAGGAGCTGCGCCGCGTGTTCGCGCCGAGCTGGCTGTTCCTCGCGCACGCCGACCAGTTCCACAAGCCCGGCGACTTCTTCACCACCTACATGGGCGAGGACCCGGTCATCGTCACCCTCGACCGCAGCCGGCGGGTCCGCGCCTACCTCAACTCCTGCCGGCACCGGGGCGCCCGCGTCTGCCGCGCCGACTACGGGGCCACCCGCAACTTCACCTGCACGTACCACGGCTGGTCGTACGACCTCGAAGGCAAGCTGGTCAGCGTGCCGAACAAGGCAGGCTACCCCGAGTCGTTCGACACGGGGGAGTGGGGCCTGGTCGAGGTGCCCCACGTCGAGAACTACCACGGCCTGATCTTCGGCACCTGGAGTCCGGACCCGGTGCCGCTGCGCGAGTCGCTCGGCGACATGGCGTGGTACATGGACGCGATGCTCGACCACGACGACGAGGGCACGGTGGTCGTGGGCGGCGTGCACAAGTGGGTGCTGGAGGGCAACTGGAAGCTGGCGGCCGAGCAGTTCGCCACCGACTGGTACCACGTCAACATGAGCCACGCCTCGGCACTCATGCTGCTCTCGCCCACCGGCAAGGGCCCCAAGGACGAGATCGTGCACCGCACCGGCCGCCAGTACGCCGGCCGGAACGGCCACGGCGCCGGCTTTCCGGTGCACCCGAGGAACCGCTTCGATGCCAAGACCGTGCACCAGTGGATGGACTACGACGCGCTGCGCGAACGCCTCGGCGACGCCCGCGTCGAGGGGCCGCTGACCAACGGGCACGCCACCGTCTTCCCCAACTTCTCCTATCTGCCGGTCAACGGCTCCATCCGGATCTGGCACCCGAAAGGCCCGGACCGGATGGAGGTGTGGGCGTGGACGATCGTCGACAAGTCCATGCCGCACGAGGTCCGCGAGGCGCAACGCCTGTACAACCTGCGCACGTTCGGCCCGAGCGGCATCTTCGAGCAGGACGACGGCGAGAACTGGAGCGAGGTGCAGGCCGTCTCGCACGGCTTCATCACCAACAACGTGCCGCTCAACTACCAGATGGGCCTCGGCTCCGAGCGCGAGGACGGCCGCCACCCCGGCACGACGAGCGAGCTCTACAGCGACGCCGCCGGCCGGGCCTTCTACGCGCGCTGGCGCGAGCTCATGACCACCCCGGCCTGGCACGAGGAGGACAAATGACTCAGGGAATCCGGGTCGCGGCGCTGGACGACATCCCCGAGGGCGAGGGCCTCGCCATCGACAAGGCGATCACCGGCACCGCCGACGACATCGCGCTGCTGCGCGACACCGACGGCAGCGTGTGGGCGCTCGACGACACCTGCACGCACGAGGACGCCTCGCTGGCCGACGGCTGGGTCGAGGACGGCTACGTGGAGTGCCCGCTGCACTCCAGCAGGTTCTGCCTGAAGGACGGCGAGGTCCAGGGCTTGCCCGCCACCAAGAGCACCTGCCCGCACCGGGTCGAGGTCCGCGATGGGGAGGTCTACCTCTTCCCGAACCAAGCGCCATGAGGGTCGTGGTGGTCGGCGGCGGCGTCGCCGGCGTCAGCACCGTCGCGGCCCTGCGCGCGGGCGGCTTCGACGGCGATCTCACGCTGGTCGACGCGGGCGAGTTCCCGTACGACCGCCCGCCGCTGTCGAAGGAGTACCTGGCCGGGTCGAGGGAACTCAAGCAGCTCGCCCTGCAGCCCCCACACTGGTACGACGAGCAGGGCGTACGGCTGATCAACGAGTCCACGGTCGCCGCCCTGCGCCCGGCTGATGGCGTGGTGGAATTGGCGAGCGGCCTGCTGCTGCGCGCCGACCGAGTGGTGCTGGCCACCGGCGGCGGCGCGGCCCGCCCGCCGATCCCCGGCGTCGGCGGCGACCACGTGCACGTGCTGCGAACGGCGCAGGACGCCGACCGGCTGCGTGCCGTGCTGACCCCCGGCGCTCGGATCCTGGTCGTCGGCGCCGGGTTGATCGGCGCCGAGGTCGCCTCGACCGCCGTCGACCTGGGCGGCGACGTCGTGCTGGCCGACCCGGTCGCCGCGCCGCTGGCCGCCGCGCTCGGCACCGACCTGGCGGCCTGGCTTCATGGGCTGCACGCTACGCGTGGCATCGCCACCGTCCGCGCAGGCGTCGAGGCGTTCGAGGAGCGGCCGGACGGCATCGTGGCCCGCTTCTCCGGCCCAGCGGCCGCGGCAGCGGATCCGTCGCGGGTGTTCGACGCGGACGCGCTGGGCATCGGCAGGCCGCACGGCGGAGCGGCTGCGGCGGCGGCCGAGCTGTCGCTGACGTTCGACGCGGTCGTGCTCGGCGTCGGCATGACACCGCAGACCGCTCTCGCCGAGTCGGCCGGACTCGACGTCGATCGCGGTGTCCTCGTGGACGCCGGCCAGGTCACCTCGAACCCGGCCGTGCTCGCGGTGGGCGACGGCGCGCGGACCCGTCAAGGGCCGCGGGCCGAGCACTGGGAGGCGGCCCAGCACGACGGCGCCCGCGCGGCGGCCACCATCCTCGGCACCGGCGCACCCGCGCCCACCGCGCCGTGGTTCTGGACGGACCGGCACGGTCGCCACGTCGAGGTCGCCGGCCACATGGAGACGGCCGATGAGGTCGTCGTCCGCGGCTCGTTCGACGACCCGTCCTTCTCCGTCTTCGGCCTGCGTGACGGGTTGGTCGTCGCGGCCGCGGCGGTCGACGACTCCACCGCCGTGCGGGCCGCCCGCCGCATGATCGACCGCCGGATCCCGGCCGACCCGGCGCGGCTGTCCGACCCGTCCGCGAACCTGCGCACGCTGCTGCGCGGCTGACGTGCCGCCCTGCGGCACACCCCGTTCCACTCCACCCTCCAGAAGGGATCGAATGAAACCGTGAGCACTGCCACCGACGCGCGGGCCGGGCTGCGTGCCGACCGCGACACCCACTTCGAGGTCGAGCAGTTCTACTACGAGGAGGCCGGCCTCCTCGACGCCGGCCGCTACGCCGACTGGCTGGACCTGCTCGCCGACGACCTCGACTACTGGATGCCCACGCGCACCAACCGGCTGCGCCGCCAGCAGGCCCTGTCGGTGGCCGCGCGCGGCGAGGCCGCCTACTACGACGAGAGCAAGGAGAGCCTGGCCTGGCGCATCCGCCGCTTCGACTCCGGCATGGCCTGGGCCGAGGACCCGCCTTCGCGGACCCGCCACCTGGTGACGAACGTGATGGTCCGGCACGTCGACCCCGCCGAACACCCCGGCTTCACTACCGATGACCTGCATGTACGCTCGGCGTTCTTGGTCTACCGCAACCGGCTGGAACGCGAGGAGAACGTCTTCGCCGGCAGCCGCACCGACCTCCTGCGCCGCACCCCGGACGGCCTCAAGGTCGCCCGCCGGACCATCCTGCTCGACCAGAACATCCTGCTGGCGAAGAACATCTCCACCTTCTTCTGAGGGGAACCCCCCGTGAAACACCACGTAGTGACCACCACCCTCGGCGACATCGCCGTCGCCGAGACCGGCGAGGGCCCGGTCCTGGTGATGCTGCACGGCGGCGGCCCCGGCGCGTCCGGCGTCAGCAACTACCACCAGAACCTGCCCGCGCTGGCCCGCCACTTCCGCGTCGTGCTGCCCGATCAGCCCGGTTTCGGCGGCAGCTACCGCCCTGCCGAGGAGGACCTGGACAAGCGGTCCATCACCGAGATCACTGTGGACGCCCTCTTCCAGGCGCTCGACGCCCTCGGCATCGGCACCTTCCACCTGCTGGGCAACAGCCTGGGCGGCGCCGCCGCGATCGCGATGGCGCAGGAGCGCCCCGACCGGGTCACCCGGCTGGTGCTGATGGCCCCCGGCGGCGGGTGGCTGCCGTTCGGGCCCACGCCCACCGAGGGGCAGAAGGAGATGTTCCGCTACTACAACGGCGGCGGGCCGAGCGAGAAGAAGATGGCCGCGTTCATCCGCACCATGGTCTTCGACCACCGGCAGTTCGGCGAGGACGTCGTCAGGAGCCGCTACGAGGCCTCGCTCGACGAGAGCCACATCGCCTTCTACCACCGCTACAACGCCGCCTTCGCCAAGCGCGGCGGCATGGACCCGCTGTGGAAGGACCTGCACAAGATCAAGGCGCCGACGCTGCTGCTGTGGGGCCGCGACGACCGCACGATCACCCTCGACGGCGCCCAGCTCATGCTCAAGCAGATCCGCGACGTGCAGCTGCACGTGTTCGGCCGCTGCGGCCACTGGGTGCAGCTGGAGCGGCAGCGCGAGTTCGAGGACCTCGTCACCGGGTTCCTGACATGAGCGGCTGGCTCGACGGGTACGCCGCCCTGATCACCGGCGGCGGCTCCGGCATCGGCCGTGCCGTCGCCGAGCGTTTCCTCGCCGAGGGCGCGTCCGTGACCATCCTCGGCCGCGACCCGCACCAGCTCGACGAGGTCATCAGCGCCGCGCCCGACCCGGCAAGGATGCACGCCGTCACCGCCGACGTCCGCGACGGCGAGGCGCTGCACGCCGCCGTCGCCGAGACGGTCGAGCGGTTCGGCAAGCTCGATACCCTCGTCGCGAACGCCGGCGTGTGGGACTACCAGCGCCAGCTCACCCGCCTGTCCGCCAAGGAGATCGACTCCGCCTTCGACGAGGTCTTCTCCATCAACGTCAAGGGCTACCTGCTGGCCGCGGAGGCCGCCTGGCCGGAGCTGGTCAAGACCCGCGGCAGCATTGTCATGACGCTGTCCAACGCGTCGTTCCATGTCAACGGCGGCGGCCCGCTCTACACCGCGAGCAAGCACGCCTGCCTCGGTCTCATGCGCGAGCTCGCCTACGAGCTCGCCCCCAAGGTACGGGTGAACGGCGTCGCCTGCGGCGGCATGAACACCGACCTGCGCGGCCCCGAGTCGCTGGCGCTCGGCGACCGCTCGATCGCGGCGTCGTTCGCCAGAAGACGGGAAAGCCCGCCGATCCCGCTGCACGACTCCAGCATCGACCCGCGCGACTTCACCGCACCGTACGTCCTGCTCGCGGCCCGCGAGCAGAGCGGTCCCATCACCGGACACGCGATCTCTGCCGACGGCGGCATCGGCGTTCGGGGTTTCGCCCGCGCCGCCGGCGGCGACCACCTCTGAGGAGCCGATCGTGCCCCACCCCCACCCCCCGGTCGACGTCAATCCCGCCTCGGCGGTCGCGCGGAACGCCCGTTACCACGCCGACGTCGTCGTCATCCGCTACCCGGACGGCGACCTCACCTACGCCCAGCTCGACGACAAGGCGGCCCGGCTGGCGACCGTCCTGTCCGACGGCGGCGTTACGGACGGAGACCGCGTCGCCTACCTCGGACTCAACAGCGCCTCCTTCCTCGTCACCATGCTGGCCGCGTTCCGGATCGGCGCCATCTTCGTCCCGGTCAACTTCCGGCTCGCCGCGCCGGAGCTGGAGCGGGTGCTCGACAAGAGCGGCGCCCGCACGATCGTCTGCGAGGAGGGGCACCGCGCACTCGTCGAGAACGTCCGCGACGGCACCGCGCTGACCCGGTTCCTCCTGGTGGACGACGACGCGGCGGTGCCTGCCACCTTCGGCGTCCCCGGATGGGAGCCCTGGTCCGGCCCGATCGCCGCGGCCGCGCCGACGCCGTCGGTGGTCGCGAAGACTTTCGACGACCCCGCGATCCTGATGTTCACCTCCGGCACCACCGGCCTCCCAAAGGGCGTCATCCTCACCCACGGCAACGCCTGGTGGAACGCCGTCAACGTGGACTTCGTCCTCGACACCCGGCGTGGCGACGTCACGTACGCGGGTGCGCCGCTGTTCCACATCGGGGCGCTCAACAGCTTCGCGTTGCGGGCCCTCGTGCGTGGCGGCACCGTGCTCGTCCGCCGCGCCTTCGACCCGGTCGGGTTCCTCGACGACCTGGCGACGTACCGGATCAACTCGATGTTCGGCGTGGCCGCGATGTTCGCCGCGCTCAGCCGGGTCCCGGGCGTCTTCGACATGGACTTCACCCCGCTGCGCTGCATCGTGGTGGCCGGCGCGCCGGTGCCGCCCGCGCTCATCGAGCTGTACGCGGCGCACGGCGTGCTCCTGCAGCAGGCGTGGGGGCTCACCGAGACCGCGCCGTTCGCCACCCACCTGCCCGCCGAGCACACTCTGACGAAGGCCGGCTCCGCCGGCATCCCGATGCCGTACACCGAGGTACGCGTGGTCGACGCGAACACCAACCAGCCGCTGAAGCCGGGCGAGGCGGGGGAGCTCGTGGTCCGCGGCCCCAACGTCACCCCCGGCTACTGGGAGAACCCCGAGGCCACCGCCGCCGCCTTCGACGAGGAAGGCTGGTTCCACTCCGGCGACATCGGCTACCTCGACGTGGACGGCTGCGTGTACATCGTCGACCGGCTCAAGGACATGATCATCAGTGGTGGGGAGAACGTCTACCCGGCCGAGGTGGAGCGGGTGCTGGCCACCATGCCGGGCGTCGTGGACGTGGCCGTCGTCGGCGCGCCCGACGAGCAGTGGGGCGAGACCGTCGTCGCGGTGCTGGCCCCGGCTGAGGGCGTGACCCTCACGCTGGAGGACGTCCGGGAGTACGCCTCCGCGCACCTGGCCAGATACAAGCTGCCCAGGCTGCTCAAGGTCGTGCGGAACGTGCCGCGCAACGCCTCAGGCAAGCTGGAGAAGATCGCCATCCGGCGCATGGTCGAGGAGGACAGCTGACATGATCACGGTGCCGCCCGTGCCCGGCCTCCCCCCGGCCCTGCATGGTGCTCGTGTCCGGCTGGAGCGCTGCGCCGCGGGGCGGCTCCGCGACGCCTACCCCGTGGCCGCCCACGACGTGGAACTGCAGGTGGACGGGGCCGGGACCGAACTCCTCCTGGCGCTGGTCGACGCCGTGAGCGTGGCCGACCCGCGATGCCGCCGCGTGGTGTACGCCGTCCAGGAAGGCGATCTGCCCCGGATCGCCGCCGCGGAGGCGGCCGGGTTCCGGTACGTCGTCGACGTGGACCTGGCCGACGCGCAGCTCAGCCTCCTGGTGGCCGAGCCCGGGTGGGCGACCAGGACCGACACGGATCTCGACCACGTACCGGACAGCTGACCCGGGGGTGGGCGCGTCTCCGGGCGGATCCTAGAGTGTGGTCGATGACATACGCAGGCATGTATGACGGCGCTCTCTGATGGGGGCGCGGTGACGGAGGTCGTGAATCCTCCGGTACGAAGCTGGGGGCCGGTCCTCAATCGCACGTTGATCGTCGTGTGCCAGAGCATGCAGGCCCTCTGCTTCGGCGGCGTCGCGTTGTTCCTCCCGCTCATCAGACAGGACCTCGGGATCAGCCCTTCGCAGGCCGGGCTGCTGGCCGCGGCGGGCACGTTCACGTACGCGCTCATGCAGATCCCGTCCGGATACCTGTCCGACCGGTTCGACACCAAGCGGCTGTTCGTGGTGGGGCTGGTGGGTACCAACCTGCTGTCGATCACGTTCGCGTTATTGGACTCCTTCGGCTGGCTCCTGGTCAATCAGGCGGTCTCGGGCGTCTTCCGTGCGCTGGTGTTCGCGCCGGGGCTGCTGCTGATCAGCCGGCAGTTCCCTGCGGACCGCAGGGCGACGGCCATGGGGCTGTACGTCGCCGGCGGTTTCTCCTCCAACATCCTGCTCAATGCGCTCGGCCCGGTGCTGGTCGGCCCGCTGGGCTGGCGCTGGCTGATGATCATGTTCGCCGCCAGCGGCCTGCTGGTGCTGCTGGCCTTCGCCAAGCTCGGCGACTCCGCCCCGCACAAGGCCGACGCGAAGCCGCCGACCTGGGCGGACGCCCGCGAGATCCTGTCGCACCGGGCCGTGTGGCTGGCCGGCTTCATCCAGTTCGTCCGGCTCGCGGTGGTCACCGGGATCGGGTTCTGGCTGCCGAGCCTCATCGTCGAGGACAAGGGTTTCTCGCTCGGCGTGGCCGGTGCCGTCGTCGCCATCGGCGCGGCGGTCACGGCACCGGCGAACTTCCTCGGCGGCTGGGTGTCCGACCGTCTCGGACGTCCGCTGGCCGTGGTCGGCGTGTCCCTGGCCATGCTGGCCGTCACGATCTTCCTCATCCCGTTCGTGGACGCCCTGCCTGCGGTGGTCGCGGTGATCGCGGTGAACTCGGTCTTCCTCCAGCTCTACTTCGGGCCGTTGTTCGCCGTGCCGTTGCAGCACGTGGGCACGGCGAACGCGGGCCTGGTCACCGGGTTCAGCAATTTCTGCGCCAACCTCGGGGGAGTGGTCTTCGCCTACGGGCTGGGCGCCTTCAAAGAGGCGACCGGCTCCTTCGACGCCGGCCTGTGGGCCCTGGCCGGCATGTGCGCCGCCGGGCTGGCCGTCACCGGGCTGATCGCCCGCCTGCCCCGCCGATGAGGCTCAGGTGCCGATGTTGGTCTGCGGTCCCGCGTACGTCCTGAGCAGGGACGGCACGTTGGCGGCCGGGTCGAGGGTGTAGGAGTAGAACGAGCTCGGGGTGAAGGCCGAGCCGCCGGTCTCCTGTTGCCCGGACGAGTTGACCACGATGCTGCCGGACTGACGCAACTGGGCGGCGTCGTCCTTGTAGTACGGGTCCTTGACCGTGTCGTAGTAGCTGTTCTCGATCACCATCTTGGTGGCGCCGCGCGCGTAGTTGCCGTAGCCGGTGACGTTCTGCAGGTAGTTGTTGTAGAGGTGCGCGTAGGCGACGTTGTCGGTGCTGGGGTTGCGCGAGTTGGTGCCGCGGAACCAGTTGTGGTGGATCGTCATCCGCGCCGTCACGTTCTCGGTCCAGCCGATGCCGAAGGTCTTGTTGTTGTCGGCCAGGACGTTCCAGGACACGGTCAGGTAGCTGTTGTCCTTGCGGCTGTCGATCAGGCCGTCGTTCATGCGGGTGATGTGGTTGTGGTCGATCCAGATGTGGTGGGCGGTGTCCATCTGGATGCCGTCGTAGTCGTAGGTGTCGTCGCCGGGGTCGTCGTCGGCCATCCGGGTGTCGCGGATGGTCAGGTTCCTGATGATGACGTTGCTCACGGCGGCGCCGAGGAAGAAGCCGCCGTTGACGATGTGGCCGCTGGTTCCGACGCCGACGATGGTCTTGTTGGACGTGACCTTGATCTCGGTGCCGTATGGCGTGACGGTGATCGGGCCGCCGACCTTGATGACGTAGGGGGCGCCGGCAGTGGCGTACCTGACCAGGTCGGCGTAGGTGGTGACGGTGACCGTGGCGCCGGCCGCGCCGCCGGTGGTGGTCGTCAGGCCGTTGCCGCTGGTGGCGGCGAAGCCGTCGGCGGTGTTGGACCAGGTGCGTCCGCCGACCGCGGTGAACAACCATTGTTTGTTGGTGTTGGCGGTGCAGGTCTCCTGGATGATCGCCGCTCCCGAGGCGGTGGAGGCGCCCTGATCGCTCATGCACAGCCCGCTGGCGACGCTGACGATCTGGTACGTGCCGCTACCGGACGCGGCCAGCCGCCACTGCTGGTTGGGCTTGGTGCCGTCGCCGCATCCCCACTGCTGGAGGCGTACCCCTGAGGCCGTGGAACCGCTGGGGACGTCCACGCAGCGTCCGCTGTTGACGTTGACCAGGTTGTAGACGCCCGAGCCTGCCGAGCGGAGGGTGAACTGCTGCCAGGCGGCACCTGAGCACCCCCACTGCTGCAACAACGCGCCGTTGTCCATCGAGCCGCCGACCACGTCCAGGCACATGCCGCTCTTGGTCACTTTGAGCTGGTAGACCCCGCCCGGCACGGGCGTGTCCGCCTGCGCCGCAGGTGGGGCCAGTCCCCAGGCGATCACCGTGAGCAGGACAACGCCTGCTGCGTGCTGCTTGCGCACGAACATGTCGTGTGCTCCTTCCTCGTAGCCACCGAGGAAGAAGCACACGTAAGAGATCTGTCAACTCAACAACCGCGATCGGGCCGGAAAGCCATGGTCGCGGATGAAACTTTCATACGGAAGCCCGTGACGGGCCGTCCGGCGAGCGCGGCCGGTCTTTTCACTGCTCAGCCACGAAAATTTCGAAATTGCGGGAATCCTGCCTGCTAGCAGGGTTCGCGGGCGTTTTCATGCCGTTGACGTTGCGTTCGTGCTACCGCAACGTTTCCTCCGACCGATAGCACCCCCAGCCGGAGGCTCCTGATGAAACGCCCCACTCTGCTTGTGCTGCTCGCGGTGGCGCTGACGGTGGCCGTCCCGTCCCCGGCCACGGCGGACACGCCGTGGTCCGGACGCGCCGACGGGTTCGCCGGGCTGAGCGCTCTCGGCGTGGACGGCACCACGGGGGGCGCCGCCGGCCCGACCGTGACCGTGGACAACCAGGCCGATCTGGAGCGGTACGCCACGGCGGCGGAGCCGTACGTGATCAAGGTGAGGGGCTCGATCAAGATGGAGCCCTACGGCAAGGAGATCGCGGTGGCCTCCGACAAGAGCATCGTCGGCGAGGGCGTGGGCGCCGAGATCGTCCAGGGCGGGTTCTTCCTCAACGGCGTGCACAACATCATCATCCGCAACCTCACCATCCGCGACTCCTACGTCGCCGGCGACTGGGACGGCAAGAGCAAGGACTACGACGGCGTCCAGATGGACGGCGCCCACCACGTGTGGATCGACCACAACCACTTCACCAGGACCGGGGACGGCCTGCTCGACATCCGCAAGGACAGCGACTACGTCACCGTCTCCTGGAACGTGTTCAGCGACCACAACAAGGCAGTGGGCGTCGGCTGGACCCCGAACGTGGTGACCAAGGTGACCCTGCACCACAACTGGATCCGCGGCACACACCAGCGCAACGCCAGCATCGACAACACCGCGGCCGCGCACTGGTACAACAACTACGTCCAGGACACCGCGATGTACGGCACCATGATCCGCGGCAGCGGCAAGCTGGTCGTCGAGAACAGCTTCTACCGGTCGGTGCCCGACCCGATCGTGGCCAAGGACGCGACCGCGCAGGTGGTCCAGCGCGGCAACGTGTTCGACGGCACGTGGGGCCGCAGCGACAACGTGGGCGCGGCCTTCGACCCGTTCGCCTACTACGCCTACCGGCTCGACCCCGCCGACCGGGTGCCCGCCATCGTCAGCCGCGGCGCCGGTCCGCTCGGCGGGGAGCGGCCCGCGTCGCAGCGGATCACCGTCGCGCTCGACGGAACCGGCGACTTCGGCAGTGTGCAGGCGGCCGTCGGCGCGGCCCCGCGCGGCGCGGTGATCACCGTCAAGCCGGGCGTCTACCGCGAGATGGTCCGGGTGTGGGCGGGCCGCAGGGACCTCACGATCAAGGGCGCGACCGGCGACCCCGACGACGTGGTCATCACCTACGAGCTGCCCGCGAACGGTCAGAAGTTCTACGGCGGCACCTGGGGACCGGCCGGCAGCGCCACCTTCGGCGTGCTCGGCAGCGACATCACAGTCGAGGGCGTCACGCTGCAGAACGCCTACGACGAGTCGCTCGCCGCGGGCCCGGCGCCCGCCGTGCAGACGGCCGGTGACCGGATCACCTTCACGGGCACCCGGTTCCTCGGCAACGAGGGCACCTACCAGGCGGACGGCCGGGCCTACCTTCGGGACTGCTACGTGGAAGGCGACGTGGACATCGTCCACGGTCCGGGCACGGCCGTCCTGGACCGCTGCGTGATCAAGTCGCTCGGCGCCGGCACCGTGGCCGCGGGCGGCTCCGTCCTCATCGTCGGCAGCCGGCTGGAAGGCGATGCGGCCGAGTCCATCTCCCTGGGACGGTCCGGTGTCGGAGCTCAGGTCGTCGTCCGCGATTCCTGGCTGGGCGGGCACGTCAAGGACGACCCGTGGGAGGGCGAGGGCCGCTTCGCCGAGTACCGCAACACCGGCCCCGGCGCGGCCGTCACGGTGGACCGGCCGCAGCTCACCGACGACGAGGCCCGCGCGTACACGGTCCAGGCCTTCCTGCGGAATTGGACTCTTCCGTCCGGGACCTGACGTCACCACTCACTCTGTCTGGAGATGGAGCGGCCCGGCGGTCGGCGTCCCGCCGGGCCAGGCGGCTGCGCCGCTATTCGTTTTCCCGCGTGCGGTCACGTTGGGCGGCGTACAGGTCGGTGACGCGGGGACGTGAGCCCTGCTCGACAAGGAGATTCTCCAGATCGCCGGTGAAGTCCCGAGGCAGCTCGCCGGCGGTGCCGTTGGTGCCCTGGACGCCCACCGTCACGCTGCGGGGGGCGACGTCGGCGATCGTCACGGCGTACGCGCTGCCGCTGGTGACCCGGACGTTCCAATGCGCGATCCGGGCCCCGAACAGCGGACCGGACGCGGCCGAGCCGCCGACGCGGCCGTTGTTCACCAGGGTGATGTCGGTCCTGGCGTTCTCGAAGGGGAGCGCCCGATGGGTGTCGAAGGTGCCCTCGGCCATCCGGCCGCGCCGCCAGACGTTGCCCGACGACAGCCCTTCCACGTTGAGTCCGTGGTGGACGGCGCCGGACGGCACCGGCACGGTGAACGCCTCGATCTCGAAGTCGTCGACGAGGTTGTCGTGGGACTGCATCCGGCAGGCGAAGCTGTGGTGCGCGGCCCGGCCGCCCACCGCGACTCGGGAGAGCGTGGTCGACTTGGCGTAGGTGAAGCCGAACCCGAGGTCGCAGTTCTCCACGCGGACGTCGCTTGCCCAGCAGTCGTGCACGGCCTGGAAGCACACCCCGTTGGAGCCGGGGTGTTTGTTGTGCGCGGTCATCGCGACCAGTTCGTTGCGGATGGTCAGCTGCTCGACGCCGCTGTCGTGCACGGTCGGGCCGATCGCGCGCAGCCGGGCCGGCCAGCCGGGGCGCAGGTCGTACTTGAGCGGTTGGGCCAGGAGGACGAGGCGGTCGCCGAGGACGGCCTCGATGCGGACAGGCCACTGGAGGGAGGAGTACTGAATGTACTGTCCACCGGAGCCGGTGACGAGCTGCGGCGCCCGGCGCGGCCAGTCGTAGGAGCGAGTGCCGGCGATGTCGCCGGCGAGATGGGACAGGAGGCTCGCGTCCGGCGGGTTGTCGCACTCGAGCATCACCATGTCGCCCGCGCGCAGCGCGCTGGTGCCGGAGACCAGGAGCGTGCGCTGGCCGCGGGAGGCGGCGCCGGCCTCCGCGAGGGTGTCGCCGAGCAGCCAGCCCTCGGTGCCGGCGAAGTCCTCGGCTTCCGAGCGGGCCCGCCGCTCGGCCGCCATGAACCACACCTGCCCGCCGGTCCACGACCAGCGGCTGTTCCCATTGGACTGCCGGGCCGGCCGGTAACCGTCGTCCAGCGTCCGGGTGAAGTGCAGCACGGTGGCGTCGCGCCCGGCGCCCCGCAGGACGACGTTGGACCAGTGCACGAAAACCGGCGACGACAGCAGGTAGGTGCCGGGTGGCACCAGCACCACACCGCCGCCCCGTTCGCCGGCCGCGCGCAGCGCCGCGTTGAACGCCGGGGCGCAATCCGTCGTCCCGTCCGCGCGGGCGCCGTGGTCGGTCACCCGGGTCACCACGTTCGGTCGCGGCGGACGGGCCCCGAGGCGGTGACCCGCACGGGAGATGTCGGGTATCAAAGGGTGGGATCCGGGCGCCTGCGCCCACTGGTCCAGCAGGGCGGCAGACATGTCCGCGGGCCGGCCCGACGCGCGGGCGGGTCCGGCCGCCGCCACGGCTCCGCTCGCGAGCGCGGGCGCGGCGATGGCCGCCGCCGCGCCGCCGACGAGCGTCCGGCGGCTCAGCTTGGCAAGGTCCTGACGCATGGTGCTCCTCGGGGGTCGAGCACTCCACTCAAAGATGGGATCTTTTGATGGTGATCCCACAGAAAGTCAGGACTGTCAACAGGCTAGAGCAGAGGAATGTCGCATGCCTGGCACTGGCGAGGTTTGCGATACGTCGGACGTGTTTCCCCGACGGCCAGGGGCCGAACGGGATCGGCCCCTGGCTCGCTGGTTACGAGTAGTACTCGTAGTGGACGTTGGTCCTGGTCTCGAAGTCGAAGTCGATCTCGCCGTCGAGGTAGCGGGTCCACATCTGGGCGAGTTTCGCCGACCGTACGGTGCACCCGGCCCAGCGGACTCCCTTGGCGCGGACGCCGCCGACGTAGTCGTAGCAGGCTCCGACCTTCTTGCCGTTGACCCAGAGCCGGGCGTTCAGGCTGACGTCGTAGAGCCTCTGGCGGGAGACGTTCTTGATCCGTACCTTGATGCGGCAGGTGTCCTCGCACTTACCGAAGTAAATCTTGTAGGTGAGCAGATGCGGACGAGCCGTCGTCGCTGTCTCGGACGCCGAGGCCGCCGCCGGCGTCGCCGCGAGCACCCCCGTCGCGACGGCAGCCGTTAAGAGCATGCCGACAAGACGCTTGGTCATGTTTCCCCCATGGCCATGAACAGCCGCTTCCCCCGTTGAAAGCGGCACAGTCTTCTCGATTAACCATCAGGAAAGCGCAAAGGTCAACATTTCTTGGCCTATATGCCGAGATGTCGGGCGTGGTATCGCGTCGTTCGCGATGCGGCTTCGCTAGGTCCGGCCGTTGAGGGTGTCGAGGAAGCGTTGCTCGAACGCGGCGGTGTCGGCCGCTGTGCCGTACCCGAGCAGGCGTCCGGAAGGGGACAGGAACGTGCGCCCGGCTGAGGGACCGTCCAGCACCACGTCGATGCGTCCAGAGGTGAACTCGACGTGCCCCGGACGGATGGCGCTCATCGCGGCAAGGGGATCCCACCAGTAGAGGAGGCCGTCCGCGATCAGGGGCTGGACCTCGGGATGTGTGACGATCTCCAGTACGGTGCCGGCGGCCGGAGTGCGGTGGTCGGCGCCGAGCCGATCCAGGAACACGCTGGTGATGGGCACCTCGTTGGCGGCGTCCAGCGGGACCATGCGCACGGTCCCCCGGCTCTGGGTGAGCACCGCCCGTGCGGCAGCGGGATCGAGCCAGTAGTTGAACTCCTGGGTTCCGTCGAATTCCGGCGGGGTGCCGCAGCACAAGTTCCCGGCCACCTTGACGGCTCCGCCCATCGAGGTCAGGCGGGAGGCGGAGGACGGAAGGGCGGCGGCCGGGTTGCTGAGCGGGCCGGTGGCGATGATCTGAGCCGAAGGATCGTCGCGCAGCACCTTTCTGATCAGCTCCGGGGCACGCAGCCTCGACGGCGTCTCGTCGCCGGCGCACCCGGGCGTGGCTGCCGTGAGCACTCTGTCGAAGAGTTGCCTCAGCTCGGCGGGGAAGGAGTTGGGCGCCGTGCCCGACCCGTCGGCGATCCACACGTTCCGCAGGCCAAGGCGCTCGGCCAGGCACCTCGCGTGCCGGATCGCCCGGCCCGGCAAGCCGGCGCCGTTGTTCGTCACCGTGATGGCGCGTAAGTCGATGCGGCCGGCCTTGTGCTCCTGAGCGAGGTAGGCCAGCGTGGCAGCGTCGTCGAAGTCCATATCGGTGTCGAAGATGATCGCAGGCGGACGAGCATGGGCCGCCACAGGCAGCATTGCAAGCGTCGCCGCGGCGAGGACGAGGGAGAGCAGGATTCTTTTCACCCTGCCTTTGTGCCCGCGCAGTCGCCTGGAGTAAAGCGCGTTCCAACGGCCAAGGCCCTGGAACGGCGGGCCGAGCGGTCGCGAAGGAGGCGGTCGCGACGCTCGGTACAGGCCACTGGTTCGGATGCGACCGACCAAGAATCTTTGGATCTCCGATGCGGGGTGGCTCGCGTCCGCGAAGGCCTCCACGAGCTTACTTTCTGTCATGGCTCTTATCCGTATGTGATCGAGAGGAACTTCCATGCTTCGTGGCATGCTCGCGGCCGGCCTCACGCTGGCCGCCACCGGTCTCGTAATGGCCACCGGCCCAGCCGCTCAGGCCGACATCAGGTCCTCGTACGCACGAGCTGCGGCGATCGTCGACGCCGACGGCACGCTCACCAGCGGCAAGAACGTCATCAGGTCATGGCGGGCCGGCCTCGGCCGGTACTGCGTCCAGGTCGCGCCCAGGGTGGATGTGACCCACTCGCTGATGCAGGTCGCTTCCCGCGAGGCGCTGCGACTCGCCCACGTCGTCTACGGGAGCACGTCGCCGGTCTACAGGAACCCGTCGCCGGTCCAGAGGCATCCGTCGCCGATCTACAGGAACCCGTCGCAGGGCAACTGGGACGCGTCGCCGGGCAACCGGGACGCGGCGCCGGGCCACAGGGACGCGTCGCCGGGCAACCGGGACGCGGCGCCGGGCCACAGCTACGCGGCGCCGGGCCACAGGTACGCGGCGCAGGGCCACAGGTACACAGCGCCGGGCCACAGGCACGCGCCGCCGGTCTACGGGAGCCCGTGGGCGACCTGCGGCCAGCACAACACCGTCACCGTCAACGTCTACAACCCCAGCACCGGACGTCTCGCCGACGGCAGCTTCGATCTCGTCATCGCCTGACCAGGAAGGAACACCGACATGAAGACCATCCAGCGCATCTCCGCACTCGCGCTCGCCGCAACCGCCGTCCTGACGCCGGCCGCCGCCCGCGCGGACATCCCGCACGGCCCGCACGGCATGCACGGCACGCACGGCACGTATACCCAGGCCTCGGCCATGGTGAGGGCGGACGGGTCGATAATGAGGAGCAGGAACATCGTCGACGTCTGGCGAGCGTACCCGGGAACCTACTGTGTCGTCGTGGAGCCCGGCGTCGACCTGCGCGGTGCGGCGCTCTACGCCAGGTCCGTGGGCCGATACTGGTACCCCCGCTCGCTGTCCGTGGAGCGCGGGGCCCGTACGTGCGGCGGTGACTGGTTCCACACCCTCGCCGTCCGCAGCCACGCCGCCCACGGATACGCTGCCGACGCCGCGTTCTACCTGACCGTCTCCTGAGATTCTCCGCTGCCGTCTCGGCTCCCGGCCGGTCGATCCGTACCAGCCGGGAGCCGGGGCGGCTTCAACCCCCCGGCTGGATCAGACCCGACTCGTAAGCCGCTATGACCGCCTGCACCCGGTCCCTGACTGCCAGCTTGGCGAACACGTTGCTGACGTGGGTCTTCACCGTGTGCTCGCTGACGACGAACGCCGCGGCGATCTCCGCGTTGGACAGGCCGCGACCGAGCAGCGTCAGCGTCTCCCGCTCCCGGGTGGTGAGGAGGTCGAGCCCGACAGGTCGTCTCCTGGGCCGCTTGGACACCATGTCGTCGATCAGCCGGCGGGTCACGGCCGGTGCGAGCAAGGCCTCCCCGGCGGCCACCACCCGGACGGCGTGTACCAGGTCGTCCCTGCGCACGTCCTTGAGCAAGAAGCCACTCGCCCCGGCGTGGAGGGCGTCGTAGATGTAGTCGTCCTGGTCGAAGGTGGTCAGCATGAGGACGCGCGTGTCCGTCTCCGCGCACACCACCCGGGCGGCGTCGATGCCGTTCATGTGCGGCATGCGAATGTCGAGGAGAAGCACCTGGGGCCGGTGCTCGCGCACGGCTTCGATCGCCGCGCGGCCGTCGCCCGCCTCGGCGACCACGGAGATGTCCGGCTGCGTGTCGAGGATCAGCGCGAATCCGCTACGCACCAGCTCCTGATCGTCGGCCACCACCACCTCGATCGTCATCCGGTCGCCTCCGCATGCCCGTGCGGGAGCCGTACCGAGACCTGGAAACCCGGGCCTGAAGGTGCGGGCCCGAACGTGGCCTCCCCGCCGCACGCCGTGGCCCGCTCCCTGATGCCGATCAGCCCTTGGCCGCCCGCGCCGGCCTGGTGCGGGCCGTGGCCGTCATCGGTCACGGTGACCCGCAGCGCGTCTTGCTCCCACGCGAGGTGAACCTCCGCCGACGTCGCACCCGCGTGCTTGACGACGTTGGTGAGCGACTCCTGGACGATGCGGTACGCGGCGACCTCGACGTCATGCGACAACTTGAGCGGTGTCCCCGTCTCGGTGAGGGTCGCCTGGGCGACCCGGCCGACCAGCTCGGGGATGCGGGCCAGTGTGGGCTGCGGATCGCGCGACCCCTCCGACTCCTTGAGCAGCCCCAGCATCCTGCGCAGCTGCCCCATGGCGTCTCTGCCGCTGGCGGCGATCGCCTCGAACGCCGCCTCCGCACGCTCCGGCCGGGTGCGTACGGCGAGCGGTCCCGACTCCGCCTGGACCACCATGAGGCTGACCGCGTGGGCGAGGATGTCGTGCATGTCCCTGGCGATCCTCGCGCGCTCGTGCTGGGCCGCCCGCTCGGCGGCCAGCTCCCGCTCCCTTTCGAGCAACTCCCGCTCTCTTTCCAGCCGTTTCGTCCGCTCCCGCAGCGCGAGAGACTGCTGCCGGGTCAGGGTCGCCACCCGGCCCAGGGCATAGGCCGCCACCCACGTCGCCAGTCCCCTCACGTACGTGTCCACCGACACCGATTGGAGCAGCGTTCCCACCGCCGTGACCACGATGGCCACCATCCGATGGGAGGGCGGCGAGGTGTAGGCGACGGTGTAGACGGCGACCAGCCATCCGTACCAGATCGGCTGGTTCGGTCCGTTCCCCACGATGTCGTAGAAGGGGATCGCGATCATGACGACGAACATCACCGTCAGCGGGAAGCGGCGCCGCAGCAGGACCGGCAGCGTGGCCACGAGCACGGGCAGCAGGAGCGCGATCGGCCACTCCCGCTCGGCCGACGTGAACGGTGCGAGCTGCGCGGCGAGCACGGCGATGGTCAACATGAGGTCGACCAGGGCAGGCGGCAGCGCACGGAGCCGGTCCAAAAGCACCATGAACGACAAGAAACCACACCCGCCCGCCCGAGCACATCGCCAGCGCGGGGGAGTTCCCGGTACGCCTCTCCCTCGTCGGACCGAGGAGCAGGATCGCCCCCGCCGGTGATCACATGTGGCGGCCGGGAGCCGACTCTGTCGGTATGAATCTCACTGCGAAGTCATTCGTCCTCGCTCCCGTCCTCGTCCTGATCTACGGCCTGGTCCGCATACTCGACGGGCTCGACGGCTCCCACGGGCCCGGCCTGGCGTGGACGGCGGGCCACCTCGCCTTCCTCACCGCCCTGGCCTTGTTCGTGCCGCTCATCCTCGAGCTCGCCCGCAGGGCGAGGAACCGGCGGGCCGCGGCCGCGGTCGCGGCGTTCGCGCTGCTCGGCGTCGCGGCCGGGGCCGTCCAGTTCGGCATCGACCTGGTCGTCGGCTTCCTCGCGGCGGACCGGCAGGAGATGGGCGCGCTCTTCGACCGGATCCAAGAGGTTCCGGGCGTGCTGCCCGCCTTCTACACCGTGGTGCCGACGTTCTTCTACATCGGCCTGGTCGTCCTGGTCGTCATGCAGGCCGCCGCCGGGCGCATCGGCTGGTGGAGTCCGGCGCTCGTCGCGCTCGGCGTCGGCGTCGTGGTCGCCAGCAAGGATCTCCTCCCGCTCAGCGCCCTGCTCAGCCTCACGGGGCTCGCCCCGCTGGGCCGAGAGCCCGGTAGTGAGAGCATGGCTGCCGACCGGCGCCCGCACGGAACGCGAACCAGCTGACGCCCGCCGTGTGCGGCGACCAGCGCGTCAGGACAACCGGCAGGTCACCTCGGTCACCGCCGCGTTCGCCGGCTGCTCGGCGACCGCGTTGCGGCCCGGGTACTTCCACTGGCACACCGTCGTCGCGGTGATCTTCGTGCCCCCGAGGCACCACAGGCTGTCCCAGGTGCCGTAGGCCATGTTCTGCCCCTGCGCCGCGCAGTAGTCATGGGCGTCGTTGAAGACGACGGCGCCCTGGGAGGGCGCGGGCGGGTCGTCGCTCGGGGGCGGCGTGGTCTTGGTCGCTTTGGCTACGGGCTTGCGGGTCGGCGTGGTGGTGGGCTCGGCCGGGACTTGGCTGCGCGGCGACTTGCGGGTCCGGCTCGGCGTGCTGCGCGGGACGGCGCTCGTGCTCGGCACCACCTTGGCCGACTGCGACCGTTTGGTGGCCCCTGGAGTGGGCGTGTCCCGCGTTCCTGGCGCGCTGGTGTGAGGCGCAGCGGACGGCGAAGCCACGGGTGGCGATGCCGCCGAGGTCGCCCCCGCCACCTGGGTGCCGGTGAGGCTGGGCGCGAAGGCGAAGTAGCCGGTCCCCGCGGCGACGAGCAGGGCCGCGCCCGCCGTACCCATGATCAGGCCGCCCCGCCGGCCGCCTGCTTTCTGAGCAGGTGCGGCAGGGCCGCCCGTAACGGCGGCTCCAGGAGCGGTGGGGACACCGGGCGCGTCCGGGACACCGTGGCCCGCCGAGCGGGCGTCCGGAACGCCGTGCCAGGCGGGGGCGGGAAGAGCGCGCAGGCGTTCGATCACCTGGGTGGCGATGGGCCGCTGGGCTGGGTCCTTGGCCAGGCAATCCTCCAGCAGCGCCCGCAGCGCCCCCTCCAGCCCGCGGAGGTCCGGCGCGCCCTGCAGGATCGCGTGCAGGATGCCGGGGATGGACTCGCCGACGAATGCCCGCTGCCCGGTGGCCGCGTAGACCATGGTCGCGCCCCAGGCGAACAGGTCGGCCGCAGGCCCGGCGTCGCCGCCGGCGATCTGCTCGGGCGCCATGTAGGCGGGGCTGCCGATGGGCTGGCTGCTGACGACCGACTGGCTGAGGTCCAGCGCGCGGGCGATGCCGAAGTCGATGACGACCGGCCCGTCGGGCCCGAGCAGCACGTTGCCGGGCTTGAAGTCGCGGTGGACCACCCCTGCCTCGTGGATGGCCGCCAGGGCGGTCGCGGTGTTGATCGCCAGCCGCTGCAAGGCGGCCGCCCCGCGTGGTCCGTGGTCCTGCACGGCGCTCTGCAGCGACGGCCCGTCGATGAACTCGCTGACGATGTACGGCCTGCCCCCGACGAAGCCGAAGTCGAGCATCTGGGCCGTGCAGAACGGCGCCACCCGCTTGGCCGTCTCCACCTCGCGCAGGAAGCGTTGCTGCGCGCGATGGTCGGCCATCAGGTGCGGGTGCAGCAGCTTGACCGCCACGAGCACGCCGTCGCCGCCTCGCCCCACGTAGACGGTGCCCTGCCCGCCAACGCCGAGCCGCCCTTCCAGGCTGTAGGGCCCGACCGCCCTGGGATCCTCAGCTAACAGGGCCAACACCTCGGCCACCAAGCCTCCAGCCAGTCAAGAGGCTCAAGATCGTAGCAGAGGGGCGCCGCCATTGGCTCACCTATCTGACAGGCGGTCAGATTCGTGGTGACGTCACCATGCACCACGAGCTTGCGCACCTCATGGGCGCCGTGTCCTGCTCACTCCTCCGGCAGGTGCTCCTGTGCCCATCGGGCGATCTCATCCAACGCGGGCATGAGGGCCCTGCCGCTGGCGGTCAGCTCATAGGAGACGCTGACGGGCGGCCCCGCCTCGACGGCGCGGGCGATGAGCCCCATCTTGGTCAGCTCGGAGAGCCGGTCGGACAGCACCGAGTCGCTGACCTGGCCGATCGCGCGGGAGATCTCGCGGAAGCCCGCCGGCCCGGGGCGGAGGCAACCGAGCACGACGCCGCTCCAGCGCTTGCCGAGCACGCCGAAGGCGCGCGTCAGGGCCGCGTCGCCGCGCTCGCACTCTTCCAGGTCATGGCTGGAGACCGTCGCCATAGTGCCCCAAGACTAGCAGATCCGCTGCCGCTTTGATTTTAGAAGTCCATGTGATTAACCTAGCGACATCTCCAAACCTAGCGAAGTGAGAACTGGCATGACTGATAGCGCTGGTGCACGCCCCACGGTGGCGGTCCTGGGCGGCGGGTACGGCGGCCACAAGGTGGCCAAGCTGCTCGACGACGTCGCCGACGTGACGCTCGTCGACCCCTCCGACTCCTTCACACACAACGTGGCCTCACTGCGTGCGCTGGTGGCGCCGGAGTGGCTGGATCGCATCTTCCTGCCCTACCGGCGGCTCCTGACGCGTGGCCGATTCCTGCGCGACCGCGCCGTCGCGGTGGACGGGCGGCAGGTCATGCTCGCCTCGGGTGCCCGGCTGGAGCCGGACTACCTGGTGCTGGCCACCGGGTCGGCGTATCCGTTCCCCGCCAAGGTCACCGATTCGGCCGCCGAGACCGCCAAGGCCAGGATCCGGGAGGCGCACGAGGCGCTGGCCGGCGCGCAGCGGGTTCTGCTCATCGGCGCCGGTCCCGTCGGCCTCGAGCTCGCCGGAGAGATCAAGGCGGCCTTCCCCGGCAAGCACGTCACGATCACGGACGTCGCGCCCGACATCCTGGCCGGACCCTACGACCAGGCGCTGCGCGAGGAGCTACGGGCGCAGCTGGACAAGCTCGGGGTCGAGCTCAAGCTGGGCAGCCCGCTCCAGGAGCTGCCCACGGTCGCGCCGGCCACGGCCGCGCCCGTCGCGGTCGCCACGGAAACCGGCGAGAAGCTCACGGCCGACATCTGGTTCCGCTGCTTCGGCGTCACCCTGCACACCGATTACCTGCGCGGCTCGCTCGCCGACGCCCGCGACGCCGCCGGGTACCTGACGGTGGATGAGTACCTTCGGGTGCGGGGGCAGGACCACGTCTACGCCATCGGCGACATCGCCGACGCCGACCGGAACATGGCGGGCTTCGCCGGCATGCAGGGCGAGTTGCTCGCCAAGAACATCCGCGTGCACATCACCGGGGACGGCGAGCCGACCCCGTACGAGCCGCAACCGGCCCTGATCCTCGTCCCGCTCGGACCGGAGGGCGGCGCCGGCCAGCTGCCCGGATACGACGGCATCGTGGGATCCGAGGCCACCGCCGAGATCAAGGGTCGCGCCATGCTGGTCGAGCGGAGCACCGCTTCCTTCGACGCGCCCGAGCCGGCCGGCCGGCCCGGCTGACTGAGCCTGAGCGTCTTTGCCGATGCGCGGCGCGTCGCCTGCCAAACAGGCGACGCGCCGTTGGCCATGGGGGGAGTAGGTAAAGAATTTCGCCCCGATCGCCTACGAGATAGGGCATTCTTGTGCCTTATCCCCATCCTGGTTTGCATCTTTCTATGCCGTTCGCTTACGTTTAAGGACTCAGGGCGTACGCCAGGCAACATTCATGCCGCGTTAGCGCCCTTCGTTTTGCCGAGACCGCGTCTCACCAGCACGGACATTCAGGTTCGTGAGGGACGCGGCCGCCGAATTCGCGATCACGCGGAACCGGGGACCCAATTCTCTGGGGTGAATCGGCGCGCTCAACACGAGCGCCCCGTAGGGCACTTCCACGCCCGAACCCGTCAGCTAAC
>NZ_JBQQBR010000031.1:0-155793 GCF_052245935.1 Nonomuraea sp. 3N208 | reverse complement strand
TCTTCGGCCCGTACGAGGACCGCATCGTGCTGCGGCAGGGCGGCACCGACGTCAACGGCCCGCACCAGGGCGGCTGGGTGGACACCCCGTCCGGCGAGCACTGGTTCATGCACTTCCAGGACCGCGGTCCCTACGGCCGGGTCGTCCACCTGCAGCCCATGGCGTGGAACGGCGGCTGGCCGGTCATGGGCGCGGACGGCGAGCCGGTGCCCGGCGGACCCATGCCGGTCCCCGGCGGCACCCCCAGCACGCCCGCCACCTCCGACGACTTCTCCGGACCCGAGCTGGGGCTGCAGTGGAGCTGGCAGGCCAACCCCGACCCGTCCTGGTGGGAACTGCGTGCCGGCACGCTGCGCCTGGCCTGCGTGCCAGGACCGGACGACCTCAGGGAACGCCCGTCCGTGCTCGGGCAGCGGCTGCCCGGCGACCCCTGCACGGTCACCACCACCCTGACCATCGAGGGCGAGGGCCGCGCGGGCCTGGCCGTGGTCGGCGACACCTACGCCTGCGTCACGCTGGAGAGCACCCCGGACGGCACGTTCCTGGTCTGCGGGGATGCCGAGCCCGTGCCCGTCAAGGCGGGTGAGCCCATGACCGTCGGCGCGCGGATCGGGGAAGGCGCCCTCGTCACGTTCCTGGCCGACACCGGGGACGGCCTGCGCGAGGCCGGCGAGCCCTTCCAGGCCACGCAGGGCCGATGGGTCGGTGCGGTCATCGGCCTGTTCGCCGCGGGCGCCGGCGGGGCCGGCCAGGCGATCTTCGACGCGTTCACCGTGGACATCGAAAGGTAGGAGCCAATGAGACGACGTGTGGTGCCGGCGGCGTTCCTGGCCGTGGCCGCGCTGGCTGTGATGGCCGGATGCGGTTCGGACGCGGGCTCCGGCGGCAAGACCGAGATCACCTTCTGGGACACCAACGCCGGGCCGTCTCGCACGCCCATCTGGCAGCACGCGATCGCCGAGTTCGAGAAGGCCAACCCGACCATCAAGGTCAAGTACGTGGGCGTCCCGATCGCGCAGGCGCCGCAGAAGCTCGACACGGCCATCGCCGGCGGCGGCGTGCCGGACGTGGCCGACATCTCCACCTCCGGGCTGGGCAACCTCGTCGCGCAGAAGGCGCTCGAACCGGTGGACCAGCGCATCACCGCGAATCCGGCGTTGAACGGCAAGTTCAACGAGGCGCTGCTGACCACCGTCAAGAAGGTGGTGCCGGACGGGAAGACGTACATCTTCCCGCTGTCCACGAACGCCGGCGCGTTCTGGTACCGCAAGGACTGGTTCAAGGAGGCCGGGCTGGAGCCGCCCAAGACCTGGTCTGAGTTCTTCACGGTGGTGGACAAGCTGACCAAGCCGCAGGAGAACCGGTTCGGCTTCACCATCCGCGGCGGCGCCGGCTCGATCGCCCAGATGCTCGAGGTCGTCTACGGTCAGTCCGGCGTCACGGAGTTCTTCGACGCCGCGGGCAAGTCCACGATCAACGACCCGCGCAATGTGACGGCGCTGGAGAAGTACGCCGGGCTCTACAAGAAGAACACGCCCGAGGCCGACCTGCAGAACGACTACGTCAAGATGGTCGCCCAGTTCGACACGGCCGGCAGCATCGCTGTCATGCAGCACAACCTGGGGTCCTACCAGGACCACATGAAGGCGCTGGGAGCCGAGAAGGTGGCCTCGTTCTCGGTGCCGAAGTCGGACTCCGGTGTGCAGGCGGTGCTGTCCAACCCGGTCGGCGGCGTCGGTGTCTTCTCGGCGAGCAAGAACAAGGACGCGGCGTTGAAGCTCGCCGAGTTCCTCACCTCGAAGGACATGGGCGGCTACATCGCGGAGAAGACCGGTGTCATCCCGGCCAACACCGAGGTGCAAGGCGCCCAGGCTCCGCACATCGTCGAGGCGCAGCGGGTGCTGAACGACCCGGCCACCAAGGTCGTGCAGATGCCGTACCACTTGCCGGAGTTCAACGAGATCACCAAGACCTGGGCGGAGCCGCAGTTCCAGAAGGTGCTGCTCGGTGAGCTGAGCGCCAAGGACTTCCTGGACCAGTTCGCGGCCAAGCTGACCGAGGCCCAGGCCGGATACAAGGAGCGGCACGGCTGACCTACCAGGCAGCGCACGGCCTGGAAAACACCCGGATAGGACCTTTACCCGGCCCACCGCTCAACCCCAGTGTAATCATGTCAACACACACAGTTACTATGTGTCAGGTTCGTGCATGTACGCATCGTGCGGGTGCTCTCAAAAGGAGCAGCCGTACCGGGGGGATGAAATGAACAACGACGACGACACCAGGGCTGACAGGGTAGACATCGCGGAGGAGATCGGCATCGACGCCGAGGAGCCGCTGCTGCGCGCGCAGGACGACCCGGTCGCCGCCGCGGCGGTCGACATGGCGGTCGAGATCGAGCTGCTGGAGGAAGACGATCTCGCCGACCGCGCGGCCGCCGAGGCCGAGTGGCTGGCGGCCGAGCGGGAGGGCGAACGCCAGATCGCCGAGCTGGACGCCAAGGACCAGGACCGTGTCCGGCGGGTGCAGGACGAGCTGCGTGCATTCGGCGCCGACGTCTGGCCGGTCGCCAGGTGGTGGGGCTTCGAGATCAGCCTCAACGAGAACGCCGGGGTGCGCGCCGCCGAGATCTCGAAGCTGATCAGCGAGGCCGCGGCCGCCGTGCTCGGTGGCTGGCTCGCGCCGATCGTCGAGCAGTCGGTCCAGGACAAGGCCGACTGGATCACCTCGATCGCCCGGCCGTACGGCGTCAAGCTGGTCTCGTCCTGGACGGTGCCCGCCGCGCTCATGCCGGTCCGCGTGGGCGGCGCGCCCGACGGCGACGCCCGGCTGTGGTGGGCGGTCTACGAGCCGGGCGAGGGGTGGAGCGAGGACCAGCGGTTCGTCGACCACTTCACGGCCTCGGGACCGGCGGTCGCCGAGTTCAAGGACCGGCTGTACCTCGCCCACCGCGGCAACGACGGCGACTCCGCCCTGTGGTGGACGGCCTACGACGCGGAGCGGGGGTGGAGTGAGGACCAGCGGTTCCCCAAGCACTTCAGCGCGAGCGCGCCGGCGTTGGCGGCGTACGACGGGCAGCTTTTCTGCGTGCACCGGGGCGGGGCCGACGACAACCTGTGGTGGACACGGTGGGACGGGTCCAGGTGGAGCCCGGACGTCAAGCTGCCCAAGCACTTCAGCGCGAGCGCGCCGGCGTTGGCGGCGTACGACGGGCAGCTTTTCTGCGTGCACCGGGGCGGCGACGACGACAACCTGTGGTGGACCGTCTGGGACGGCGCCACGTGGAGCACCGACCAGCGTCTCCCCGGCCACGCCAGCCGGTCCAACCCGGCGCTGGCGGTGTACAGGGGCCACCTCTACTGCGTGCACCGTGGCGCAGGCGAGGACACGTCCCTGTGGTGGACCCGCTGGGACGGCTCCAGCTGGAGCGCCGATCAGCGGCTGCCCGGCCATTTCGCCGCCGAGGGCCCGGCCTTGACCGTCTACAAGGACCGGCTCTACGTCGTGCACCGCGGCGCGTCGGACCAGAGCCTGTGGTGGGCCTCCTTCGACGGCTCCAGCTGGAGCCCCGATGAGCGGCTGTCCGCACACCACAGCGCCGAGGCGCCGGCCGCCATCGCCTACCGCGACAAGAACGCCACCCGCGACCAGCTCCTGGTCGTGCACCGGGGCAACCGCTGAGGCGCCGGGTGCCGGCTCCGCCGAGCCGGCACCCGCTCAGGGCCGCTCACCAACCGGCCAACTGGGCCACGAACCACTCGACGAGCGCCTTGGAGACAGCACCGTGCGGGTGATTGCCGGTGTCGCAGCAGAACGTGTCGAGGAACGTGTCGTCCTTGGGCAGCTCCCGCAGGTCCGTGTACAGGTCGGCCTGCCAATGGCGCGGATCCCTGGCCAGCGCGACCGCGCTCACCGATGGGACGAAGCAGGTGCCGCGGAAGCGGTCCTGGATGGGCAGCCCCATCGCGTCGGCGACCCGCCCGAACGCGTCCAAAGTCCCGCCGGGCGCCCCGTCGAACGCGGCCACGTGCGAGGTCGCGCTCGTCCACACCGGCTCGCCGAAGCCGATCGCGCCGACGTTACGCAACTCGCCCATGTCCGGCTGGATCCTGGCGACCAGCCGCAACGGCCCTTCGCCCAGGTCGAGGACGGGCGTGCCGGGCTTCAGATGCGGTCCACCGCCGTCGCCGGTCCCGTTGGCCAGGCCCAGCTTGTACGGCCGCATCGGGAACCAGCCGATTCCGCGTAGATCGTCGAGGAACTCCTGCCGCAGCGGGCCGGCGGTGACCTGGCCCGAGTAGCTCGCGCTCTCGGCCCAGCCCCAGAGCAGCTGCTGCGCCGCCGGGCTGCGGATCAGCTCGGCCTGTCCGGCCCCGTCGTGCCGCGGCTGCAGCGATTCGTGCAGGTAGGCCAGTTGCTGGAGCACCAACGGGATCCAGGCGCCGAGGTGCGGGGTGTCGTAGGAGAAGTACTTGTCGGTCTGGTGGTCGATCCGCTCGTTCTCCATGCGGGCCAGCGCGTACCGGGTGACCAGTCCGCCCATGCTGGCCCCGCCGACCACCAGCGGGCTGTCGCCCCGCCGCTCGGCCAGCGCCCGCATGACGCAGGCGACCGCCACGCCCGCGTTGGCCTGAATGTAGGTCTGCCGCTGGTCGAAGCCCAGCAACACGACGTCGATGCCCAGCGTCCGCAGCTGGTCGAGTAGGCCCGGGACACCCTTCTCGTACGGGGCGTTGAAGTGCCGCCACATCGCGTTCAAGTCGCTGGGCCCGTAGTTGAAGCCGTCGGCGAAGATCAGCGGCCGGGCCAGCGCGGAGTGTGCCTCGGCCAGGTAGACGTGGGCCCGGCCGGTCGCGATGTGCCCCCGGTGCGGTTTGTCGCCCACGAGCTCCCAGATGAAGTCGGGCCTGGCCGCCTCGCCCATGCGCACCGGCGGGGTGGCGAACCACACCCCCGGGTCGCCGAGCGCGCTCGCCACCCGCTGGACCTGCTCCGGGGTCAGGCTGCTCTCGACGGTCCTGGCGTTGATCTCGACGTCGATCCTGGGTTCCTGTGCCATGGTGGATCCCCTCCCACCTGTCTCAATGACGTGTGATCACTCACAGTAATCGAGCAGGTGGGAGGGGTGGCGGCGGCGGCCGAGCTCCGGCGCGTCATCCGGTCGCGCAGGAGTTGACTCCTCTGATGCGGTGACGATCAAGCTGGTCCTGTTGCCGCGGCCTGGCGCGTCAGCAGGAGGAGAGCATGTCGCCAAGCGCCGATTTCTCGGCGGTGTCGACGCTCAAACCCCAATACCACTTCACCTGGATCCAGGCGCGGGCGTAGCGGCAGTGCTCGGCGGTGCGCGGCGGCTGCCACTCGGCCGGGTCCTGGTCGGACTTGGACTGGTTGACGTTGTCGGTCACCGCCCACAGCTCCGGCCCGCCCAGGTCGTTGGCGAACTGCTGGCGGCGTGAGGTGGACCATGACCAGGCGCCCGAGGCCCAGGCCTCGGCGAGCGGGACCATGTGATCGATGTCGACGTCGGAGGCGGCCGTCCAGGTGGCGCCGTCGTACGGGCTGTACCAGGAGCCGGAGACGGCCGCGCAGGAGGAGTCCGTCACGACGTTCGTGCCGTCCCGTTTGAGCACCTCCTCGCGGGTGTTGCAGGCGCCGCTGATGGTGATCCAGTGCGGGAACAGGTCACGGTCGTAGCTGCTGCCGTGGGACTCGGCGGTCACGGTGAGCGTGGTCAGACGGGAGGCGGCGGTGGAGGCGGAGGGGATGTTCGGGGGGATCGCGGCGGCGGGCCGGGCGGTGACGACGAGGGTCAGGGCGGTGGCACAGACGAGACTCAGGGCAGCGGCGGGTAACGCTCGGTGCATGGGAGGGCCCTTCTGCCGCCGTCCTCGGACCGGCGCGAACGGCCGGTCAGGGGGCGAGGAAGGCAGGCACCTCGACGGTGCCAGTGCCCGATTGATCCATAAATGGCCAGGTTTGCCGAGTGGTACAAGAAGTGTTGATTGAGTCCTGACATTGGGCCGTAAGGAAGTCGCCGCCGGGTATGTCAGCGTTGGGACATCGTTCGCCAGAGTGTCATGCAAGCGGAGCGTCGCATCGTTTGCGGGCAGCCGCGGGGGTAGAGGCGCGATGAATAAGCAAGCAGGGACGATCGGTCCCTGGGGTCATGGAGGTGAGAAGTGATGGCTTTGCCCATCAGACGAAATCGGGCACCCGTTCCGTGGAGTGGTTCTTGGCCGACCCGGTCGTGGGATCCGTTCACGGAGTTCCAGCAGTTGTGGGATCAGATGGGGCGGCTGTTCGAGCAGAGCGCCGAGACCGGCGTGGCCGGCTGGCGGCCCCTGGCCGAGACCGAGGAGACGCCAGACGCGTACGTCGTGCGCACCGAGCTGCCCGGACTCAAGCGGGACGACATCAACGTCGACGTCAACGGCAACGAGCTGTGCATCTCGGGGGAGATCGACGAGGAGGAGAAGGACAAGGGGAACGTGCTCCGGCGGCGTGCCGGGAAGTTCGTCTACCGCACGATCCTGCCGACCGACGCCGACACGGACAAGATCGACGGTGAGCTGCACGACGGCGTGCTGACCCTGCGCGTACCCAAGACCGAGCAGGGCCGCGCCCGACGCATCGACATCAAGGGCTGACGAGCGAGTACAGGGGAGGCATATGGCCGGGACCCAGGCGTTCTGGATCGACGCCGGGCACGCGGGCACGCAGGAACGCTACGGGGAACAGCTGCGCAAGTGGCGGCACGTCTTCACGGTCGCGGCAGGCGAGCCGGGGTCGGGCGGGATCACGCTGGACCCGCTGCAGTTCGCGCTGGGCGCGTGGGAGATCGCCACCCGTCCGATGGCCGAATCGCCCTACGTGCGCTCCCACCCCCGCGTGCTCGACGCGACCTGCCACCGGGCGGAGGAGACGCGCGGCCCGCTGGCCGTGGTCGAGCTCGCGGTCCCGGCCCCGGTTCCGCTGCCCGACGGCTGGTCCACCTGGCACCGGCAGAACGGGGACGACCCGGCGTACGTGGCGCCGCCGTACGAGCGGCCGACCGCGCTGACCACGCTGGAGCTGCGGGTGCCGCTGGCGGCCGACCGGCTGCCGACGCCCACCCGGGCCCGGGCCGAAGGGCTGCCGAACCTGGACGACGCCCAGGCCTCGCTGGAAGCGCTCGTGGCGGAGCTGAACGACGTCGTCACGCCCTTCCTGCGCGAACTGGACTGAACTCCGATGAACAAACGACATGACGACCCGGACGACGAGTTCTTCGCTCCGGTGTTGCGTGACCCGCCGCCCCGCGGCTCGGGGAAGGTGAGCGACACCGGCGTGCCGGGTGTGGACGGCGCCGGCCGGGGGCGGTGGGCGAAGTCGCCGCCGCCCTCCAACGTCCTCAGCCTGCGCCTGCTGGCGGCCGCGCTCACCCTGCTCGCCGGGGTGGTGCTGGCCGTGTGGGCGCTGCTGGCCGGGCAGGCGGCGCTGGCGATCCCGCCGGCCGTTGTGGCGCTGGGCGCGGCCGCGTACCTGGTGGTGTTCGGCGTGCGGCGGGCCCGCTCGGACGGTGGGCCCCCGACGTTCGGATGAGCCGGGTTTCGGGCCTGTCACCTGGGTGAGGAGAACGGCATGAAGCACCATCCTGAATTGACACGGCTCATCGACCGTGAATGCGTCCGGCGGCTGCTGGAGTCGGGGGACACCGACGCCACGCTGGTGTACGTGCGCGGCGACTGCTTGGTCATGCCGGCCGCTGAGGTGGACGACGCGCACAAAGGGCTGGTCATCGCCCGCCGTGACGAGGTCCTGGCCCATCTCCCGGACAGTGGCCTGACCGACCGGGTCCTCGACAACCTGGCAGACCGGTTGGACAACGTCGTCCGGGATCTGGGCGCCTGACGCCGCGAGGCGCTGTAACCACCAGGCGCTACGCCCGGCGCTCGCCGTAGGCCGGGTGCCGCACGGCTCCGTCCGGCGCCAGCACGGCTCCTTCTCGCGGCGGATGTGCTCTGGGGTCCTGGTCCCAGACGGGGTTCGATCGCCAGGACGAGGAACCGCGGCGATCGTGCTCCTAGATTCGTGACGTGAGAGCACGATGGTTGCGCAGGCTCGTCCTGTGGTTCGCGGCCCTGATCGCGTTGGCGGCGGGTGCGGGGTTCGGTTACGAGAGCCTCGCCCGGCAGGGGGACGGCACCCGGCATCCCGCGCCGGGCAGGCTCGTCCGCGTGGGGGAGCACCGCCTGCACATCACCTGTACGGGAGCCGGTGCCCCCACGATCGTGCTCGAAGCCGGGCTCGCCGAGTCGAGCGCGAGCTGGGACGACATCCAGCGCGGGCTCTCCGGCGGCCCTCGTGTGTGCTCTTACGACCGGGCCGGCTACGCCTGGAGCGACGATGGTCCGGAGCCACGTACGGCCTGGCAGGCGGCGGGGGAACTGCACGCCCTGCTCGCCACGGCCGGGGAACGCGGCCCGTACGTGCTGGCCGGGCACTCCTACGGCGGCACCATCGTGCGGGTCTTCGCCGACCGCTGGCCGGGCCTGACCGCCGGCCTGGTGTTGATCGACGTCACCGACGAGACCGCCGGCGACGCGCTGAAGGTGTCCCGTCCGCTGCTCGCGACCCAGTTCACCGGCTATGGCCTGCTGGCGCGCACAGGCCTGCTGCGGCTGGCCGGCGACGCCCTTGTGCCTGCCGAGGCCACCGGCTTGGCACGGGTCCATGCTCCTGTGGTCTACGGGGGCAGAAGCATGGACGCCGCGCGGGCCGAGGCCTGGTCCAGTCTGGAGAGCGCCGCGCAGGTCAGCGCGACGGTACGGCCGGGATCGTGGGAGAATCGGCCGGTCGTGGTCATCGTCCCCGCGAGGCAGCCCGCCACCGCCGTCGACCGGGCCCGCCGCCTGGCCACGCTGTCCGGCCGCGGCCGCCTGGTGGTCGCCGTCACCGCCGAGCACTACGTGCAGGCCTTCCAGCCTGAACTCGTCATCGCCGCGATCCGCGACGTCGCCGGCGGGTAGACCGCCGTAAGCATTCCCTTCCCCTCAAGCGACTCTACTGATCGTGCTCACATGATTACGTTCGGTAGCTAGAGGCGGAAGCGGCGATTGCGAGGGAACATGCCTTCCACGGATGCGCGGACGAGCCTGGACGTCCGGGCCGCACGCAACCTGGCCACCACCACCAAGACCCGTCCGCAGATGCAGGCCATCACCTCCCGGTGGTTGCTGCGCATGTTGCCCTGGGTGGACGTACGCGGCGGCACCTACCGGGTCAACCGCAGGCTGACGCACCGGGTCGGGCGGGGACGGGTGAGCGTGGCCCAGCACGGGGCGGACGACGTGCGCATCATCCCGGAGACGCTCGCGGAGCTGCCGCTGCTGCGCGGCTTCGCGGACGTGGACGTGCTGTCGGCCATCGCCGCGACGTTCACGCCGCGGGAGGTCCAGGCCGGCGAGGTCATCGTCGAGGCCGGCACCCCCATCACCGACACCTACGTGATCGCCCACGCTCGGCTCGAGCGGCTCGCCACCGGCCCGTACGGTGCCCCGCAGGCCCTCGGCGTCATCGCCGACGGCGAGCAGTTCGGTGACGAGGCCGTCGGCAGGGAGGACCCGCGCTGGTCGTGCACGGTCAGGGCGGCGACCGCGGGGACGATCCTGGTGTCGCCGCTGGCGGAGTTCCAGCGGATCGCCGGCAGCTCGCCCGCCCTGCGTGAGCACGTCGAGCGGTATCTGGCGGGCCTGCGCAAGCCCGTCAACCGCCGTGGCGAGGCGGCGGTCGACATCGCCGCCGGTCACGTGGGCGAGCCGGTCATCAACGGCACGTTCGTCGACTACGACCTCCATCCCCGCGAGTACGCCCTCAGCGTCGCCCAGACGATTCTGCGCGTCCACACCCGCGTGGCCGACCTCTACAACGAGCCGATGAACCAGCTGGAGGAGCAGCTGCGCCTGACCATCCACGAGATCCGCGAGCGCGAGGAGTGGGAGCTGCTCAACAACCGCGAGTTCGGGCTGCTCCACAACGCCGACTACGGCCAGCGCATCTCCACCTGGTCGGGGCCGCCGACCCCCGACGACCTGGACGACCTGATCAGCATGCGGCGCAAGACCCGCCTGCTGTTCGCTCACCCCAAGGCGATCGCGGCTTTCTTCCGCGAGTGCAACAAACGCGGGTTGGTCCCGGGCAGCGCCGAGGTCAATGGACACGAGATCCCCGCGTGGCGGGGCATCCCGATCTTCCCGTGCGGCAAGATCCCGATCAGCGGCGAACGGACCAGCTCGATCGTGGCCATGCGGACGGGTGAGGACGACCAGGGCGTCGTCGGCCTCTACCAGACCGGCATCCCCGAGGAGTACGAACCCGGGCTCAACGTGCGCTTCATGGGCATCGACCCGCAGGCCGTGATGTCGTACCTGGTCAGCGCTTACTACTCGGCGGCCATCCTGGTCCCTGACGCGATCGGGATCCTCGAGAACGTCGACCTCGCCGCCCCGCGCTCCTGACCCATCGATCCACGGAGGAGAGGCGTCATGCCCGCGAACGAGGCGACCCCGGCGGTGCGGCTCCCGGCCCTGCCCACGGGCCTGGGAACATCCACGCTCAGCCTCCGGGCCGCGGATCCGAGGCCTGCCTTCGAGGAAGGGGACGGGCACGAGCCCGGCCTGCCCGGAGGCCGGCGCTGCTACGACCTCGCCCCGCTGGCCTATCGGGAGCGGCAATGGGGCGACGGGTCGTATCCGCCGCTCTACTGCCCCGAGACCGTCCGCGTCGACGACGCCCTGGGCGCGGAGGTCGACCGGCGGCTGGCGGCGTGGGCGGAGCGGATCGGCCTGCACGAGGGGCGGATGGAGGAGTTCCGCGACACCGGGTTCGGACGGCTGGCCATGCTCACCCACGCCGACAGCGACGACCCCGACCAGCTGCTGGTCGCCGCGCAGATGAACGCCGCCTGGTGGGCGGCCGACGACTACTACGCCGACGAAACCGACCTTGGCGCCACCCCCACCGAGTTGCCGCCACGGCTCGCGCTGGTGATGTCGGCGATGGACCCGCCGCCGCCCGCGGGCGACCACACCCGCAAGCTGGAGGAGGCGATCAAGGGCGACCCCGTCCTGGTCGCACTGCGCTCGGCCCTCAGCCACGTCTCCCGCCACGCCACCCCTGCGCAGGTCATGCGGGTCTCCAGCATCACGTCCCAGATGTACGTGAGCTGGTGCGCGTACGCCGCCTGGCGCTACCTGGAGACGCCGCCACCGGTCTGGCGCTACCTCGCGGCCCGCCAGCACGACAGCTTTTACACCTCGATGACGCTCATCGACATCGTCGGCGGCTACGCGCTGCCCGCCGAGCTCTTCTCCGACCGGCGCTTCCACACCGCGCTCATGCAGGCGGGCACCGCCAGCGTCATCGTCAACGACCTGCACTCGGCGGCCAGGGAGGCGGCCGACGAGCTCCCGGACTCCAACGTGATCCTGCTCATCGCCGCCGAGGACGACTGCTCCATCCGCGAGGCGACCGAACGCGCCGTCTCACTCCACAACGACTTCGTCAGGGACTTCGAGGTCGGCCAGCGCAGGCTGGCGGCCATGCCCTGCCCCGAGCTGAAGCGTTTCCTGCGCGGCGCGCAGGCGTGGATGGCCGGATGCCTCGAATGGCACGGCAGCACCAGCCGCTACCAGTAATGACACCGCATCGAAAGGAACTCCCGGTGACCGCCAACCCCGTGCTCGAAAGCCTCTATCAGCATGCCGTCGCGGACTATTGGAACGCGGAACGGAATCCGGTCAATTTGCGGCTGGGTGAGGTGGACGGCTTCTATCACCACCATTACGGCATCGGCGACGTGGACTGGTCGGTCCTGGAAGGCCCCGCGGAGACCAAGGAGAAACGCATCGTCACCGAATTGCACCGGCTCGAGATGGTGCAGGCCGAGACCCTGGTCGCCCGCCTCGGCCCGCTACGTTCCGAGGACCGGGTCATGGACGCCGGCTCGGGCCGCGGCGGCTCCAGCTTCCTCGCCAACCTGCGCTACGGCTGTCACGTGGAGGGGGTGTCCATCTCCGAGTCGCAGGTGGCCTTCGCCAACGAGCAGGCCAGGCGGCGCGGCGTGGCCGACAAGGTCCGCTTCCACTTCCGCAACATGCTCGACACCGGCTTCGAGACCGGCTCCTTCCAGGCCACCTGGAACAACGAGAGCACGATGTACGTCGAGCTCGCCCTGCTGTTCGCTGAGCACGCCCGGCTCCTGCGCCGCGGCGGCCGCTACGTCTGCATCACCGGGTGCTACAACGACGCCTATGGGCTGCCGTCCCGGGCCATCAGCCAGATCAACGCCCATTACATCTGCGACATCCACTCCCGCAGCACCTACTTCCGGGAGATGGTGGCCAACCGCCTCGTTCCCATCAGCGTCCTGGATCTGACCGCCGCCACCATCCCCTATTGGGAGCTGCGTGCGAAAACGCATCTGGCGACCGGTATCGAGCAGTCCTTTCTCGACGCGTACAAGAACGGCAGTTTCCAATATCTGCTCATCGCCGCCGACCGCGTCTGACGGTCACTTCTGCTCTTCCATGGTGACGGTCACGGTCTCCGTCTCGCCGTTGCGTACATAGGTGACCGGCACCTGCTGGCCCACCTTGAACCCGCGGACCTGGCCGACGACCGTGTCGCCGCCCTCGACCTTGGTTTCGCCGATCTTGGTGATCAGGTCGCCCTGCTTCAGACCCGCCTTGTCCGCCGGGCTGCCAGCCGTCACCTGGCTGATCAGCGCGCCGGGCGCCTGGCCGGCGGCGTCGGCGACGCTCACCCCGAGGAACGCGTGGCTCACCTTCCCCTTGCTGATGAGCTGCTCGGACACCAGCTTGGCGGTGTTCACGGGGATCGCGAAACCGAGGTTGACGCCCTCGGCGGACACCGCGCTGTTGATGCCGATGAGCTCGCCGGCCGCGTTCACGAGGGCGCCGCCGGAGTTGCCGGGGTTGATCGCCGCGTCGGTCTGGATCATGCCGCCGAGCGTGGTGGTCTCGCTCTCCGTGCCCTGCCGGCTCCAGCCGGGCGGGAGCTGCTGGTCATTGGGGCTGCCACCGACGGTCACCGTACGGTCCAGCGCGCTGACGATGCCCGACGTCACCGACCCGTCCAGGCCGAGCGGGCTGCCCAGGGCCAGCACCTCGTCGCCCACCTTGACCTGGTCGCTGTCCCCGAGCGTGGCCTTGGCCAGCCCCTTCACGCCCTCGGCGCGGATGACGGCGAGATCGGTCGCCGGGTCGGTGCCCACCACGCTCGCCTTGGCCGTGTTGCCGTCGTTGAACTTCACGGTCAGGGCGTTCTGGCCGGACACGACGTGGTTGTTGGTGAGGATCAGGCCGTCCTCCGACAGCACCACGCCGGAGCCCTCGGCCGTCTGCCCCTGGATCATCACGACCGACGGCTGCACCTTCTCCGCCACCTGCGCGACCGTGAGCTGGTCGGCGACCGTGCGGAAGACCGGGCTCGCCGCGGTCGTGGTGGCGGCCGGGGCCGGGCGGGCGGCGCCGGCGACGTACGCGCCCACCGCGCCCCCGCCGAGCGCCGACACCCCCAGGGCGGCCGCGGCCGCCAGCGCGATCCCCGCGATCGCCTTGCGAGTCAGCAGGAAACCCTGCCGCCGCGGCGGCGGTGGCGGCGGCAGGCTGGGGCCCGTACGCGGGAACCCTCCCGCGGTGGGCGGTGTGTCACCGAACTGACTCCAGCCGCCGGCACTATGCTCGCGAGGCTCGTTCGTGTCCATGTCATCTCCTTGCGTCCCGATGACACAAGGGTGATCAATGGCGAGTAAGTGCTGCTTAAGCGCAAGATCCCGGCGACCGGCGCCTGCTGATCCCGGCCTTATCGCCGCTGGCAGGACGCGAGCGCCGTTGCACGAAATCCGATGAAATCAGTAGTCAGGAAGCGGCGCGGGACTCGCGCGCCGCCCGGTAGAGAGACACCGAGAAGGGGCGGTGGACCTCGCGCTCTACGCGTTCGCCGATCTTGGAGAGGCCAGGAGCGGCGTCGGCGAACCGGTGCAGCCGTGTGGCCTCCGGCCACGGGTGCACGAGGACGAGCAGCCCGCCGGCCGCCAGTAACGAGGTCAGGCGGTGCGAGGCGTGTCGTAACCGGTCGGCGCCGCCGACGTAGTAGAGGGTCTCCGCGCAGATCACCAGGTCGAAGCCGGTACGCAGGTCATGCTCGAGGATGTCGGCGTGGATGAAACGCACGCGATCGGCGAACTTCTCGTTGCGCCGGCGCGCGCGTTCGAGTGCCTTCTCCGAGATGTCGACGCCGGTGATCTCCGCGTCCGGGTACGTGGTCGCGAGGAGTTCGGTGAAGACCCCCTCGCTGCAGCCGGCCTCCAGGACCTGCCGGTAGGCAGGGTCGGGCAGTTGCCCGAGCGTGGTCTGGTATTTGTGCTGTTCGTACGCGTCCGTGGCCAGGCGCCACGGGTCGGGCTGCCGGTGCCACCAGTCGAAGTACCGGCGCAGGACGGCTCCCTGGGATCGACGGCCGAGCAGGGAGAAGGACCTGAAGAGGGCGCGATGCAAGATGTCGGGAAACCTGGTCACAGGGCTCCTTCGGAAGACGGTCACCGATCTTGAACCTATGCGCGGGACCGCGGACGCGTCATCGTCCTACGGAAGGATTCTCCGTAATCTCCGACACTCGCCCTTTACGCTTGTGTAAGAGTTTCCTCCGTTGCGCGGGATTGCTGGAGTGCGGCGATCACCGCCGCCTCGACCGTGGCGTGCACGTGCAGAACGATATTCGCCTGGGTGACGTCCATGAAACGCGCCACCTTGGGATGGGGTGCGGCCAAATGCAGGGTGCCGCCGTGCTGGCGGGCGAAGGCGTGGGTGTTGAGCAGGACGCGCAGGCCGGCGCTGCCCAGGAACCTGGCCTCGCTGAGATCGATCACCATGTGCTCGCCGGGCATTCGCCGGCTCTGCTGGATATGGCGGTCGAGCCGGCCGGCGTTGGCTGTGTCGATCTCTCCTGCCACGGAGATCACACTCACACCGGGGAGCCACTGGGTGGCGAACGTCAAATCCAGCATGCGAGGCCCACCGATCGGAATTCGGAGACGAATTTCGGAGATATGGACGCAGGCGATGGCTTGCCTCATCGCACAATAACCGGCGGCTCCCCGCCTTAGAAGATGCCTCGCGCCTCTTTTTCACTCGAGGTCCAGTTATTTGTCAGCGCCGGGCTCGACGGGGCCGCATGATGAGCGCGGCGACGTAGTACGTGCACGGTGACGCGCCCGGATTAGCGTAGGCGTGCTCGACGTCGGCCGCGAAATAGGCCGAATCGCCCGCGGCGAGGTCGAGATCTCTGTCGCCGAGGGTCAGCCGGAGGGTGCCGGACTCGACGGCCACGTACTCATGGGAGCCGGTCGCGTACGCGGGGAACCGCCCCGCGTCGCACCCTGGTGGCAGTGTGGTGCGGATCCACTCGAAATTCACGCCTGGCACCACCGGCGTGAGGATGGTCCGGTGCCACCCGCCTGGCTCGTCGATGTGCTCCTGGTCGGCGGCGCGGCGCACGACGACGCGGTGGTCGCCGGGCGGGGCGACCAGCTCGGCGACGGGCACGCCGAGCCCGTCGGCGATGCGCGCCAGCACGACGATGGTGGGTGCCTTGTGGCCGCGCTCGACCGAGGACAGCATGCTCACGCTCACGTCGGCCGCGTCGGCCAGCTGCTGGAGCGTCATGGACCGGTCACGGCGGAGCTCCTGAATGTGCCTGCCCAGGGCTTCGAGATTCACTGGCTCCCCATCGTAGCCCAGGATGGTGTAAGGGTTATAGTGCGACTATAAGCCTTACGGAGGGTTGGTGCGTGCACATTTCGATCAGCGATTACGTGGTGGGGACGGCGGTGGCGACCGACCTGGTCAACACCTCGCCCACCGTGCGGGCCGCCGCCGGGGAAGCGCTGCCGGACCCGGACACGCTGGCGGCCTTCCTGACCGAGCACGATGTCCGGCCCGACGCCCTGGCGGGCGGGCGACTGCCGGACGGCGACGACCTGCATCAAGTGCACCTGCTGCGCCGGGAAGTGCGCGCCGTTCTGGAGACCGAGACGGAGGAACAGGCCGTTGCTGCCGCGAAGGTGCTGGCCGGGTGGGCGGGCATGGCCCCGGCGTTGCGCCGCGAGGACGACGGTGGCTGGCAGTGGTACGTCCCGACCGCCCCGGGCGCGTCGCTCGCCGCCGAGCTCGCCGCCCTGATCGGCGTCGGCCTGCTCGGCGCCGTCCGCGCGCTCGGCCATGGGCGCTTCCGCCCCTGCGCGGCGCCCGGCTGCCGGGGCGTGTTCGTCGACACCAGCCGGGCGGGCCGCCGCACGTACTGCATGCCGGGCCTGTGCGGCAACCGCGTCAACGTCGCCACCCACCGCGCCCGCCGACGGACGACGAGCGTGGCCCGATGAGCGTACCGACGGGAAGAGGAGCGTGACCCGATGAGCGATCGGCGACATGAGCAGCGTGGCCCGATGAGCGACCGACGGGATGAGGAGCGTGGCTCGGTGAGTGGTCCGACTTTGGTGGGGGCGTTCCGGCTGCCGGACGGTTCCTGGGTGCGTGGACGGGGCCTGCGCCATTCCCTCCCCGCGGGGCCGGTGCCCGATTTCGGCCTCTACCTGGGGTCCAAGCGACTCCGTCGCCGCCATGACGGGGCATTGCCGTGGCGGCACGTGTGGGTGGAGTGGCCCGACTTCCTGCTTCCCCGGGACCGCGAGGAGGCCGTCCGGCAGATCCGGGCACTGCACGAGCGGGCACTTGCGGGGGAGGCCGTCGAGGTCGCCTGCGGCGGCGGCGTCGGCCGCACCGGCACGGTCATCGCCTGCCTCGCCGTGCTGGCCGGGTTGGACCCCGCCACCGCCGTGGCCTGGACCAGGGAGCACCATCACCACCGCGCCGTCGAGACCCCGTGGCAACGCCACTGGATAGGCCGATTCCCTGCTCTATAATGCGGTTTAGTTTCGCTATAGAGAAAGCGGTTTATCGTGGTGCCTCCCCAAGCCCTCATCCGCCCGGCGGTTCCCGCGGACCTGAAGGCCGTGGCCGAGATCAACGCCCACTACGTCACCAACACCGTGATCACCTTCGAGGAGACGCCGCCGACCGTCGACGACTGGCACAGGAAGCTGGCCGACCTGACCGCCCGCGGCCTGCCTTTCCTCGTCGCCGACGTGTCCGGCGAGGTGGCCGGATACGCTCACGCCGGCCCCTGGCGTCCCAAGCCCGCTTACCGGAACACCGTGGAGGACACGATCTACTTGTCTCCCGAGCACACCGGCAGGGGGCTGGGCGGAGGGCTGCTGGCCGAGCTGGTGACCCGGTCGATCGAGGCCGGGATGCGCCGCATGATCGCGGTGATCGCCGACGCCGGCGACGACCGCTCGATCGCGCTGCACCGCCGTTTCGGCTTCACGGAGGCGGGCCGGCTGACGGAGGTCGGCTACAAGCACGGCCGCTGGATCGACACCACGCTCATGCAACGCGCCCTGGCCGTCGTCTGAGAAGGGCCTAAGCGAGCTTCGGGGTGGCGCGCAGACGCGAACACTGCGCGCAGATGGGAAGCGGTTCGTAGATTGCGTACATCGTGCGCAGCGTCTGGGCGGCAGGTTTCCTGAGCGCCACCCGGGTAGCCGGACCTGGTCAGATCGTTCGCTAAGGAAGTGGGCAGATGCGTTCGTCGTTCCAGCTGGGCCGCGTCGGCGGGGTCGCCGTCGGGCTCAACGTCAGCGTGCTGTTCATCGTCGCGATCCTGGTGGTGGGGCTGGCCTTCGGGCGCTTCCCGATCGCCTTCCCCGGTCACTCCACGGCCGTCTACCTGCTGGCCGGCCTGGGTGCGGCCGTGTTGTTCATGGCGTCCCTGCTCGCACACGAATTGGCGCACGCCCTGGTGGCCAAGCGCCACGGCATCGAGGTGCCGCAGATCACGCTCTGGCTGCTCGGCGGGGTGGCCGAGCTGCGGAGTGAGCCGCGGACGCCGGCCGCGGACCTGAAGATCGCCGTCGTGGGCCCGGTGGCCAGCCTGGCCTGCGCCGTCGTCTCCGGCGCTCTGGCGTTTCTGCTGTCCGGCGTGCCGCTGGTGGCCGGGATGTTCGCCTACGTGGCGGCGGTCAACGTGTTGCTGGCCGTGTTCAACCTGATCCCGGCCGCGCCGCTGGACGGTGGCCGCGTGCTGCGCGCCGCATTGTGGGCGCGGTGGCGGGATCGGGTGCGGGCCGCCGTCGCCGCCGCCCGTGCCGGGCGGTTGTTCGGGTTCGCGCTCATCGCGCTCGGGTTTGTGCTGATCGTCACCGGGCTAAGTCTCGACGGGCTCTGGCTCGCGCTGATCGGCCTGTTCGTCGTCAACGCCGCCACCGCCGAGGAGCAGCAGGCACAGCTCGGCGCCGCCCTGCACGGGGTACAGGTCGGGGACGTCATGTCCGCCCAGCCCGTTGCCGCCCACCCGGACGAGACCGTGTCCGGGCTGATCGATCGGCTGGTGATGAGCCGGCGCCTGTCCACGTACCCGCTCGTGGACGAGAACGGCGGATTCCTCGGCCTGGTGACGCTCAACCGCATCCGGCAGGTGGCCCCGGAGGCGCGGGAAACGACCCGGCTACGCGAGATCGCCTGCCCGCCCGAGGAGGTGCCGCGGGCCACCAGAGAGGAGCCGCTGACCGGCCTGCTGAGTCGGATGACCGGGTGCGCGGACGGCCGTGCCGTGGTGCTCGACCCCTCCGGCCGCCTCGTCGGGCTCCTCACGCCGACCGACATCAGCCGCGTGATCCAGATTGCCGGCCTGCGCGGAAATGACCCTTATCCGCATCCGCGCGGCGCCGACATGACCGTGCCGCACCGCGACGGCTTCTGACGCGCTACTCGAAGTCGTCAGGGTTCAGTTCCTTGCTCCTGATGAAGGCCGCGTCGAATTCATCCAGGATCTCACCGGGCTCCTCGTCCGCCGCGAGCACGGGCGACTCCTCCTTGGCCGTGGTCAGCAGAGTCCGGATGGTCTCTTCGTTGTCTCCCCGCTCCGCAGGCGCTTGATCCCTTGGGCTGCTCATCTCGATTACCCCCTTCTCTCCTCCCCTGCCCAGCAGGCCCCATCTCATCGCGGCAGAGACGGGATTCAATCACCAGGTGTCGTCCGTCGGCCGCGGGGTAGTGTGCGACGACTCGGGGAGGGGCTGGTCGTCGTCCCGGATGCCGTACCCGCCTCTTGATCGCTACTCTTGTCCCGCGGCGACGCGGGGGCCCGGGAGGTGGCCAGATGACGCACCGCGGGCGAGGGTTATCCGGCAGCCCTTCCACTGCCGTGGAGCAGCCCTTCGACCGCGACTCGCTGCACGTCCTGCGTGCGACGGTGGAGGCGGAGGCGAGCCAGGCCGGCCTGCCGGAGGGCCGCACCGCCGACCTGGTGCTCGCCGTGCACGAGCTGGCGACCAACGTCATCCTGCACGGCTCGGGTGCGGGACGGGTGCGCCTGCGGGCCGTGGACGGCATGCTGCACTGCCAGGTCAGCGACCCCGGCAGCGCATCCGAGGAGTGGGGAATCCCCGCGTGGCCGTACGAGTACGGTCATGGGTTGTGGATCGCCCGCTCCCTGGGCGACAGCCACTCCGTGACCAGCGGCCCGGACGGCACCGCCGCCACTGTCGGCTTCGCCCTTCCCTACCCCCGATGCCCCTTTTTCCGGCTCATCCAGCACGACCAGGACGGCCACACCACGCTGCGCCTGATCGGCTACCTCGACCAGGGAGCGGCCCCCGACCTCGCTGCCACCGTCGAGTCCCTGATCGAAGCCGCCCGGCCACGCCGCCTCGTCCTCGACCTCAGCGGCATGACCTTCTGGGACTCCATCGGCATCGCCGCCCTCCTCACGGCGCACGAACAGGTGAGCGCCGCGCCAGGCGTCTCCATGACCCTGAAGGGGATCTCCGCCGACTTCCGCCACCGCCTCGACTCCCTCACATTCGTACCGCTCGACTACGAGAGTCCGGGGGACTAGCCGCGTGGCCTGCGCCACTCCGGCCCAGGCGACAGCGGGCCGGAGCCGGCAAGGTCGTCACCGGACGGTCGTAGGTGACGAACGGGGTCAGGCCGCCCGCGAAGATCGAGGCGATCTCGCGCCCCGCCGCGGCGCCGCTAGGCCGTGCCTGCGCGGATGTGCCCCAGCAGCGCGCCCGTTTGGGGCACTTACTCCGATCAGACGCGAAAGAATGCTCGATTGCCGGTAATTGGGGCCTCGTCGATCGGCGTAACTCGGGTTACATTCACGTTACTTTGCCCTCTCTTATCCCCCCGAGCAGACCGAAGGGAGAGGCATGAGAGCGCGAACCGTGATCGCGGCCATGACTGCTGCGGCGATCCTCATGCCGGCCGCCGCTGCGAACGCCACGGGAGCCGCAGGAGCAGCGGCCCCGCCGCCCGACGACCAGTTCCAGAAGGTGACACTCAACGACAATCCCGGCGAGCCGATGGACCTGGCGGTGCTACCGGATTCGAGGGTTCTGCACACCACCCGGCCGGGCGAGGTCTGGTTGCACGACCCCAAGACCGGCCTCAACACGCTTGCCGCCCGGCTAGACGTTTACCAGCACGACGAGGAGGGATTGCAGAGCATCGCGCTCAGCCCCGGCTTCGGCACTGGCTCGAAGCAGGACGACTGGGTCTATCTGTACTACTCCCCGCCGCTCAACACCCCGATCGACGACCCGGCGACGCCCGACGTCAACGAAGGCGACGCGCCGTTCACCGGCACGCCGGCGGACTTCGCGCCCTTCAAGGGGCTGATCCGGCTGTCCAGGTTCCGCTTCACCGGCGCCACCATCGACCTGCGCAGCGAGCAGCGCGTCCTCGACGTGCCGGTGGACCGCGGCATCTGCTGCCACGTCGGCGGGGACATCGTCTTCGACGCCGACGGCAATCTCTACCTGTCGACCGGCGACGACACCAACCCGTTCTTCTCCGACGGCTACAGCCCGATCGACGAGCGGGCCGACCGCAACCCGGCGTTCGACGCCCAGCGCAGCTCCGCCAACACCAACGACCTGCGGGGCAAGATCCTGCGCATCAAGGTACGCGACGACGGGTCCTACACGATCCCGCGCGGCAACCTGTTCAGGCCCGGCACGGCGGGCACCCGGCCGGAGATCTATGCGATGGGCCTGCGTAACCCGTTCCGCATCGAGCTCAACCGGCGAACCGGGGATCTGTACGTGGCCGACTACTCGCCCGACGCGGACGAGGCCGATCCGCAGCGCGGCCCGGCGGGGACCGGCAAATGGGCGGTCGTCCGCAAGGCCGGCAACTACGGCTGGCCCTACTGCGCGACGGCGCGGCTCCCGTACATCGACTACGACTTCGCCACCGGCGCGTCAGGCGCGCCGTTCAGCTGCGCCGCGCCCGTCAACGAGTCGCCGCGGAACACCGGCCTGCGCCCGCTGCCGGCGGTGGTCCAGCCGGAGGTTTGGTACTCGTACGGGCCGTCGCAGGAGTTTCCGCAGCTGGGCACCGGCGGCATCGGCCCGATGGCCGGGCCTGCGTACGACTTCGACCCGCGCGACACGGAGGGCCGCGCCCCCATCGCCTGGCCGAAGTACTACGACGGCGTCCCGCTCTTCTACGAGTGGACCCGTGACTACGTCAAGGCGTTCCACGACAACGGGCGGCGGATCGAGGACGTGCTGCCCTCGCTCGTCTTCGACAACCCGATGGACATGGAGTTCGGCCCCGACGGCGCGTTGTACGTGCTGGAGTACGGCGACGGCTTCTTCAGCGAGAACCCGGACGCCCAGCTAGCGCGCTTCGATTTCATCGGCTACACCGGCAACCACACTCCCATCCCGGTGGCCGCGGCGTCGGTGACCGCCGGCCACGCGCCGCTCACCGTCGCCTTCACCAGCGCGGGCACGTCCGACCCCGACGGCGACAGGCTCCGCTACGCGTGGGACTTCAACGCCGACGGCACGGTCGACTCGCGCAGCCCCGACGCGTCGTACACGTACAAGCAGAACGGTCTCTACAACGCCACGCTCCGGGTCACCGATCCCGGCGGCATGTCCGCGGCGACGTCGGTGCGGATCGTGGTGGGCAACGCCGCGCCGGTCGTGGAACTGGTCCGGCCCGCCGACGGCGGGCAGTTCGCCTTCGGCGACGCGGTCGAGTTCGAGGTACGCGTGACCGACGACCAGCCGGTGGACTGCGCCAACGTGACCGTGAACTACATCCTCGGACACGACGACCACGGCCATCCGCAGACCACGGCACGCGGCTGCACCGGCTCCATCCAGACCACCGAGCCGAGCGGCCACGACCCCGAGAACGACGACCTCACCGGCGTCTTCGTCGCCACCTACACCGATCCCGGCGGCGACGGGCTGCCCCCGCTGACCGGTAGCGACCAAGCCGTACTCGAGCCCACCAGATAGGAGAACCACTCATGTGTTACGGCTATGGCCCGAGCAGGCGGTCCCTGCTCGCCGCAGGCCTCGGACTCGGAGCGGCCGCCTTCGCCGCCGCTTCCCCCGCCGCCGCGGCCTCCCCGACGCACCACCATGGCGGGGACCGCGTCCCGCCGGGCCAGATCAGCATCCAGCTCTGGACCGTACGCGACGACCTCGCCAAGAACTACGACGCCACCCTGGCCTACCTGGCCGAGATCGGCTACCCGAAGGTCGAGCTGGCGCTCGGCTACTTCGGCCGTACGGCCCAGCAGCTGCGTGCGTTCCTCGACGGGCTCGGCATCCACGCCACCTCCAGCCACGACGGCATCAGCGCGGACGACGCCGGCCTGGAGACGAAGATCTCCAACGCGCTCACCCTCGGGCAGTCCTTCATGGTGGTGCCCTACCTGAACTCCGACAGCGAGGACCAGTGGAAGGCCTGGGCCGAGCGCATGAACGTCGAGGCGGAGGCGGCCCGCAAGGCCGGGCTGCGGTACGGCTACCACAACCACGCCCACGAGTTCACGATCGACCTCGGCGGCGGGAAGACGCCGTGGGACGTGCTCACCGCAGAGCTCGATCCCCGGCTGGTCCACCTGGAGATCGACATCTACTGGGCGGTCACCGGCGGCGTCGGGCGCGGCGTCGCCGACCCGGTGCGCTTCACCCTCGACGTCATCCGCGAGGCGCCGCAGCGGGTGCTGCAGTTCCACGTCAAGGACCGGCACCTCGACGGTGACATGGCCGATCTGGGCACCGGGACGATCGACTTCCGGCGGATCTTCGACAAGCACCGTGTGATGGAGTACATCGTGGAGAACGACACCCCCGACGTGACTCCCCGGCAGACGGCGGAGGTTGGATACCGCTACCTGCGGAAGATCAGATTCTGATCATCACGCCGCCGAGCCCGGCCCTCCGCCTGCCCGTTGGCGGCGCCGGGGCCGGGCCGGCGCGAGCTGAAGGCCGCACGCCGTCAGGCGCCGGCCCCTATGCAGCCGTCAGGCAGTGTGGCTGACGGAGAACCACACGATCTTGCCGCCGTTCGCGGCGGAGACTCCCCAGTCGTCGGCGATCGCCGCGACGATCTGAAGCCCTCGTCCCGAGAGCGCGTCGACGTCCACTGCGCACGGGCGGGGATTGCCGTCGCCCGGGTCGAAAACCTCGCCGTACAGCCGGTCGTCACGTTGTTCCAGGCGCAGCGCGTAGGCAGCCCCGCCGTACCGTACGGCGTTGGTGACAAGTTCGCTGACGATGAGCAGGCAATCGTCGATGGCCTCCTCGAGGCCCCAGACGGTCAATTCCTTGCGGACAAGGGAGCGCGCCTCGCCGACGCCGGAGGGCACTGACGGCAGCACGTACTCCGCCGTGCGGATCGGTGTGGCCGACAAGGACCCGGGGAGGAGGGACATCTGCATCACATCTCTCGATTGGGAGCGCTCCCAACTCCTACGGTAACCCGTCGTCTTCACTCTTGGAATCCGGGACAGACAGGATTGTTGCGATTTTGTGTCTCTGTGGTCGTTCGGATTGGTATCCGTGCTCAGGGGATGCGGGCCACGGCGCCGTAGTTGCCCGATGAGCCTGGCTGGTCGCGGCAGGCGAGATCACGCTCGGCGGGACGCCACTGCGGCACCCATACCAATCCGGGCTCCACCAGGTCCAGACCGTCCACCAAGGCCGCGACCTCGTCCCTGGAGCGGATCGTGAGACCGGGCAGCGTCATGGCGAGCAGATCGCGGATGGCCGGCAGCAACTCCCGCGGGATGCTGTCGAACGTGGTGTGCAACAGGCCGAGGAAGCTCCCGATCGGCGCGATGTGCCGGAGCTGCTTGATGACGTAATGGGCGTACTCGTCGTCGTCGAGGCTGTACGTCGACAGCAGCAACACGGCCAGGGGCCGGTCCCAGTCGAGGAACGTCTGGACCACCTGGTCCCCGAGCATCTCGTCGATCTCCCGCACGTCACCCTCCACCACGCGGACCAGGTCGGTGAAGGGTTCGATGGTGGCCTGCGCCATGGTCACCACCATCGGGTCGTTCTCCACGTACACGACACGCAGATCAGGATTGGCCGAGGCGCGGCGCGCTATGTCGTGCAATCGGTGCCCGGCCGAGAGGCCGCTGGGGACTCCGCTCCCCACGATCATGAATTGATCCACGCCTTCGTCGGCGGCCAAGTGGCGTACTACTCGGGACAAAAATTGAAGCACGGCACGGGCGGCGGTGGTGATCGCGGGGGTCACTTGATCGAAATGGCGCACCGTGGCCCTGTCCAGCAGGAAGTTGTTCTTCCCGCCTGCTGCCGCGTCGAATATGCGGGTGATTCTGGCTTGCGTGGAATCGAGCTTGGCCAGGTTTCGGACAGCTCTTCGGTGCATGAGCGTTGCCCCTTTCCCCTCGCCGCCCACCTTCTCGCGGTAAGCGATCTATGGACCGCACTCGATTGACTCAGACCATATGTTCCAACAATTCCAGTCAATGGCAATACGATAGACCGGTTATTTCGGGAAATGTTTGTTACCAGAATCTTCGTGAAATGATCTGTCGTTACCGCGCGGCGGAGCCGGTCTGCCGCGCCCCAGGTGGGCGTCGCACGCCCACCTGGGGCACGGCGTCGACCTGCGTACCGGCGTCACCGTGGCGGCCGTGTGCGACGGCGGGGTACGGCTCGCCGACGGTGAGCTGGTGGAGCCGGCGTGCTTTCGGCAGGCATGCCACCGAAGGCCGTCCGTGCCTGGCGACAGGCCATCGCGGCCGGCGCCGGCTGGCACGAGGCAGATGTCACACTCCGAGAGTCGGGTCCCTCTCAAGGGCCATGACCATTCTCGTCACGGGCGCGACAGGAACCGTCGGTCGCCACGTCATCGACCACCTGCTCCGTCAAGGCCAGAAGGTACGGGCGCTGACCCGCAACCCGGCCACCGCCAACCTGCCAGAAGGCGTCGAAGTGGTGGCCGGGGACCTCACCGACCCCGGCACCCTGCACCCGGCCTTCGACGACGTCAGCGCCGCTCACCTGATCACCTTCGGCGGTGACTACCAACCGCTGCGCCACGGGCAACAGATCGTGGATCTCGCCGAGAAAGCCGAAGTCGGCAAGATCACGCTGCTCGGCGGCTGGCAGGAGGGCACTCTGGAGTCCGCCGTCCAGGCGAGCGGTCTGGAGTGGACCTTCCTCAACCCCGTGCAGTTCATGGCCAACTTCCTCACCGACTGGGGCGAGCCGCTGCGTACCACCGGGGTCGTCCGCGAGCCGTACGGCGACCGCAAGAGCCCGCCCATCCACGAGTCCGACATCGGCGCCGTGGCCGCGACGGTCCTGACCCAGGACGGCCACGCCGGCCAGGCGTACCACCTCACCGGGCCCGAAGTCCTGACCGCCCGCCAGATGGTCCGCCACCTGGCCGAGGCCACCGGCCGCGAGCTCCGTTTCGAGGAGCTCACCCCCGACCAGACCCGGCGCGAGTGGGGAACGGGAGGCAACCGACCGGACCTGTCCCTCTTCCGCGCCTTCACGCAGACGCCTGGAGTCAGCGATGAGGACCTGGTGGAGATCCTGCTCCAGATGTACGGCACGCCCCACGAATACGGCACCATCCTGACCGACACCGTGGAGCGGATCATCGGCCGCCCGCCGCGCACGTTCGCGCAGTGGGCGGTGGAACACGCCCATCACTTCCAGCCCCATGGAGCGGCATGATCGGCTCCTCGGTCGCCGGCACCGGGCGGGAAAGGGCCGTGCGGCGGCTCAGGTGCTGACGCTGAGCCGGTTGCGCACCTTGGCCAGGAGGTCCTGCGGGAGCGGGGCGTAGCCGTACAGGGAGAGGTAGGACTGGCCGGCGTCGCCCGCGGTGTAGCGCAGGAAGGTCTCGACCAGCGGGTCGGCGTTCTTCGAGCAGGTGATCTCGTACGTGACCAGGACGATCGGGTAGGCGCCCTTGGCCTTGGTCAGGTAGTCGAACTCCACCACCAGGTCATCGTTCCGGTCGGCCATCCGGGAGCCCTCCAGGGCCTTGGTGGCGCTCTGGGGCGACAGCGCCACGAACTGTCCGGAGGCGTTGCGTACCTTGACGGTACGTAGACGGGCGTTGCTGGCGAACCCGTACTCCACGTACCCGATGGAACCCTCGGTGTGCTGGACGGCGTCGGAGATCCCCGAGGAGCCGGCGACGCCGTGTTGCCCCGGGCTGGGCCACTTCCTGGACGGTTGGTGCGGCCAGCGGCCCGCCGCCTTGAGATAGGTGGTGAAGTTGTGGGTCGTGCCCGAGTCGTCGGAGCGGTGGAAGAAGCGGATGCCGGTATGCGGCAGTTGCTTGCCGCGGTTGTCGGCGGCGATCTCCGGGGCGTCCCATCTGGTGATCCGCCCGCTGAAGATGCCGGTCAGGGTGGTGGGCGAGAGCTTCAGATCCGGTACGGACGGGAGGTTGTAGGCCAGCGCGATGGGGCCGACCACCATGGGCAGGTGCACCGCGCGGCTGCCGCAGCGCCGGTCGGCCTGCGCCTGTTCGGAGGGGTGCATCGCGACGTCGGAGCCGGCGAACGCGGTGTTGCCCGCGATGAAGTCCCGGATGCCGCCCCCCGATCCGTTCGCCTGGTAGTCCACCCGCAGGCCGGGGTTCAAACGGTGGAACTCGGCACGCCAGGCGTCCATCGCACCCTTCTGTGCGGTCGAGCCCGAGCCGGAGATCGACGCGGTGATCGGGGGGCTCACGAGTCCGTCTTCGCGGGACAATAGTGCGGCCCCGCTCACACCGGCGGCTGAGGCGGCCAGGAGCAGGGCGGCGAGGAGGGCCGGCCCAGTGGCCCATGTCAGCTTTACCATTTGATCGAGCCTATGAAATGGAGATGACTGAGGCGTTAATCGCTCGTCAATCTCCCGGGCATATAACGTCATTTCCTCGTCAACTTATCCCCGAATCCGCAGACATGGGCGCAGAGCCGGCTCGCCCCCTGGAGTCTCAGTCGACGGTGGTGTCCCAGGCCTCCTGACGTACTTCCAGGTGCGGGGAGTCGCGTAGGTCACGGAGGATCTCCCGCCATGGGGCGGCCCAGTCGGTGCGGTCCCCGCCGACCCGGGTGAGTGCGCAGGCGAACAACGCCCCAGCCAGATCGCCGCGGTCCGTCAGGCGCCGGGCGGCGGGTAGCCCGGCCGCAGGCGGCATCGGCGGCTGCCTGCGGTAGTTCCCGAACAGCTCCGAGATTGCCTGGCCGGCCGTCCGGGCCGCGAGGACCGGCCGGTCCCGGAGCAGGTCCGCCAGCGCGCACAGGGCATCGGCGACCTCCGCAGGATCGCCGGCGCCGTCCGCCTCGTCGGTGGGGAGCAGGGCCACGGCGAGCCGGACCGCTTGGGGGAGCAGGAGCGGTTGAGCGGCGAGCACGTCCATGGCGTCACGGGCGAGCCGCCGCTGCCAGGGCTCCGCCTGGTCCCGCATCGCGGCCAGTGCCATGGTGATGGTGGCCACGCGGTCCCGCGCCGGCGTCTCCAGGCCCTCGCCGGGTACGGCGGCGGCCAGCCGGGTGAGGACGTCGAGCGTCTCAGACCGGATCGTCCCGGTCCGCAGCAGGGCCACGAACACCTTCATGACCCGCTCGTTCGCCCCTGGGTCTGCCGCGGCGTCGATGATCTCCTCGAGGTCGCCCCGGTACCAGTCCGCCCACACGCCGAACGCCTTCGACCCGCGGAAGCGTACCCCGGGCAGGTCGGCGGCCATGAGCAGCCGCCGTACCAGGTCCGCGTAGGCGGGGCGGACGTCGGGGGCGTACCCCATCGGGTGGGCCTGGAAGAGCGTGCGCAACATCGGCTCATCGGCGTGCCGGCCGGCCGCGTCGGCGAGCGCGTCCAGGGTGCGCGGGTCCTCCGGCATCCCGAGCAGCACCGAGGCTACGGCGACGCGTACGTCCCGATGTAGCCCGGAATCCGCCCACGTCCGCAGCAGCACGTCCACCGCGCCCGGCGGGCGGTTGCGGCCCAGCTGGCGGGCGGCCAGCTTGCGCAGCGTCACCTTGCTGCCGGGCGCGGTCAGCGCCTCCTCCAGAAGCGGGCCGAGCTGGGACGGGGCGACCGCCCCGCAGCAGCGCGCCAGCGCGGCCACGGCGACGCGGGAGGCCTGGCCGCCGGTGTGGCGCAGGAGCACGGGTGCGGTCCGGGCCGGCACGTCTGAGTTCGCCATGGCCGTGATGGCGGCTTCGGCCAGCACCGTCTCCTCCCGGTCCGCCCACGTTGCGAGCAGGTCGAGGCTGCCGCCGATCCGGCCGGTCGCCTGGACGGCGGCCACCCTGGCGCCAACGGGCAGCCGCTCGTCGTCCACGGCGGCGGCGAGCGTGGCGCGTATCCGGTCGCGCTGCTCGGGCGTCCACCGGCCGGCGTCGCCGCCGCGGACCGGCGGCACCCACATGGGATCGGCGACCCGGACGCCATGGCCTGGCGGCCCCCACGCGGAGTCGGCGAACCGGCCGCCGCGGTTCCCGTTCAGCAGTGGGAGGAGGAGGTCGGTGCGGTGCCGGGCCACCGTGCGCCAGACGGCGGGCAGTGTCACGGCAGACGGATCCTCGCGCACGAGCTCGACCGCCCGGCGGCGGCGGCCGTGCGGGCGGGTCAGCCACAGGTCGGCGGCCTCGCGGGCGAGTGGCTCCGGCGCCGTGCGGATGGCGGCGCGCAAATCGTCCTGGAGCTCGGCCGCCGCCCATGAGCGGCGGCCGAGCGCGTGGGCGAGGGCTACGGCCAGGGTGAAGTCCTCCCGCTCGCGCGCGGCGCGGAGATGCGGGCGCAGCACCGCCAGCAGGTCGTGCTCCTGCCCCGCGCGCAGCACCCGGTCAAGACCGTGCGGCTCCACGGGCGCGTCGGCGTAGCGACGACGACGGCTGCGGACGGGGGAGGGCTGGAGCACCCTTGTGGGCAGGCCGCCCGCGCCGTGCCGGGCCACCAGCTTTCCGTACGCGCCCAGCGCCCACGTGGTCAGCGCGGGTGCGGTAGCCGGGTCGTGGTGCCGCAGGATCCGTCCGGCCAGGCCGCGAAGCGCTTCCTGCGTGGCGGGGGAGGAATCCGGGGCCTCGACCGCGTCGGCGGCGATGCGCTCGAGCGTCCTGGCACAGGAGTCGTCGAGCAGTCCCGGCGGTAGGTCCGCCAGGGCGGTCAGCAGGTCCCGGCGGAGCGGGTCCTGTTCGTTGACGGTACGCAGGGCCAGGTCGGCCAGGAGCGCGTGGAGCGCCGCCCGGTCCCGGGTGCGGGCCGTGCACTGCACCAGGAGGGTCCTGGCCAGCCCGCGCCGCCGCGGGTCCCCGCCCACGGCCGCCTCGCGCAGCGGGCCGACCGCCTCCTCGTACGGCAGGTAGGAGGTGAGCTCCAGCGGGATGTCCGGATCATCCAGGCGGGAACGGGCCGAGTGCCACACCGAGTCGTGCCAGGCCAGCATGCGCCTGGCCGCGGCCGCCGCCGTCTCGGCAGGCAGCCACCTGAGCACCCCCATCCCCCACAGCCCGGTGAAGCCACCTCTACGCTCGGCGGCCGCCTCGAAGATCGCGATCCGGCGGGCGGGTGGCAGCGACCGCAACACCGGGCCGAGCCGGTGATCGGCCGAGGCGAGGCGCAGGATCTCCGCATCCGAACCCGAGCGCAGGTGCCGGAGCAGCGCCTTAGGCGGCTCCGCCCAGCCGTCCGATGAGCCGTCGACCAGCACTTTTATGGCACGTGCCGCGTCCGACCTGAACAGCGCGTTCAGCACCGCGCCCGGCAGCCGGAAGGGCAGGTGACGCATGTCGTGTCGTTCCAGTAGGCCCAGCATGAGTGCCGGCTCGGCGAGCGAGGCGCGCGCCACGCCCGCACCACGGCGGCGCCACCAGGTCCACACCTGAACCCCCGTGGACAAATCCTGCTCGGCCACCGCCATGACGGCACCCGCGTGCCGTTTGGCCAGCGCCGTCCAGGACGTCACCGCATGGGCGACCTTGGGCAGCCATTGCGCGACGGTCCCGGTGTCGCAGGCAGGCAGCAGCGCGGCGGCCTCGCGGTCCCCCCACCGAGCGTGGACGTCCGGCAGCAGGGACCCGGCCAGAGCGGTCCGCCGGGCCTGCGCGAGCGTACGGTACAGCGCCAGCCGCAGCTGAGTGGGCGCGTCCAGGAGCACGGCGGCGACTGCCGGATCAGGTACGGGGAGGGTGCGCACGGCGCGCAGGGCCGCGCGTCGCAGCCCCATGTCCGGCCCGGCGAGGATCTCCTGGATGAAGCCGAGGTCGCGGGCCGCTATGGCCACGTGCAGTGCCATGCGTCGCGCGTACTGGTCCTGCGAGAACAGCTCCTGCAGGAGAACGCGCAGGTGGGAGGTGCCGGCCAGGCGGCGGGCGTGGAGCGCCAGCGTGCGCATGCGGCGCGGGTACGGCAGGGGATCGAGATGCGCCAGCAACGTGGCGGCGGGGAGGTCGATGTCGTGGGCCGGCTCCTCGGCCGGCTCCATGGGCCTCAACGGCCTGGGCGGAGAACGCCCTTTCCACTAGTCATGCCGACGATGGTGGCCGATCATCCCTTTCCGCGCAAGGGTGTGGCGCTTGGCCGTTCGGGCGCGCGTGGCCGAGAAGCGGTCAATCCGGACAAGGCTCATCGGAACGCGATGGCCGGTGAAACGACTGGTGCGGTGCACCGGAAGGGTGTGCTAGACTTTTAGCTGTTGCAGTTGTTGTACCCATAACATGCTTTGTGCGCGCCGCAGAGTGATCTGCAGGTGCGTTTTTGTTTTTCCGGTCATCTCCGGATGGGCTCAAAGCGGCGACACGGCAATTCGCACGGTGCGAATTGCGTCCCTGCACATCTCTAGGAGATCGACATGGCATCCGGAACCGTCAAGTGGTTCAACTCTGAAAAGGGCTTCGGCTTCATCGCGCAGGACGGCGGGGGCGCCGACGTCTTTGCGCACTACTCCAACATCGTCGCCAACGGTGGCTACCGCGAGCTGCACGAGGGGCAGAAGGTGTCCTTCGACGTGGTCCAGGGCCAGAAGGGCCCGCAGGCGGAGAACATCGTTCCTGCCTGACCTCGCACGGTCATGAGTCTGGGCCCGCACCCGCACTGGGTGCGGGCCCAGACCGCGTTCAGCCCCGCTGCCTCCGCATTCCCGTGTGTGGTGACAGGGTGAGCCAGGTCGAGCGGCGTATGGTGGGTTACCTGGGATATTTCGCATGCCGGCAGCCGCGTCGGCGTCTTCCCGGACCAGCCGGTCCATCGCACCGGAGACAGGCGGCACGTCAGATGCCGAACCACCACTCGCCAGTCGTACCCATCGCCCTTCAACCGGCGCGGGTGTTCCTCGAGCCCACGCTGACCAGGGACGGAACTCTCGACGGGGCCTGGTGGCCTCACTCCACTGATCTCCACCGCGAGCTGCCTGCCCTCGTCCGCGTCCTGGAGGACCGGCTCGGTCCCATCCTGCGGGTCAGGCTCGACACGGCCACATGGGACGACGTCCCCGCCCACCTGCTCATCGACGGTCATTTCCTGCGCGTAAGCGGCCTCTCGGCAACCTCGAACACGATCAGGGTGATCCGCGGCAACCAGGACGGCTTCCTGCTCCTGGTCATCCCGCCGGACACCACCGGGCCCATCGCGGCGGCCGCCATGAGAACCGCCGCACGCACCGGCAACACGATGTCCGCGAACGAGATCCTCACCTGTTGCCACTGGCTCGCGCCCGCACCCACGCCGGGGACGAGGATACGCCGCTACCGTGACGCCGACAGGGAGTCCGTGCTCGCGCTCATCGACGCCGACCGCCTGCCCGGACAGCCGTCGTGCACGCCGGACATGCTCGATCAGGCCGTGGCCGGAACGTCCCGCCGCGATCCCGATCCCTGGGCCGACATCGAACACCCCAGCATCGACGTGCTGGTGGATCCGGACGGTCACGTTGCGGGCGCGGTGTCGTACGCGGCACATCGCGATCGCAGCGCCGGGCAGATCCTGTGGTTGCATGGACGCGAGATCCTGGACGTCGTCGAAGCACTCGTCTCCCACGCCCTTCGCGAGCTGGGCGGCGGCAAGCCCGTGCACGCCTTCACCGCCGTGCTTGGCCTTGGCCTGGCCGCCCTGCCGACGGGCCGCCGGCCCGTCACGCGAAAGGTACTCGAACACGCGGGTTTCGTCGCCCGGAACTCCTGGCGCTACCTACGCCGTACGACACCCTGTGACCTCTCGCGCGCGGAGTGCCCGTTGGTCGAGATCGTCGCCAGCGCGGTCCCCCCGGGCTGGTTGCTGAAGGCCTGCGACGACGATTCCTCCGCCGAACTCGTCGCCCAGGAGCCGATCGACGGCCTCGGCGTCCTGTGGTGGTTCAGCGCGGCCGACAGCCACGCCGATCCCAGCCTCGAACGGGCGCTGCTGCTCCAGGCCGATGCCCTCATGCACGAACACGGAGCATCGGAGACGATCCTGTACGCGGCCGGTGACCCGGAACCATCCGGGGCGCTGTTCGACTCCGCCGGCTTCGCCGAGATCGACCACCTCGTCTCCTTCACCCGGCCGAACAACGCCTTCGCCGACTGACCACACCGGTGCCCCGCATGTCCGAGCCCGTACCCTGTGGCCTGGCCTCGCCACCAGACACCATGCGGTCCGGCACCCGACCCAGAGATCCGTCCCCACCTGCAGCCGCGGCACCTGTGAGAAAGGATTTGATCATCGTTAGCGGTTCCTTTCCCCCGTCGGAGCACCCGGCGCGGCGCGTACGTCGCCGTGTGACAGAGACGGCGAAGCTGGGCGGCCGCGACCAGTCCCACGCCGACGTCGTCCGATGGACCTGCCCACACGACCTGCACGCCGGCCAGGGCTGTGTCGCCTGCTACCACGCTTCGACCGAGGCCGACCCTGCGTTGCCGCTGTGGGAGGTCGCGGTGTGGTTCACCTCCACGCGGCCGATGTCCATCAGGGCTCTGAAAGACGTACGCCGCCACGGCTGTAGCTTTTCGCTCGACCAGCCGTCCACTCCGCTGGTTTATCTCCTCAGCGGACAGGCGCGGGCAGCCACCGGGACGGAGGCGGTTGCGGGGCTGGTCGGGTTCCTCATCGCGAACCGGCACATCACCGACGCGTTCACCGTGACGGAGGTCCGCGCCGTCCACTCCTGACGAGCGACGGCGCGCTGCGGCAAATAGACGGCGGGATACCAGTTTTACCGATTTTGTTACGGCTTGAGGGCGGTTTTAGTTGAAGTGAGGCTGCACTCGTGTGACCGTTTATTTAGGCGAACAATAAAGTGCAGCTCTCCGAAAGAAGGTCACCGATGAGTGTGACACAGTTCCCGCTCACCCTGCGTGTCACCGTGAGTGGAGCGACTCCGGACGAGATCAAAGAGAACGCCATGGCCGAGGCCCATGCCTTCTTCGGTCCTGGCGCCGAACTGAACGTCATCAGTGCTGATGCCGAATCGGAGGGGGAGCAGCACCACAGCTACCGCGCGACCGTCGCCTTCCGCCGGATCGGCTGACGGCCTTGGACACGCACCTCCTCGTCGGCGGCCTGATCCGCCACTCGTCGCACCCGGAATGAATAATTTCACTTACCGGCCGTCGGCGCCTCGGACCCAAATAGGGGTTAGGTCGCATCGGTTCGGCGGTGGCGTCGTTCGCGTTGCGTGGTAGACGGCGAGGACCGCCCATCGCGTCCCAGCGCAAAAACGGACACCCGTAAAGCCAGGGGACTTGCGGACACGTTGCCGGAGGTAAGCGAGCCGGTATCGTCCGCCGCATGGGAGCGCTCCCAAAGGGGATGAAGCCCAGGCTTCGAGAAGACGTTCGATTCGTAGAGATTTCCGACGGGGCATATGTGCAGGGGGGTTTGACCACCTGCATCCTCCGCGGCCCGCACGCCTACGCCTGGCTGGCCCGGCTCGCGCCGGCGCTGGACGGCCGCAGGACGCTGGCGGAGCTGACCCGGGCCTTGCCCGATGACAAGCGGGCCATGGTGGACCGGCTGGTGGGCAGCCTCGTGGAGCAGCGGTTCGTGGTGGATGCCCGGGGCGAGCCCGAAAACGGGCTGACCGACGTCGAACGCCGCCTCTACGCCGACGAGATCGCGTTCATCGGGTACGCGTTCGACTCGCCGGAGAAGCGTTTCCTACAGGCGCGGCAGTCGCGCGTCACGGTCAGCGGAGAGGGGGCGCTGCTGGGGGCTGCGCTGACGGCGTTCCTGGGGTTCGGCTGCCGGGACCTGCGCGTGGTCACCGCGGACAGCTCCGGCCTTGCCTCCCTGATCAGCCGCGAACGCCGCGATCCCGGGCAGCGGGTACGGGTCGAGCGACTCGATACGGATGCGGAGCCGGACGTGGGCGGGAGCGACCTGGTCGTCCAGCTCGGTGATGACATCGACGAGCTGGTGCGGGCCTGCCGGCCCTGTCATCGATTGGGTATTCCGATCGCCCAAGTTCTGATCCGGCCCTCGGAGGTGTGGCTGAGCGGGGTGGGGCTGCCCTCCGTCACACATGCCGAGTCCGGCTGGCACCGGCTGGCCGCCGCGCCGGTCGAACCCAGGCTCCACGTCGAGGAGGACTGGCTGATCGGGCCGGTGCCGTCGGTGGTCGCGGCGGTGCTGGGATTGGCGTGCTTCTCCTACCTGACCGGCATGGAACGCCCGCTCGAGGGCGGCACACCGCGTCTGACCAGGATCGATCTGCGTAACCTCGACACCCGCTCCCACCGCTGCCTCCCGCACCCGCGCGCGGTCACGGCAATCGGGATCGGCACAGCGCCGGGGCCCGATGGCGATGCGGAGCCGATGACGGCCGAACGGGTGCTGGAGCGGGTGCCGGACCTGGTGGATCCCCGGCTCGGCGCGCTCACCTCCCTGGACGAGGGCGAGCTCGCGCAGAGCCCGCTCGCCGTGTGCCGGGCGCGCCTCTCCGATCCATTGTCCGTGCTGCCGCGCTGGGTGCCCCTGCCTGAGGTGGCGGGCTGGGGTGAGGACCGTCAGACGGCCCGGTTTCGCGCCCTGCTCGCCGCCGCGGCCGTCTATGGCGGCTTGACGACCCAGGAAGGCGTGTACGAAGGGGTGGAGCTGCTCACCGGACGGATCAGGCCGATAACCCTGGACCAGGTGGCCACGTCCGTCGGCGTGGCGGCGGGTCTGAGCTGGGACCAAGCGGTGGCAGCCGGGCTACGCGCCCACTGCGAGCACCTTCTGCGGGCCGGGATCGACGGCGATCACCCGGCCGTGGAGGGGGTCGACGGCGACCACCCGGCCGTGGAGGGGGTCGACGGCGACCATCCGGCCGTGGAGCTGCCTGACAGCCACCTCGGGCGGATGATCGCCTTGGCCGGTCTGGACGTCGCCGTGCGCGATCTCACCGACGTGCTCGGCGTCCCCGCCTTCGACTTCCGCCTGGCAGGCCGCAGCGTGGTCGTCTCCTGCGCGCCCACCGCCTACCAAGCCATGCACGACGGTCTGGAACGGGTGCTGCTGCACTGGCAGAACCCGGTGCACGGGCGGGAGACACCACGCTGGCTCGACGGCCCGCCCGACACCGCCCTGCTGGCCGGCGCGTTACGGCGGCAGGGCCGGGTGCCGGTGGCGGTCCGGCTGGCCGGCGACCCCGCGGCGGCCCGGCTGCTGCCCTACGCCGTCCGAGTGGTCCTCCTGTGACGCCGGACACCGCTGTGCTGGGCACGGGCACGTTGCACGCTGCCATCACCGCGGCCTTCGCCCCCGGCCGGGTGGTCATCACGAGCCCGCCGGATGAGTCAACGGGCCTGGTCACCGTGAGCGATGCCAACGACGAGCGGGAGTATCCGGCGTTGGCCCGGTTGGCCGCCGGCCGCGGGATCCCTTGGCTGCCGGTGCGGGTGGACGCCGGCTGGGTGCTGCTGGGCCCCGCCGTGCGTCCGCCCGCCCCCGGCTGTCCCACCTGCGTGGCGCGGCGGCGGGCCGCGAACCGGGCCGACGCCCAGGGCAGGGACGCCATGCGGGAGCGGTTCGGCGAGGAGCTGGTGGCACGGCCGTCCGGATTGCTCACCCGGGCGATGGCCACGGCCGTCGCCGCGCTGGCCGCCGCTGAGCTGGAGCGGCTGCGCGCGGACCCCGCCACCGCGCTCACGGCTAGGGCGCTGCTGCGTATGAGCGTGTCGACCGGCCTCGTACGCAGGCACCCGTTCCTGCCCGACCCTCTGTGTCCCGACTGCGGCCGCCGCCCGCCCGACACCCCGGACGCCGCGCGCCCGCCGGCAGGGCCTGCGCGGAAACCGGCCCCCGGCGAGTTCCGGGTGGCCGATCTGGCGGGCAGGGAGGAGGAGTTGCGGGAGCTGTTCGTGGACGGGGAGACCGGGCTGATCCAGTCCCTCGTCTCCGACACGCGGGGCGGCAGCCCGATGGCCGTGGCCCGCCTGGCCCCGGCCCGTACCACGGACGAGAGCCACCACGGCTACGGCCGCTGCGACGACTTCCCCGCGGCCAGGGCGACCGCGATGGCCGAGGCCTTGGAGCGGATCGCCGGCATCCACCCGCGGGCCCGCCGCCCCACCGTCCGGGCCGCGTACGCCGACGTGGCCGAGCGTGCCCTGGATCCCCGCACGCTGGGCCTTTACCCGGACGACCGCTACGACCTGCCGGGTTTCTGGTTCGCCCGGTTCGACCCGGGCCGGGAGATCTCGTGGGTGTGGGCGTACTCGTTCGGGCGGGACACGCCGCTGCTCGTACCGGAGAGCTACGTCTATTACGGTCCGCACCCCGGCCCCGGGCTCGCCTACGAGAGCTCCAACGGCTGCGCGGCCGGTGGGTGCGCGGCCGAGGCGGTCCTGTACGGGTTGCTGGAGGTGGCCGAACGGGACGCCATCCTGACGACCTGGTACGCCAGGACGCCCATGACCCCCGTGGACCTGGACTCCGCCCTCGACCGGCGCATCCCGATGATCGCCGAACGGCTCCGGCACCGGCTCGGTTACACCGTCGAGGCGTACGTGACCGCCATGGAGCAGGGCGTGCCGGTGTTCTGGGCGATGGCCGTGGACCCGGCCGGCATCCCGGAACGCCCCAAGGCCGTCTGCGGCAGTGCCGCTCACCTGGAGCCCGAGCACGCCTTGCGCCGTGCCCTGGTCGAGCTGGGCCCCACCCTGGAAGGCCAGCTCGACCGGTACGACCCCGCGCGGGCCGCACAACTGACCGCCGACTCCGACCTGGTGCGCACGCTGGAGGACCACCCCATGCTGTACGGCCACCAGGGCGCGTACGACCGGCTGGCGTTCCTCCACGAGGGAGGCCCACGTCTGGCCCTGGCCGACATCCAAGGCTGGCCCGCGCACGACGACCTCACCGCAGACCTCGCCGAGCTGGTGCGGCGCTATCTGGACTCCGGCATGGACGTGATCACCGTGGACACGACCTCACCCGAGATGGATGCGGCCGGGCTGCACGCGGCCAAGGTGATCGTGCCGGGCGCGGTGCCCATCACGTTCGGTCACCGGCACCGGCGTACCCACGGCCTGCCCCGGCTGCTGTCCAGACCGCGCCTGCTCGGCCACCGCGCCGAGGACCTGCGGCCGGACCAGCTCAACTCGTTCCCCCACCCCTTCCCGTGAAAGGGCCGACGTGGCCATGAGCCCGGCGAACACAGCGGTCCACGACTACGTGGCCGCGCTGCGCGAGCGCGGGCCGCTCGCCATCGACTGGAGCGCCGCGCCGACCCGGCACAAGCGTTACCCGGACGCCGCCCGCATCTCCCTGCCGGCGAAGAGCCGGTCCGGGCTGGGCGAACTCGCGGTCGCGGGAGAGCTGCTGCGCCAGATGCTCGGCCTCGCCAGGCTCATCTGGTACCACCCCACCGACGATCATGGCCGCCCAGAAGGCGGCCCGCCGCTGCTCCTGCTGGGCCGCCCGGCGCCGTCGGGAGGCGCGCTCTACCCGGTGGAGGCCTACCTGGCCTGCGGCGACCTGTACCACTACGACCCCGTGCACCACGCACTCGAACGGGTACGCCAAGGCGAGCACACCCCTGAGCTGACCTCCTGCCTCGCCGCCGCGCCGGCTGTACGGCCCAACGCGGTGCTGGTGCTGGCCGGAGTGTTCCTGCGGTCGATGTTCAAGTACGGCGACCTCGGATACCGGCTGGTCTGCCAGGAAGTGGGCGTCCTGGCCGCGCAGGCACTGGCGGTCGGGCGGCGGATCGGCGTGGAGGTGGGCGTTCACCTGCGGTTCGAGGACGAGCGGGTGGAGCGGCTGCTCGGCCTCGACGGCGCCAGGGAGGGCGCGCTGGCCGTGCTCACCTTGCGGCTGCCGGCCGATGGCCGCAGGCACCGGCACCTGCCCCGTGGTCCGTGGGCGCAGGAGAGCGAGCCGCGTCCCCGGCCGGTGCCGCCTGGACCGGCCGCCGCCCTGCACGAGGCCGCCAGGACCGACCCCGGCTCGGTCGCGCGGCGGCCCGCGGTGCCGCCGCTGCCACCCGGCCCCGGGCTGGCGCTCCCGGACCCGCCACCGGTACGGCTGGCCGACGGCGTGCCCCACCGCGCCTCCCCTCCGGCGGGCTACCGGCCGGAGCCGATCCCGCTGCGTTCGCTGGCGGCCGTGCTGGCCGAGGCGGCGCGGCCGTACCCGGGCGACGGTCTGGGAACGGCGGGGCTGTACCTGCTGGCGCAGCGGGTGCGCGGCCTGCCCCCGGGGGCGTACCGCTACGACTCGGGCAGGCACGTGCTGCACCGGGTCGGGGCGACGGCCGTGCCGGAAGCCGGGAGGCTGCTGGCCAACACCAGGAACGCCCTGCGCACCGCCGCGATCGCCGTCGTGCCCGTCGCCGATCCGCTGGCGGGTATGGGCGCCCGCTGGTACCGGACGCGGCAGATCGAGGCCGGGCTGGCGGCACACCGGGCCGCGCTGGCCGTGGCGGCGCTCGGCCTGGCGGCACGCCTGCACACCGACGGCGCCGACGCCGCCGACCAGGCACTAGGACTCGCGGGGACCCGCTGGAGGAGCCTGACCTTCCTCCTGGCCGGAACCCCGCGCGCGGGCGGTCCCGCGCTGGCCCGCCCGATCCACCGTCCCCCGACCCGAGGAGGTGGCGCCGAACCGTCCTGAGCCGCGCCGAACAAGCATCAACAGCTCAAGAAGCGTCACAGCTCAAGAGACACAAGGAGAACCATGAGCAACGACATCCTGCCGCTCGACCTCAGCGGCCTCGAAGTGGCCTCCATCGACGTCCTGTCCGCCGACTCGATCGTGATCGAGGGGCACGGGGCCATCGAGACGGGCGCGTCCTCGTACAGCCCGTACTGCTCGTCGTACATGCAGGCGTGCAGCTGCTGGGTGCCCGAGCAGTAGTGATCACATAGGCCGGGGGCGCTTCGCGCGCCCCCGGCCGCTAGGAGCTTTGATGAGCCGAGCAGTGGGGTACGTGGTCGCGCCCGTGTTCGGGGTGCGGGTCGCGAGCGTGCCGGTGGAGCGGCTGGAACGCATGCGCTGCACCGAGACGTGGGCGCTGGTGGACGAGCTGGCCGAGGTATCGGCCTGGCTGGCCCGCGAGGGCGCGGAGTTGTCCGAGCCGCTGCACGAGGCCATCGGCGTGGCCGCGGGCACGCCGGCGAAGCCGCTGCTCGTGGCGTTGCGGCGGGCGGTGTACGCGGGCCGGCGACCGGATCGGCGCAGCCTGGAGGCACTCGCGCACCTGCCCGGCGACCTCGCGCACCGGGTCGAGGCGTGGCTGGAGCGCCGCCGGCACCGTGACCGCGTGCGAGCGCGGCTGCCCGAGGTGCTGGCCGCGGAGGCGGACGCGGCAGTAGAGGCCCTGCGGCAGGCCGTGGGCGCGTACGCCTTCCGCCGCGGGCTCGCGCAGGGCAGTCCGGTCCTGTCCACCCAGGTGGACCGCTGGATCGCCGGCCGCCGCCCAGGACGCCAGGAGCTGCTGGCCCTGGCCAGGTACGTGGCCAGGGCCGCGGCCAAGACCAGCCCGTACGCGACGTTCACGCTCAGCGGGCTCGGCGAGTGGGCGGCCGGCGGACCCGCCGTGCAGCCACCGGACTCCCTGGACTGGCAGGGGGTCGTCGAGCTCGACCGGGCGGTGCTGCAACCCGTGTGGGCGGCGCTGACCAGGCATCCCGAGGTGTACGCGCGGGCGCGGCTGCGGGTCAACCCGGCGGCGTTCGACGACGGGGAGCGGATCTGGTTCCTCGGGCCCGGGGCCACTGAGCGGCTCTCCAGCGTGCCGGCAGGGAAGGACGTGCGGGCGGCGCTGACCTGGCTGCGCGCGCACCCGGACGTGGCGGCGGGGGCGGTACCGGGGCTGCGGCCGCTGGTGCAGGCGGGGCTGGTGGAGCTGGTGCCTCCCTACGACGAGCAGGGGGACGACCCGGTGGGCGTCCTCGCCTCCTGGCTGCCGGTGCCGTCGTCGGCGGCGGTGGTGCGCCGCATCTCCGAGGCGGCGCACGGTGGCGATCGCCGCAAGAGCATCGACACCGTACGGGAGGCGTTGGAGGAACTGCTCTCCCCAGGGGCCCGGGCCCATCCTTGGCTGCCTGACAAGAACCTGTGCCCGGAAAGTGCCCTCGTGACGGGTAGCGCCGGGCGGTGTGGGGCCGGTGCGTGGCAGGCTGCCTTGGCTGATCTGGACGCCGTTCGTGGCCTGCTCGGGTTGTTCGACTCCGACCTGCCTGCCAAGGTGAGCGCGGCCGCGTACTTCCTCGACCGGTACGGATCGGGCGCCTCCGTACCGGCGCTGTCCTTCTACCGTGACCTGCACACCGCGGACCGGCCCGGTCCGGCCGGGCTGATGCTGCGGGAGCTGCTCGGCAACCCGCTGGCCACCCCGGGCGGCGCGGGGCTGCCCGACCTGCCGGGAATGCGGGCGCTGGCAGCGGCCCGCCGGCGCTTCTGGCAGGCCGCGAACGCGGGACCGGGCGGCGGCGGCGTGGTTCGTCTGCAGGTGGAGGAGCTGGCGGAGCTGGTCGCCGGGTGGCCGCCGTTCGTCCACGCGCCCGGGTCGGTGTGCTGCTACGTGCAGGTGATGCCCGACCCGGACGGCGTGCGCCTGGTCCTCGGCACCGTCTCCGCAGGGTACGGGCGCGGGCTGTCCCGCCTGCACCGCCTGATCACCCTTGCCGGCGGTCAGTCTCCGGCCGCCAGGCACCTGCGAGCTTCGCAGGCGGGCGTCCGCCTGGCCGAGTGCCGGGCCATCGCGGGCGGCGGCCTGAACCTCCGCACCGCAACCGCCGACGTCGCCCTCGCCTACCCGGGCACGGCCCCCGGCTACCCTGACGCAGCCGGTGGCGGTGGCGGGTTGCCCGAGATTTCGGCGGACGAGCTGGCGGTCACCTATGACCCCGCCACCGAGCGCCTGGTCCTGCGCGACACCACCGGCTGCCAGGTCCGGCCCGTGCACCTCGGCCTGGCCGCACAGCACTGGTTGCCGCCCGCACTCCAGTTCCTCATCCGGGTCTTCGGCGAGCCCGCCACGGCGATGGTTCCCGGCTGGGTGTTCCGCGCGGGCGGTGACGTGCCCCCGCCGGGCGTCGTGGAACGCTGGCCGCGCCTGGACGTGGGCCGCGTGACCCTGGCCCGCGCCTGCGTACGCCTGCGTGCCGGCGACTTCCCCGTACCGCTGCCGGGCGAGGCGGACGTGGCGTACCTGCCCCGGCTGGCCACCTGGCTGGCCGGCCACGGGGTGGCGCGCCGCTTCTTCGCCCGTGTGGTGGACCTGGGCGGCGGTCTGGGCACCGGACTGCTGAGCAAGGGACGCAAGCCGATGTACGTGGACGTGACGGACCACCTCCTGCTCACCGGGTTCATCCGGTCGATCGGTGACCCGGATGCCCTGATGGTGCTGGAAGAGGCCCTTCCCGATCCGGCCGACGCCCCCGTGTACGGCGATGGGGAACGCCACGTCACCGAGTACGCCGTACAGGTGTCGCGGTCGTGAGCGGGCAGTGGGTGAGTGCGCACTTGTTCCACTACGGCGACCTCGACGGGCTGGTGACAGAGGTTGTGTCCCCTGTCGTCGGCACGCTGGACGTGCAGGAGCACTTCTTCCTGCGGTATTGGGAGGGCGGCCAGCACGTACGGCTGCGGCTGAAGGCGGCCGACCCGGACCTGGCCCGCGACCTGGTGCGTTCCGCCGCTGCCGCACACTTCTCCCGCCACCCCTCCACACCCCCGTTCGACCAGGACGTCTACCGTCGCTTCGCCGCGGTCGTCGCCCGTGAGGAGCGCAGGGAGCGCTTCGACGAGCGGCTGCGGCCGGCGGGGACGACCGAGTTCATCGCGTACGAGCCGGAGCACTCCGCCTATGGGGACGCCGCCTGCCTGGCGGCCGTGGAGCGGCACTTCACCGACTCCAGCACACTGGCGCTGCGCGTGCTGCGCGCGGGCACGCCGATGGACCAGCGGGTGGCCATCGGCCTGGCGGCGCTGACGCTCACCCTGGCCGTCGCCGAACCCGATCTCGCCGCCGCCGCGACCCGCTTCGCCGAGACCGCCGGGACGGCCGCGACCGCCTGGCCCGCCGAGTCTCAGGGTGGCGAGCCGCCGCGGCAAGCGCTGCTACGCCAGACCGCGAACCTTTGGAGCTCGACCCCCGGGGGCGCGCTGGAGACCTGGCGCGAGTCGGTCGAGTCGTTGCGCGCGGCGCTCGACCCGCTGCACGCCGCAGGGCGATGCAGACCACGGGATCCGGGCTCACCGCATGCCCACCTGGCGATGGCCCTGCCGCCCGCCCGACGTACCGTGCCGCTCGTCCTCCTGCGGTGCGCCCATCTCTTCCACAACCGGCTGGGGCTCGGCCGCGAAGCCGAGCTGCGGACGTCGTCCCTCCTTGCCGGTGCCCTGACCGAACTCGCCGCGTCGCGGAGGTAACCGATGTCCACCTGGCACTGCGCCCACGTCTACTACCACGCCGACAGGGACGCCCTGCTGCTGGGCGCCGTACGTCCGCTGCTGGCCCGGGTGCGGGAGCAGGTCGAGGCGGCGTACGTGCTCCGGCATTGGCGCCAGGGCCCGCACTTGCGGATCAACGTACGGACGTCGCCGGACGTGTGGCGGGAGGTCGTCCGGCCCGCCCTCGACGAGATCGTCGGCGGCTACCTGAAGGAACACCCGTCAACCACAACCCTCGACCCCGAGGCGATCCTGGCCAGGCACCGGCTGATGGCCATGCGGGAGGAGGAGCGCGGCCCGCTCACGCCGTGGCGGGCCGACAACTCCATTCACGAGGAGCCGTTCGACTCGCGCCACCACGTCCTCGGCAGCGACCTGGCGGTGGACCTGCTCACGTCGTTCTACACCGACAGCAATGACCTGCTGTTCGACATGCTGGAACACGCCGGAGGAAAGCTGGGTGCGGCCATGAACCTGATGCTGACCGTCGCACACACGTCCCAGCCGATCACCAGCAGCTACATGTCGTTCCGATCGCACGCGGAGGGCTACCTGACCTGGGCGGCCGACCCCGCCGCCTCCCGGGCCGCCTTCGACCGCGCTTACGCCGCCCAGCGTGACGCGCTGGTCGCGCGGGTCCGCGACGTGATCCGCACCTTGGACGACCACGAGTCCGAGCCGATGCCGTTCGTACGGGAGTGGGCCGCCCTCATGGACGCCTACCGCGAGCGCGCCGGCGAGCTCGCCCAGCCCATGACCGGACCGGGCGAAGCCCCTGCCCAGGCGCCGCGGCGCGAACCGAGCGAGCTCCACCGGCTCATCTTCGACAGCCCCGCCTACCAGGAGGCCGTCTTCGCCGATCCGTCGTTCCTGCGCTACCGGGTGCTGCTCAACTACACGTACCTGCACCTCACCCGCCTGGGCCTGACCCCGCTCGAACGTTTCCACCTGTGTCACCTGACGGCCAACGCGGTGGAGGAGGCGTACGGGGTGTCGGGTCTGGAGCAGATCCGGCAGTACGTAGAGACCCGATAGAGCCGTTCGGGGTCTAACACATCTTGTGAGATGAATGTCGCCTCAATGGGCGGGTGTATACGTTTGCGTGTCTAAGTGGCGAACACTGAGTGTCAGGCCTTTTGTCATGATGGCCGGCTGGTCAAAGATCGACAACGAGCGGCGAATGATCCGCTCGAGCCGGAAGGGAAATGATGAAGAAACTGATCAAGACGGCCGTTGTGGGCATCGGTGTGGCAGCGGCGAGCATTGTTCTCGCTCAGCCGGCCTCGGCCGCCTCGTTCGAGTGGAACGTCGGCGACGGCGTCGTCACCTACAACGACAGTACCGACACCATCTGCGCCCAGGCATACAACAGCGAGGGCCCGCGCTGGGTCGAGGTGGCACTGACCCCGGTCAACGGCGGCGGCCCCTCCTACACCTGGCGGGACAACAACAACTACTACGGCCACTCGGGCAGCACGTGCCGGAGCCTGGCCACCGCTTACGAGGACACCTACTACCGCGCCACGGTCAGGACCTACTGGGGCGAGCGCGGCACCACGGTGAGCCGCGGCAGCAAGTACTTCTACAGCTGATCGAGCCAGGCGACGGCGCGGCAACGCGCCGTCGCCCCCCGGGCCTCTACCGCACGGGTACGGCGAGCTCGCGGCCGAAGTAGAAACCTTCTTGCTCCCCGACGACGTACGGCTCCATCGCCTCGCGTCGTCGTGCCTCGCCCTCCGAGTCTCGCCAGGCGTCGCACGCCTCCTTCGAATCCCAGAAGGACACCCCGGTGATCTCCTGTCCGTCCTCGGACCAGTACGCGTAGGCGTGGCGCAGACCCTCCGGGTAGGGCTCCGGGCGCCAGGCCCGTTCGAACTCCTCCAACATGCCCGGTCTGATGCGGCGTGTCGTTACCCAGACGAAGTGTTCCCTCATCACAGCCTCCTCTGGAACACAGGTTCGGCTTGATGACCCTCCCTCACTTCCACCATAGACCCTGGACCGGGACCGCCTGCAGGGCCATCCACTCGCGCGGCGTGCCGTTGCCCGGAGTCGAGTTCACCCCCGGCCATCCGGTTTGACGATCACCGGGTCGCCGAGCCGGAGCCGTCCCGCGTTCCGCGGCACCAGGCGGATGCCGAACCAGGTCTTGCCGTCCCAGCGGCGGTGTTTCGCCAGGGTGCGGATCGGCTCCTTGCCCTTGACCAGGGTCACCGGGTCGATGGTGGTGACCGCGCAGCGGTCGCACAACTCGGAGACACGGAAGTCGACCTCGCCGATCCTGACCTCGCTCCAGGAGTCCTCGGCGTACGGCTCGGCGCCGTCGATCACCGCGTTCGGGCGGAACCGCGCCATGTCGAGCGGGGCGTCCCCACCGATCTGCTCGTCCAGGAGACGCAGCGACGCGGCGGACGTCAGCAGTAGCGGTGCGTCCCAGGCGAAGCTGACCACCTCGCCGGGCAGCCCGCCGTGGGCCGGATCGATGGTACGGCGGCGCGGGTCGTCCAGCCAGACGAGCCGGGCCGGGCGGCCCAGGAGCAGGGTGAACCAGGCATGGGCGGCGTCGACGGCGGCGATCGCCTGCTCCAGGCCGGTGAAGCCCACAGGCACCGGCTCCCCGGCAGCCGGGGGGACGTTCAGGTCGGGCAGGCCGGGTGCGGACAGCAGCAGGCCGCCGCCGTCCACGTTCTGCGCGCGGACCGACGCCATTCGGGGATGTTCGCCGAGCCAGAGGTTGTCACCCGCCTCGTCGACGACCGCCCACCGCCGATCTCCGGCCAGCCCCCAGGGCTCCACGTTGGCTTCGGACACAGGACACCCGGCACCAGATTTAACAGGATAAATCCGGATATCGACCAGTCTCATGATCGAATCGTAGGGTCCGCTGGAACGCACGCACAATGCCACGCGGAAGGAACCATGATCTGCCGTTACGATTCAGGTTGATACCCCGGATCCCGCAGGAGAAGCCGGCGTTGAGCGAGAAGCCGTCGGGGCCGCGCAAGCGGCCGTCGCTGATCGACGTGGCACGCGTCGCGGGCGTCGCCCCGATCACCGTCTCCCGCGTCGCCAACGCGCAGGACACGGTACGCGAGTCCACCCGCAAGAAGGTGCTCGACGCCATGGCCCAGGTGGGCTACCAGCCCAACACGGCGGCCCGTGCCCTGGCCACCGGCCGCTTCGGCACGATCGGCGTCATCACGTTCACGATGGCGACGTACGGCAACGCCCGCACCGTCGCCGCGACCGTTGCCGCCGCCGAGCGTCAGGGCTACGCGGTGACGCTGCTGACCGCCCCGTCGACCAGCCAGGACGAGGTGCACAGCGCCGTGGCCAGGCTGAAGATGCAGGCCGTCGACGGCGTCATCGTGATCGTGGAAGCGCGGCTGCTCGGCGGTGAGCAGCTGTCCCTCCCGCCCGGCATCCCGATCGTGGTGGCGGACTCGGGCGGGGCGTCGGAATTCTGTGTCGTGGACAGCGATCAGGAAGGCGGCGCGCGGCTGGCCACCGAGCACCTGCTGTCGCTGGGGCACCGTACGGTCTGGCACATCGCCGGTCCGGCGCGGTCGTTCGCGGCGGCCGCGCGGGCGAAGGCGTGGAAGGAGACCTTGCGTGCGTCCGGCGTCCGCCCGCCGCGCGTGCTCGGCGGCGACTGGACCACGCAGTCCGGCTACCGCCATGGGAAGAGCCTGGCCGCGGACAGGTCGGTCACGGCGATCTTCGCCGCCAACGATCAGATGGCGCTCGGGGCGATGCGTGCGCTGCACGAGGCACGACGGGCCATCCCGGGCGAGGTCAGCGTGGTCGGCTTCGACGACATGGAGGACTCGGACTCGTTCTGGCCCCCGCTGACCACGGTCCACCAGAACTTTGACGAAATCGGGCGGCTCTGCGTGGACAGCCTGCTGGACGAGATCCGCCACCACACCGGTGCGCTGCGCACGCACATCGTGCCGACCTCTTTGGTCGTACGGCAGAGCACCGCGCCTCCGCCGGCCGGGTGAGGCGCGGTGCTCCTTGCTCCCTAGGAGCGCCTCCACTGCTGGTGGGCGGTGCCGGCGCACTGTCCCACGTCGATCAGCGTGCCGTTGCCTGTTCCGGCGCCCGCGGCCTGCAGGCACAGGCCGGTCGCCGGGTTGGTGATGGTCAGGTCGGCGTTGATCCCCCATTTCTGGGCCGGTGTGCCGGCGCAGTCATTGATTTGCACGGGGCTGCCCGGCGAGACGCCGTCGCCGCCGATCTCCATGCACTTGTTGCCGTAGACCATGAGCGTGCCGTCGGCGGTGTGGTTCCAAGACTGGTTGGCGCCGCCGTTGCAGTCCCACAGATCGAGCTGGGTGCCGTTGGCGGTGCTCCATCCGGGCACGTCGACGCATCGGTCCGAGCCGGCTCCCCTGATCACCTCGCCCGGGGGAGCCGGCGGGTCGTCGTTGACCGGCGGCTCGTCCCCGAAGCCCCAGCCCCACCTCAGCTGGGCGAGACCGGTCGCGCTGTTGGGCGTCAGGCTGCCGTCGGCGTTCTGCGAGAGCAGCGAGTAGGCGTCTCCGGCACGCAGTCCGGGCCAGTAGACCAGGCCCATTCGCTGCTCCCTGGCCGTGTTGGTGGTGGCGGCGAAGTAGGAGGTGTAGATGTTGCCGTTCCACGCGCCGTAGTTGAGCCCCGTGGTCATCGGCGCGCCGGCCTCGTCGATGAGCGTGCGGTAGGCGTATTCACCGAGCCGCGCGGCCAGATCGGCCTTCCACTCGGCCTCGGTGGTGTGGGCGGCCCAGAAGCCGTAGAAGTGCAGGGACAGCAGGGTGCCCTGGAGCTCGGGTGCCGCGCCGACCCCTGTGACGTTGTCGTTGTAGCCGGTGCCGCTGACAATGACTCGGCCGCGCGGCACATGACGGTGCGCGGCCAGCCAGTCGGCGCCGATGGTGACCCATTCGTCCAGGCCGTAGCCGAACGGCTCGTTCATGGGCTCGAAGTACACGCGGGAGTGCTTGCCGTACTTGCGGACGATGGTGTCCCACATGGCGTTCCACGCCGCCACGTCGTCGATCTTGCCGTCCTTGCTGGTGCTCGCTTCCCAGTAGCTGAGGATGACCTTCACGCCACTACCGAGTGCGGCGTCGATGGCGCCCGTGTAGGAGGACCACCAGGCGGTCCCCACACTGGAGGGGTTCACCGGCATCCGTACGGTGTTGGCGCCCAGCACCGACTGGAATCCTGAGACGATCCGCTTCGCCTTGGCGTGGGTGGCGGCGTAGCCGTCGGAGGTGGACAGGCCGGTCGGCACGACCTGGTCGGCCGCGTAGTTGTCCCGCGGGTCGGCCCAGTTCACTCCGCGGAAGTCGCTCGTTCCGCGGGAATGTGCGTCGGCCGGCTGGGCGAGTGCGGCGGTGAGCGCGCTCGCCAGCAGGACGGCCGCCGCCACCGCGCGCGGGACCAGCCCGCGTGTCAGCGCAGCCATGCGTGTAGGTCTCCTTCATTGGGGGTTCACGGGGGTGGAGAAAGAGCTGTGATGGTTGCGCAACCATTGAACGGATACTGATGCGCTGCGGTCACCGTGTCAACACCCTGCGTGCGTGCACCTGCTTCGCGGGATTTCTCACCTGCGTTTAATGCTTGGCCAAGGGGGCTCCCATGCCGGCTCTCGATCATCGACGTCATGAGCGTCCTGACCACCACTCCTCACATCCCGGCCGCCGCATCGGGCTCCGCCCCCGCCGCGCTCTCCCGCCGGCTGCCGTCCTACGCGGTCGTCGGGGCCTCGTGCACGGTGGCCTATCTGGTGCTGTTCTGGGCGCTCTCCGCGATCCTGCCGTCGATGGCCGCCAACACCGCCGCCATGCTCACCACGGCGATCGCGAACACCGCTGCCAACCGGCGATTCACGTTCGGGGTGACCGGCAGGGCGGGAGCCGTGCGCGACCATCTGGGCGGGCTCATCGCCTTCCTCATCGGCTTGGGGATCTCCACGCTGAGCCTGGCCGTCCTGCCGTCGGGCTCGTCGGCGACGGCGGAGCTGATCGCGGTGATCCTGGCCAACGGGCTGGCGTCGGCGATCCGGTTCGCTCTGTTGCAGGGATGGGTGTTCAACCCGAGGCTGCGTTCAACGACGCACTGACCACCTGCGGGATGGCTCCGATCGTCAGGGGTCACCCGCTTTCGCGGCACCGGCAAACTGGACGAGAAGCTCACCTGGACGAACGACAAAGGAAGGGAACAAGAGGGTTCCCGCCTGTTTGACCTGGACATGATCAGGCACGGCTGCAGTCCTGAGGGCTGACGTGACGGCGGCCACCGTTCTCGGCTGGACAGGGGAGGACGCGGCATGTCACCCAAGGAGATGAGGCCGCCCGAGGACGCGTCGAGCGGGGCGGGTCCAACGGTGTCCGAGCGGCTGGTGGTACGTCTGCTCGTGGTTCTCGCCGCGGCCGCGGGTTGTCTGGACGCGGTGTGCGTGACGCGGCTCGGAGGCCCGTTCGCCAGCGTCGTCACCGGCAATCTCGTGCAACTAGGGCGTGGCGTCGCGACGCTGGACGGTGCGCTGGCGGCGGGCGCCACCACAGCCGTCGCCGGTTACGCTCTCGGCGTCGCGGCCGGCAGCGCCGGGCTCGGCCGCAGCACGGGCGGTTGGCGCCGGCGGGCCTGCTTGATCGCCGTGGCCGAGCTGGCGCTGCTGGCATGCGTGTGCGCGGGATGGTTGGCCACCGACGGGCAGCCGAACGCGAACATCGCCGTGCTGCTGCTCGCGCCGGCATCCACGGCGATGGGTGTGCAGAGCGCGCTGACGATCAGCTCCGGCGTGCCCGGAGCATCGACCACCTACCTGACCGGTACGCTGACCAGCCTCATGCGCACCGGCAATGGGACGCTGCACGGGCGCGCCGCCCTCGCGGGCGGCGTGGGCAGGCTGGCAGCGCTGCTGTGCGGCGCCACTGTCGGCGCGCTGCTGCTGCGCGTGGCGCCGTTGTGGGCCCCGGCCCTGCCGGCGGTGCTGGTCGCCGCCGTCGTTGCGATCACCGCGATCTCCACCCGTGGGCGGACGGAGGGCTCGTGAAACCGCCCGCCAAGATGTGAAACGCGGTCAACCTTGCGGAAGGCGAAGGATCAGCCGCCCTCCTGAGCCGCCTCCGACCTCCAGCGTGCCCCCATGAGCCCTGGCGATGTCACGGGCGATCGGCAGCCCCAGCCCGCTCCCCCCGGTATCCCGAGACCGGCTGTGTTCGAGCCGGGTGAACCGTTCGAACACCCTCTCCCGCATCTCCTCAGGAATCCCGGGCCCGTCGTCCACCACCTCCACCACGGCCTGATCCGCGTGTCCCCGGACGGAGATCCACACGCGGGAATCGCCGTACCGATCGGCGTTGAACAGCAGATTCGTCAGCAGCCGCCCCAGCCGCAACCGGTTCCCCCGGACGCACACTCCGGGCTCCACGTCGATGCTCATGGGCAATCGGGAGGGCCGCCGCGCGATCTCCTCCTCGACCAGCTGCCCGAGATCGAGCCGCTCCTGCTCCATCGGCGCGTCCGTGTCCAGCCGGGCCATCAAGAGCAGGTCGTGCACGATGTCCGACAGCCGCTGCGCGTCCTTGATCGCCGCCCGCCACTCCTTCTCGTCCAGGTCCCCAAGCCCCGACTCCAGCCGTACCAGCAGCCCCGCGATCGGTGTCCGCAGCTCGTGGGAGGCGTCCGAGACGAAGCTCCGGTGCCGCTCCACGGCGTTCTCCAGCCGCGCGAGTGTCTCGTTGACGGTGGTGGCCAGCTCGGCGACCTCCGTGTCCGGCACGTCGATGCGCCGGCTCAGATCCTTGGCGCTGATGTGCTCAAGCCCTGACCGGATCCGCTCCACGGGAGCGAGCACCCGGCCGGTGCCGTACCACGCGCCCCATCCCATCAGCGCCACCAGCACCGCCGCCGAACCCGACAGGACCACCGGCAGGAACGGCGATCTCAGCAGGAACGGCTCCCGCATGGCCGCGTAGGCGACGACGGGCCCGTACACGCTGGTGGGGTTGCTCGTTCCCACCACGACCATGCAGCTGTCAGGCCGGCACACGCGGTCCTCGACCCGGGAGTCGCCCCCGGTGGGCCGGGCATGGGTGAGGATCCGCCTGGCGGCGGGTCCGTCGTTGGCGGCCAGCACCTGGCCGGACGCGTCAACGATCTGCCTGATCTGCACACACCGTCCCACGGCGGGATGGGGCCGGTGAAACGCACGTTGTCGATGGCGGTGGCGAGGTGGCGGCTGGCCTCGTCCGCCTGCGCGACGAGGTCGGCTCGGGCGCGGACCGGGTACATCACCGAGATCGCCAACACCCACGCCGAGAAGATGGCGCTGAACAGCGCCACCGTTGCGATCGTCATCCGGGCCCTGATCGAGCGGCCGCACACCATGCTCATACTGTGTCACTTACCGGAGAAATCCCAGGTAAAGCGGCACACACGCCCGTGGGGCGCCGATCTCCTCAGTCGCGCGGGATGATCAGGGCGGGCCGGAGTGCGAGGAGCACGCCGAGGGTGGCGTAGCCGAGGAGCAGATGTCCGCCGCCCACCCAGCGAGAGGCGTCCTCGCCGACCAGGATGAACAGCGGCACCGTCACCACGGCCCAGCTCTCCGCGAGCAGCGGCCACCTGCGCGCCTGACCGCCCGGCGGGCCGCAGCGCGCCGGGCGGAATGGCCTCCTGTCAGGAGGTCGCAGAGGTCTCCCTGGCCGCCGCTTTCTCCTGCGTGGGCCCGTCGACGGCGGGCTGGCGCAGGACGGCGAGTGCCACGGCGAACGCCGCGAGCAACAGCCCGGCGGAGATGCCGAACGCCAGCCGGTACCCTCCGGTCAGCGCGGCGGCCTGGCCGGCTCCGGAGGCCAGCAGCTCACCCGTGCGTGAGGCGGCCATCGTGGACAGCACTGCCACGCCGATGGCCATGCCGACCTGCTGGGTGGTGTTGAACAACCCGGACGCCAGACCCGCGTCGCTCTCCCGCGCGCCGGACATGCCCAGCGTGGCCAGCGCCGGAAGCACGAGCCCGCCGCCGGAGATCAGCAGCATCGCAGGGAGCAGATGAGTGACGTAGCCGGCGTTCACCGTGACCTGGATGAGCAGGAGCATGGCCCCGATGAGCAGCGCCAGGCCGGCCATCAGGACGGCGCGGGGGCCGAAGCGGGCACTGAGCCGGGCCGAGACGAACAGCGAGATCGAGCCGATGCCCACGGCGGCGGGGAGCATCGCCAGCCCGGTGTCCAGCGCCCCATACCCCAGGACCCGCTGCATGTAGAGCGCGACGAGGACCTGGAAGGCGAACATCCCCGACAGGGCGAGCATCTGGGCGAGGTTGGCGCCGACCACATTGCGCGACCGCAGGATCCGCAGCGGCATGAGCGGGGCCTTGGCCGTGGCCTGCCGGGCCACGAACGCGGCGAGCAGGGCCAGCGACACCGCGCCGAGGCCGAGGGTGTGGGCGGCGAACCAGCCGTACTCCTCGACCTTGACGACGGTGTAGATGCCCAGCATCAGGCCGGTGGTCACCAGCACAGCCCCGAGGACGTCCGCGCCGGCGGCCAGCCCGATCCCGCGGTCGGCGGGCAGCGCCAGCAGCGCGAGCACGACGGTGATCACGCCGATCGGCACGTTGATGAAGAAGATCCACGGCCAGCTCAGGGCATCGGTGAGCACACCGCCCAGGACTTGGCCGATCGAGGCGCCGGCGGCCCCGGTGAAGCTGAAGATCGCGATGGCCTTGCCCCGTTCGCGCGGGTCGGTGAACAGCGTCACCAGGATGCCCAGGACCACGGCGGAGGCCAGCGCGCTGCCCACGCCCTGCAGGAACCGGGCCGCGATCAGCAGGCCCGGGCCGGTGGCCGCGCCGGCCAGGAGGGAGGCGCCGGCAAAGATCATGTTCCCGGTCAGGAACATCGTCCGACGCCCGATCAGGTCGCCCAACCTGCCCGCCAGGAGCAGTAATCCGCCGAAGGGGATCAGGTAGGCGTTGACCATCCAGCTCAGCTCCGCGCCCGAGAAGCCGAGGTCCTCCTGGATGGCCGGCATCGCCACCGTCACGATGCTTCCGTCCAGGATCGTCATCAGTCCCGTCGCGGACAGCACTCCCAGGGCGGTCCAGCGCGAGTTACGCACGTACGACATGGTCTCTCCCGTCTCAAGTCGACATGAGAGACCGTAGCAGATAGTTCCGTAATAGACGATCCTCTTCGGACCTACTTTCCGCGCTCCCGTGCCCTGCGCGCCTGCTGGGCCCCCTCGGCGGGGGCGGCAAGATGCCCGCTGACCAGGCGATTCAGGGCGCGGACCAGGACCTCGCGCTCGTCCTCGGGCAATGCGGCCAGCGCAGCCCGATGCACGCCGTCCGCGATCTCCTGGCTGCGCCTGGCGATCACCGCGCCTGTGTCCGTGACCGCGATGATGCGCGCGCGGCGGTCGGTGCTGGACGGGCGGCGCTCCGCGTACCCGGCCTTCTCAAGTGCGTCGACCGTCACCACCATCGTGGTCTTGTCCATGTCGCCCAGCTCGGCGAGCTGGATCTGGGTGCGCTCCTCCTCCAGTGCGTGGACCAGCACGCAGTGCATGCGCGGCGTCAGCCCGATCTCGGCGAGCGCCGCCGTCATCTGGGTGCGCAGCACGTGGCTGGTGTGGTCGAGCAGGAAGGACAGGTCTGTTTCTGTGCGCGCGGGAGCCATCGCTGTCATGTCATCAGCCTACCCAAGTCGTCCCAGTGCGGATTATCTGCGATGGAACGATGGGGTGCCGCCCACGTCACCCGTTGGCGACGTACTTGTCGAAGAAGGCGAAGGTGCGCTGCCACGCGTCGTTCGCGGCCGGCTGGACGAGGCCGTGCCGCAGCGGGAACAGCGCGAGTTTCGCGAGGGGGTGGTGGCCGTCGGTCATGAAGGAATGCCCGGCCGCCGAATAGATCTCGACGTCGTGCTCGAGGCCGAGCGCCCTCATATGCTCCACCAGCCGCGTGCCGTGCGCCCGGAAGCCTCGGTCCCGCCCGCCGTAGGAGCCGACGACCGGACACACCCTCCGCAGTTCTTCCTGGTCGCGGGGAACCGCGCCGTAGTTCACCGATGCGGCCCGCACGCCGGGGGGCGTGCTCGCCGCGTAGGCGAGGGCGAACCCACCGCCCATGCAGAATCCGATGACGCCGAGCCGGCTGCCGTCGACGTCATCGCGGTCGGCCAGCCATTGCCGGGTCGCGTCGATGTCGGCGGTCGGCCGCCCCGGCTTACCGGTCGTGAACTGGTGCATGGCCCGCGCCAGGCATGCGATTCTGGTGCCGTGGCTGTACAAGTCAGGCAGGATTGCCGCATATCCATGCTCGGCGAACCGGTCCAGGACATCCAGCATGTCCGGTTCGATGCCGTAGATCTCATGCACGACCACCGCCCCCGGCCATCCGGTCGCAGGTGCGGCCCCCTCCGGCAACGCCACAGTCGCGGCCAGTGAACTGCCGTCCGGCAGCGGAATGCGCACGTGTTGCCTCATCAGCGTCCTTAGCCGACCCGGTTCGAGAACCGTAACGTAACAGACGCCGCGATCAGAGGTCCGCGGCGCCGGGCAGAACGCGGAAGCGCAGCCACCGCATATCCCGCGAGCGTGTGCTGAGGCAGCTCAGCGCCTTGACATGCCGACGGTTGAGTGGATCAATTGCGGACTTGTGCGCATTCCTATAGGAACACTGGTGGTCGCTGTCACGGTCGCAGGGTGCTCGAGCGGCCCCGTCGACGCGTCGCCGCCTGCCGCGCTCGCGCCCCCTTCGCCCACCGCCGCGAGCCCTCGGCCGCCCGCGGCGGCTGTGACTCGTTCGCCGACCCCTTCGTCGCGAGCGACGCTGAGCCCGGTGCCGCTGACCGTCAAGCAGGCGGCCCGGCGTTATCTGGGCATCGTTCGGCCGTACAACATCGCGCTCGAGCGACTCGAGCAGGCGATCAACGGCGGCCAGCCGGTTTCGGCGCTACGCCGCGGAGCAGCGCAGGTCGCGGCCGCGAACAGCACGCAGATCCGGCGCCTGACCGACACCGCCTGGCCCAGGGCGCTGCGCGGGCCGATGAGGCAACTCAAGGCCGAATCGCTCAAGGCGCAACGGCACTGGCTCCTGGCCGCTCGTGCCCGTGCCCGCGGCCCGCTCATCCAGGAGGTGCTGAACGCCGCCCGCTACGACGGGAAGCCGGCGGTGGGAAAGATTCGCACCCTGCTAGACCTGGAGCAGTACGACGAGGACGACTACTCGTGACCGGTGCTGCCGGAAAGTCATCCACTACTGCCACGCCCGCCCCGGAACCGACGTCTGAGGGGCCTGGCGATCACGGCCGGTCGTTCTGCCGGTGTTACCACAGTGCTCTACGCGTCGTAGAGTAAGTGACGTTGCCTCCAGGAGTCCCGACGGCCCTCAGGGCGCGGTGGGCCTGGGAAAGTCGCTGTAAGTCTGGGGAATCAAGGAAAGGTGGCGTGTGGTGGAGCTTCGTCTGTTCCGACTCGTGGCGATCGCTGAGGCGCTGTCGTGGACGGGGCTGCTCGTCGGTATGTTCTTCAAGTACATCGTGGTGGCCGGCGAGCTCGGCGTGAAGATCTTCGGTCCGATCCACGGCGCTCTGTTCCTGCTGTACGTCGCCGCTGTGATCTCCACCGGGCGCGCCCACGGCTGGCGTACCGGGACGATCGTGCTCGGCCTGGCCTGCGGGGTGCCGCCGTTCGCCTCGGTATGGTTCGAGCGGCGCATGTCCCGCCGGGCGGCGGAGGTCGCCCCCGAAGCCGTCTGACCCAGCCCCCGTTCGTACACCGTCGCGATGTACGGCGGCTACCCGCCTGCCGATCCTCCGGCCCGGCACGTCCGGGCCTTCTGTTCCTGATCAGGTGCTCTGACGGACACGGCGCAGGAGGCGGGCGATCAGCGCACTTTCCGCCCTTTACTGTCTCCGCTGCCGCTCTGATCGGACGCCCAGCTGCAGGCAGAGCACGCATCTCGTCAGGCACCGGCGGTGGTGTGACCGTACGGTGCAGGCCGTCGGCGATCGTCACGACAGCGTCCCGGTGGGCCGGGGCGCGGAGACTCCGGCCCACCTGGGCGGGCCCTAAGGGGCCGGGTAGTCCGCGAGGTAAACCGGCACACCGACCTTGGTCGTGTCGGCCGCATCGCCCACGCCGTTGACGACGTGGTCGATCGTTCCGGCGCTGAGGTTGACGGTCATGATGTGGTGCAGCTTGACGCCCGTGGTCTCCGGAACCTCGAAGCCGTTCTCGGTGTGGATCTGCGGGTTGTTCTGGTTGAAGACGTAGACCCCGCCGCCATAGAGGCTGTGCGTCTTCACGCGGTTGCCGACCTTGTAACCGGCCCAGCCCTCGACGTCGCCGTTCATCCAGTCGACCTGGGTCGGCGGGTCGTACGGCAGCTCGTTCTGGTAGAGGATCGTCGTGCCGTCGTCGCCGTTCCAGACGGTGTTGTACTGCTGGAAGTGCTCGACGAACAGGCCGGTCGCGGTCACGTGGTCGCCGTTGATGACGGCGCCGTTGCGGCCGATGTTGGTGTTCCAGCGCTGGGTGTCGGTGAAGCCCTCGACACCGTGGTCGGCGCGCCACACCCAGGCGTGGTCGATGAGCACGTTGTCGCTGTTGACCTCGAGCGCGATGTCGGACTTGCCGACGTGCGGTCCGCCGACCCGGAAGTACACGTCGGACAGGGTCGTGGGGTTGTCCGCCGAACTCCAGCGGTGCCCGTTTTTCTTGCCCACCCTCAGCAGAACCGGCGACTTCTCGAGACCCGCGTCGACGGTCACTCCGGCGACGACGACGCCGGGGACGTCGGCGACGTCGAGCGGGATCGAGCCGTGGGCGGCGGTGAGCGTGGCGTGCCCGAGACCGAGGACGACCGTGTTGGGGCGCTTGATCTCGATGCTCCGCGCGATGTCGTACACGCCGGGTGTGAGCAGCAGGTGCTTGCCGCGCGCGAGCTGGTCGTTGATGGCCTGCACCGAATCCGACGGCTTCGCGATGAAGAAGTCGGTGATCGGCAGCGTGCGGCCCGGCGTCATGCCGTCGGCCCACGAGATGCCCCGCGTGTCCTTCCGGGCGGCGGGCACGCGGACCTTGTACCTGCCCTGCGCGTCGACGTACAGGTAGGGCTTCTCCCGGCTGACGGGAGTGGCGTCGAGGGTCGTGTAGGGCGGACTCGGGAACCCGGCGTCGTCCGGTGCGCCGACGACGCCTGAGAAGACCTGGTTCCACACGCCGTTCGACCAGCCGGCGACCTCGCTGTTGCGGGTCAGCCACTGCTGTTGCGATCCGTTCGTGACGGACGGCAGTTTGGAATCGGCGATGAACCCCCCGCTGGCGTACTGCGGGCCGGCGGTGCAGTAGTCCATCAGCGACAGGTTGCCGCCGCTGACGTTGAGACGGCGCAGGGACACCGCCTGGGAAACGGCCCAGAAGTTCGCCGACGCCCGGCAGCCGTCCTGGCCGGCCGCGTTGACGTTGATCGACAGGTTGGACAGGGTGCGCCAGAAGTTGACGAGCGCGAGGCAGTTGCTGGTGCCGCCGTCCGCCAGGCAGCGGTTGTAGACCTCGACCTTGCCGTTGATGACGACGTCGGTGGGCGAGGCGCCCAGGCCGGCGATCTCGGTGTAGTAGCCGACCTTGATCTGGAGCGGGTGCTCCGTGGTGCCGTACGTGCCGGGCTTGAAGAGGTACGCGTGGCGCGTGGTGCCCATCTCGTTGTCGACCTGGGCGGCGTGGGCCGCGTCGAGGGTCGCCTGGATTTCGCTGACCGGCGTGCTCGGATCGAAGAGGGTGACGTTCGGCCCGAGGTCAGGGGCGCCGGGGGCCGGCGATGCGGCGATGGCGGCCGGTCCCGCCGTCATGACGGCGCTCGCCAGAACGAGACCGAGCGTTAACGCCCGGCCGATCTGCAGGCGGCCGGGGCGCCGCCTCGTGAGACTCCCATCGCCGGGAGGCTGGGTCGTCATACGGTTCGTCCTTTCCGCTGCGTGTGCAGCGCACCATGGACAGTGGACATCGGGGTGGATGAGACCCTTCGACGGGCGGCCGGGACACCACCGGATCGTGAGAGAGCGCTCTCTCGCGGACTAGCGCTTGTATCAAGGCCTGAAAAATGTGTGGGACGTTTCTATCGCGTGGATTGGGCGGATCACAAGTACATGGACCGTTCATGGGGACTCAGAGGATTTCAGTGCAGTGCTGCGACGCGGGCGGTCTGTTCTTCCTGGACCCGCAGGACGGTTTGGAGGAAGTCCACGATGACGGTGAGCTGGTCATCGTTGTAACGGGTCAGGGCGTGGGTGCCCGCCTGACCGACCGGGGCGAATAGTTCCGCCTCTGCCGCCCGGGCGGTTTCGGTCGAGGCGACCAGGACGAGGCGGCGGTTGCCGGGGTCGCGGGTACGTGAGACCAGCCCGGCGCGTTCCAGCCGGTCGATGGCAGTGGTGGTGGCCGCTGGGCTGAGCTTCAGCGCGACGCTGAGCTGTCCGGCGGGCAGTGGGCCGTCGCCCAGCACTATGTCAAGACAGCGCAGGTCGGTGCGGTTGAGGCCGAGCCGCGCGGCGGCGGCCTCGTCGAAGGTGTCGAAGCTTTGCTGCAGCTGCCGCAGGAGCATGGCGATCTCCCGGAGAACCTCATCTTTCGACATTCGAATCTTTCTGATAACGTACTTTTCGTTGGTCGAAACAACCTTACCTTGGAGGCGCCGCCATGAACACCACCGACGACACCCAGATCAAGAACCTGTTCCAGGCATTCATGCAGGCCTGGACCGACAACGACGCCCACGCCTTCGGCGCGCTGTTCACCGACGACTCCGACTACGTCTCCTATGACGGCACCATCGCCCGCGGCCGCCAGCAGCACCAGCACAACCACGACCTGCTCTTCCGCGGCGTGCTGGCCGGCTCGGCCCTGGTCGGCGACCTGGAGTCGATCCGCTACCTCACCCCGGACGTGGCCATCGTCTACGGCACCGCCTCGGTCCTGATGCCCTGGCGGAGCAGACTGCCCAAGCGGCGTCTGTCCCGGCAGACCATCGTCTTGGTCCGCACCCCCGCCGGCTGGAAGATCAGCGCCATCCACAACGGCCGGGTTCGGCCCATCGGCGTCCCCGCACCCGACGCCTTCCCGTCCAAGATGTCCCAACTGATGAGCCGTGTCGCCCGCCGCCTCGGCCTCGGCCGACGCTGAACCCGCCCCCGCATCGGACGTGTACGGTAATGCGCAAATCGCCTGAACGGTCGGCGCCCGCTGAGTCGATAGCTAATCTTCGCGAGCCGCCGACATGCTGTCGGCGATCAACTCGTGGTGGCGAACCACCTCTTCGATGATGAAACCCAGAAACCTTTCCGCGAAAACTGGGTCGAGTTTCGACTCCTCCGCCAGTTGACGCAACCGCCTTATCTGCTGCGTCTCGCGCTCGGGATCCGCCGGTGGTAGCCGGTATTGCGCTTTGAGGCGGCCGACTTCCTTGGTGTGCTTGAATCGCTCTGCAAGAAGGTGGACCAGGGCGGCATCGAGGTTATCAATGCTGTCGCGGAGTCGCTGGAGTTCTTTTCGGGCGAACGCGTCCGGGAGGGACAGATCTTCGGCTGCGGCTTCACCGGATTCCCGAGTCCGCCCATGGAAGTTTTCCATGCAGATATTCCCACTCATCCCCGTCGCGACTCTAAAGGAGGGATCTTACCATAGTATCCAGCAGGCATTATGTGGCCAGTGTGGTCTCGTCGCCCCGACGGCGGACGACCGCCGTCGCTTCGGGCAATTCGCAGCAGTGCGTTCGCCCGGTCCACGTTGGTCGCCGCTGGTCTGGTCATAGTGCACCGGTAATTTCATTCCCCGGTGCTTTCCCTGCGGTGATTGTTCCATGGGGCGCGCGACCAGATGACGCCGCGCATGCCGGCTCCGGGAGTATCCGATCAGTGGACGAGGGGAATGCGGAGGACAAAGCGCGCGCCCCCGTCGGCCGAGTCCTCGACGTGCAGGGTGCCGTGGTGAGCTGACGCGATGTCACGGGCGATGGCCAAGCCCAGGCCGGTGCCTCCGCGGTGACGGCTGCGGGCGGTGTCCAGGCGGACGAAACGCTGGAATATGCGTTCGCGGTCGGCTGGAGAAACTCCTTCCCCGTCGTCGGCCACGGTCAGCTCGGCATGGTCACCGGCGCGGCGCAGGTCCACCTCTACTCTGCGCGTGGCATGACGCCGGGCGTTTTCCAGCAGGTGGGCGAGTAGTCGGACGATATGCGTGGAGGTGCCCTTCACCGTCACCTCGGGGTCGAGGCCGAGTCGTACGTCATGGCTCTCGACCCACCGAGCCGCCTCCGTCCTCACCAATCCCGTCAGATCCACTTCCTCCAGCGTTCTGTCGAAGTCGGCCTCGAGCCTGGACAGAAGGAGCAGATCGGTGATGATGTCCTCCAGCCGATCGAGGTCGTCCGTAAGGTGGTTCAGCAGGTCGGGCAGGTCGATGTCGTCCGGGTGCAGTTGCGCCGCCTCCACTTGCACACGGAGCGCGGCGAGCGGCGTACGCAGCTCGTGTGAGGCGTCGGCGGTGAATTGACGCTGCCGATCCAAGAGCCGCTCCGTATCTGCTTTCGCCTCCCTCACCTGCTGGTCCAGCTTCCGTAGCTCCTTGGTGCGCGTGTCGAGCTGGGCCCTCATCTCCTCCTCGCGCGCGCCCGGTCCGCTCACTCGCGAGCCGTTCCGTTGCCGCTGCCGCTGCCGGATGAACGCGGTCACGTCGTCGGTGCGGTGGACGAAGAGCACCGCCGCTCCGCTCGGGCCGAGCACGGGAAAGTTGATGGTGCTCCAGTACCGTTCCTCGAAGAGGTGCGCGCTGCCCAAGATGGGCGTGCCGTATTTCTGTGGTGCCATCACGTCCGGTTCGCCGGTCGCCCGGACCCGGCGCAGCGAGGCTTCGAGGTTGCGCAGCGCCGTCAGCTTGCGAGGGTCGGCGCGGTCATGGGTGGGCGGGTCGAGGACACGCCGGCCCAGCAGCTCCTCCCGCCTGCGTCCGCAGAGGTCGAGGTAGGCCTGGTTGACGGCCACGATCGTCATATCCAGCATCATGACCAGGCAAGGGCTTGGCACGGCCGCGAACAGGGCGGCGTAGTCGACGTTCTGTCTCATCAGGCTTCCCTTCCAGGCCCAGGCTCATGGATCCATTGCTTCGTGCAGGCACCGCTCGGCCGGAGCAGCTGAGCCTGCGAGGGGAAGCCGCAGGACGAAGCGTGCGCCACCGGTCTCGGACTCCTCGGCGTGCAGGTTGCCGAGGTGGGCCCGGGCGATGTCGCGGGCGATCGCCAGGCCCAGGCCAGTACCGTTGCCATTGAGGCGGCGTGCGGCCGGCAGCCGGGTGAAGCGTTGGAAGATCCGTTCCCGTTCGGATTCCGCGACTCCTCCTCCGTCGTCGGTCACGATCACATCGGCGTGGTCGCCGTCGCGGCTCACCCGCACTTCGACCATGTGCCGCGCATGCCGTTGGGCGTTGTCCAGCAGGTTCGTGAGCACCCGGCCGATCCGGATCGGGATGGCCTCGACGATCACCCCGGGTTCCAGCCGGAGTTGGATCGCGATGCGGTCGACCCTGCGGGCGATTTCGTCGCGAACCAGTTCGGCGAGGTCGACCTGCTGTGGCTTCACGGGCGGGCCGGCCTCCATCTCGGCGAGGATGCGCAGGTCGGTGATGATCGCGTCCAGCCGGTCGACGTCCCTCAACGCTCTGACGAGCAGGTCGCCGAGCTCGGTCTCGTCGGGATACAGGCGGGCCTCTTCCAACCCGGCGCGTAGCCCGGCGACCGCCGTGCGGAGCTCGTGCGAGGCATCGGAAGCGAATCGCCGTTTCTTCTCCAGTTCACGTTCCAGCTCGCGTACCGCCTCGGAGGGTGTCTGCGTGATCATCGCGGTCGGGCCCTCGTCGGCCGGGAGGAGAATCGTGCGGTCGCACAAGGGCGTCAGTCGCGCTGTCACAGCGCACACTCCTTTCGTTCGCATTCTGCGTGGGGTGTCACCTGAAAGCCGCCATGGTGCAGATGCCTTGCCGTCGGGGCGTCCGTCGCCATCCGGCCACCAGCTAAGACAGGACAGGTTCGCGGGTTGTGACGGTTGATCTGTGTATCTTTGTGCTGCGTTGTCACAGGTTTTACCCCTGTGCTGTGCTCCTAGCTAGAGGACGGACTCACGGGGTGACAGGAGCGGGATCTTGCCGGTAGCCAGCAGCAGAAGTCGGATCCGAGTTCGGATGAGCGCGCGTCCCATCGACGAGCCTCACCGCGTTGCGAGCCAGCTCGAGCTCCTGTTCGACCTCACCTTCGTGGTCGCGGTCGCGGCTGTCACCGCCCAGTTAGCACATAGCATCGCCGACGGTCACGCCCTCGCCGGTCTTGTCCCGTTCCTGCAGGTGTTCTTCGCGATCTGGTGGGCGTGGATGAACTTCACCTGGTTCGCCTCCTCCTACGACACCGACGACGTCGCCTACCGGCTGCTGACCATGGTGCAAATGGGCGGCGTACTGGTGCTCGCCGTAGGTGTGCCCGCCGCGGTCGGCCACTCCGATTTCGGCATCGTCACGCTGGGCTACCTCATCATGAGGATCGGACTCGTCGCCCAATGGCTGCGGGCCGGGCTCGAAGACCGCGCGAGCCGTCGCACCGCGCTGCGTTATGCCGCCGGCATCAGCATCGTGCAGGTGGCATGGGTGCTGCGACACTTCCTCGCAGAGACGGGGATCCTGCCCTCATCCGCCCAGGTGCCCCTCTTCGCCTGCCTGGTCGTCCTGGAACTCGCCGTACCCCGGTGGGCGGAGCGGGTCAGGACCACCAACTGGCACCCGCACCACATCGCCGAACGCTACGGCCTGTTCACGATCATCCTGCTCGGCGAGAGCGTCCTCGCCGCGAGCAGAGGAGTCGAAGCAGCGCTCGAAGCAGGCGAGATCAGCAGTCCGTTCGTCGTCATCTCCGTCTCCGGTCTTGTGCTGCTGTTCGCCCACTGGTGGCTCTACTTCCTCGTAGAGGCAGGTGAAGGTCTCAGCGCCCGCCGTCATCGGTCCTACCTGTGGGGGTACGGCCACTACGGCCTCTTCGCGGCCCTCGCGGCCCTCGGCGCCGGGCTCGAAGTCGCGGTCGAGCAGAGCGGGCACGGGGTGGAGACATCACCCCTGGCGATCGGCTATGCCGTTGCCATCCCGGTCGGTTTGTATCTCACCCTGCTTTGGGCGGTACACGCGCTCGTCGTCGAGGAGTCCGTCATCCGTCTCGTTGCGGTTCTGGGCTGCGTCACCGGCATCTTGTTGCTGCCGCTCGCGTCGCCCTGGATCGGAGTGGCCGCCGTGGTCGCAGCGATCGCAGCCATCTGCGTCCTCCTGGTCGTCGTCACGATCGCGACCAAAGCCGACGGGGCCCGCGCCGGAATGCGTCGTCAGGCCCCGGTATTGGAAAGCTCCGGCGAGTCGTAAGGATCGGCCGCCCTGGCCGGACGTCAGCGTCCGTGACCCTCCTGCCGGTGCGCGGTGGACACAGCGGTGATCTTGGACGGGTTCATGATCCACAGCACTTGGTGGATGCCCTCCTTCGAGGCGTTGATCGCGAGGACCGTGAACACCTCTCCGTCGCGGCTCAGCAGAGCGGCGGTCTCCCCGTTCGCGTTCGCCCACGTCACATCGACCCCGGTCCAGAAGCGGTTCGCGAACGCCCTGATGTACTTCGCCACCCGCGGCGACCCCACCACGGGGAAGCGGGAGGCACGCACGGCGCCGCCGCCGTCGGCGTAGCTGGTCACGTCCGCGGCGAAGAGCTCTTCCAGCGCGGTCAGGTCGCCGGCGCGGGCAGCGGTGACGAAGGCGGCCAGCAGCCTGCGTTGTTCGGCTCTGGTCACGGGAGTGCGTCGTTCGACGAGCACGCGCTTGCGGGCCCTGCTGACCAACTGGCGTACGGCCGCCTCGTTGAGTTGGACGATGTCGGCGATCTGCCCGTACGGGTACTCGAACGCCTCTCGCAACACGTACGCCGCCCGTTCCGTGGGCGAGAGCCTCTCCAGCAGAAGCAGGACCGCGAACTCCAGAGCCTCACCCCGCTCCGCCCCGAGGTGCGGATCCGCGCCGGTGTCGACGGGCTCAGGCAGCCACGGGCCGATGTAGGTCTCACGGCGGGCGCGGGCGGACTGAGCGGCATTGATGGCCAGGCGCGTGATGGTCGTCGCCAGGAACGCGGCCGGGTTGTTCACCTTGCTGCGGTCATAGCTCTGCCAGCGCAGCCAGACGTCCTGCACCAGATCCTCGGCCTCGGTGACGCTGCCCAGCATCCGGTACGCGATCCCGAACAGGCGAGGCCGCACGCTGGCGAAGACCTCCGCGGCCTGTTCGAGACCTGCCGGACCGCCCGATTCGGTAGCCGCCACCGCCATCGCCCCCCTGTCCCCGACGCTGCCCCGCTCTCCGTCGATGCTCCCATTCGCCGGATCCCATCCCTGGACCGGCACCTGCCGCCTACCCCTTGAGCAGCTAGAACAGACCAGCGGCAGTACCAATCACGGGAGATCTCCTCAGGCGAAGCCGGCCGGCGGCGCGGCCTCCGTGTGAGGTGCGGGACGAGCGTCCAGCAGGTCGCGGGAGTGCTGTTCGCCTGCGGCAGCGGACGCCGGAGCGGTACGGGCCGAGCTGACGCGTGTACCCGCAGGGGAGTTCTTTGCCAGCTGACGTGCGCAAGAAGAGGCTGCGCGGGAAGGGTGCCGGAAAAGATTTCGCGGGGCTGTCACAGGCTGGGGGGGCTGTCCTGTCTTAGCTGGCGACCGGTTGGCGACCAAGTGCCCCGGCGGACAGGAGGGTTCATCATGAAGATCGTGGTTATCGGCGGGACCGGCCTGATCGGGTCGAAGCTCGTGAGGAAGCTGACGGAGCACGGTCACGAGGCGGTGGCGGCGTCGCCGAACACCGGCGTGAACACCCTCACCGGCGAAGGGCTGGCCGAGGTGCTGACGGGCGCGCAGGTGGTGGTCGACGTGTCGAACTCCCCGTCGTTCGAGCGGGCCGCCGTGCTGGAGTTCTTCGAGACCTCCACGCGTAATCTGCTCGCGGCGGAGGCGGCGGCGGGCGTGGGTCACCACGTCGCGTTGTCGATCGTCGGCACCGAGCGGATGCCGGAGAACGGCTACTTCGCGGCGAAGATCGCTCAGGAGCAGCTGATCGAGAAGTCGTCGATCCCGTTCTCGCTCGTGCACGTGACGCAGTTCTTCGAGTTCGCCCGCGCCATCGCGGATGAGGGCACGGTCGATGGCAAGGTGCACATGGCGCCCGTGCGCTTCCAGCCCATCGCGGGTGACGACGTGGCCCAGGCGCTCGGCCGGACCGCGGTGGGCTCGCCGCTGAACGGCAGGGTGGAGGTGGCCGGGCCCGAGCAGTTCCGGATGGACGAGTTCTTCCGCGAGGCCCTGGCTGCCTGGGGCGACCCGCGCGAGGTGGTCACCGACCCGCAGGCGCGCTACTTCGGCAGCGTGCCGGGCGAGCGCACGCTGGTGCCCGGTGAAGGCGCCACCTTCGGCCAGATCCGATACCGCGACTGGCTCAAGACCGCCGCTCAGTAGCAGCGCGCCTCAGATCACGAAAGGCAGTTCCATGCCCGATATCGACCCGGTCGCCGCCGGCCAAAAGCCGAGATCAACGGCCTGGCAGACGGCGCTCACCATGCTGCAGGAGGCCGAGCCGCCCTTCATCCCGGAGGGGGCGCACGCGATGACGGTGGTCATCGAGTACCCGCCCGGCGATCCCGGCACGCCGCCGCACCGCCACTCCGGCCCCGCCTTCGGCTACGTCGTGGAAGGCGAGATGCTGCTGGAGATCGAGGGTCAGCCGGAACGCGTCGTACGCTCCGGCGAGGCGTTCTGGGAGCCGGGCGGGGACGTCATCCACTACCAGGACGGCAACAATCGCGACGACATCCCGCTCCGCTTCACCGTCACCATGCTGTGCGAACCCGGCAAGCCCATGCTCGTCCTCGTGGACGACGAAGAACTCGCCCAGCGCAAGGAGCGCCGCGCTCCGCGCCCGTCCTGAGCGCGGACGGCTCCGTGTGGCCGGACAGCACCAGGCGGCCGTTGGACAACGCAAAGCGACTGGAGGGGAGTTCTGCTTTGACCGCATTAGCGATGGTCGCCGAGTTCGATGATGTCGCGGGTTGGACGGCGGACGCCGTCCAGATACTGGGGGAGCGGCACGCCATACCTGCCGCCTGCCGTGGCAGCGCGAGCCCGGCGGCACTGGCCTGGCTGGCCGAGGCGTGTGAGTTGTCGCCTGGAATGAGGCTGCTGGACGTGGGCGCGGGAGCCGGCGGCCCAGCGGCCTGGGCGGCAGAGCGGTTCGGGGTCCGGCCGATCCTGCTGGAACCGATGCCGACCGCGTGCCGGGCCGCCTCGCGGATGTTCGGATTGCCGGTCATCGCAGCGGATGGCCGACGGATTCCGCTCCGCACGGGGTCGGTCGACGTCGCCTGGTGCCTGGGGGTGCTGTGCACCGTGCAGGACAAGGCCGCGGTGCTCAGCGAGATTCACCGGGTGCTGACGCCTGGTGCCTCACTAGGGCTTTTGGTGGTCGTTGCCCGAGGCGCGGAGATTCATCCGGCTCCGGACGGCAACCACTTTCCCACTGAGCAAGAACTCGTCGCGCTGCTCGACGACACCGGGTTCGAGCTGCTCGAGCAGATCGACCAGCCCAACGGCGCGCCGCTGTCGTGGTCGCGACGCGCCGAGCAGGTCGCGGCGGTCGTCGCGACTCGCCACAGGTCCGACCCCGCCTACGCGCTGGCAGCTCACCAGGGTGAGCGCTTCACCCACTTGTTCGCCTCCGGGCAGATCCGCCTGCGCGCGATCCACGCGGTCAGCCGGCGGCCCGCCGGACATACACCCAAGACACGCATGGAGGAAAGATGAGCACTCCCACCGGCGACGACGACTCCCTGTACGAGCTCCACTTCGAGCTCGAGGCGGAAATCAGCTTGGCCGAGTCGAGCCACCCGGAGGAGGCCGCCGACCTGCCGATCAGCGACTGGTTGTTCGATCCGACGGACGTCGAACGCGAGGAGATCGGCCTGCGAGGTCTGCGCGATGCCGTCGACGCACTGGAGGGCGACTCCCATCCCGACGAACCTCGCGCGGGAAATGCCTGAAACGCCCGCCCGGACCCGTGGAATTGGCCACCTTCCAGAGCCGAAGCGAGACAGCATGAATCACCCAGAACGGTACGGGACCGCCACCGTGCCGGTGCCGATCGCGACGCTCGAAAGCCTTCGTGAGCACCTTCAGTGGGCGATCGAGCTGGAACATGCGACCTTGCCTCCGTACCTGTGCGCGCTGTACTCGCTCGACCCGGAGCGCAACCCTGAAGCCGTCGAAGTGGTGGGCAGCGTCTTCGCCGAAGAGATGCTGCACCTGGCGCTGGCCGCCAACCTGCTCAACGCCGTCGGCGGCCGGCCGCGGCTGGACACGCCACGGATGCTGCCGCCACATCCCCGGCGGCTGCCCCACGGCGACCGCTCCCTCGAACTGTCGCTCGTTCCCTTCGGCCAGGAAGCACTCGAGATGTTTCTGCGTCTCGAACGACCGGCACCGCCCGGCGCTCCGGCGGAGGGTGAGGGCTACGAGACGATCGGGCAGTTCTACGCCGCGATCGAACACGGTCTGCGCTACCTGTGCGACCGGCTCGGCGAGCGGGAGGTCTTCGGCGGCGATCCCGCTCGCCAGGTGAGCGCCGGCCACTTCCGGCACACTGCCGGACGACTGATCGCGGTCGACGGTCTGGACTCCGCGCTGGCGGCACTGGAGGAGATCGTCGAGCAGGGCGAAGGCACCTCCCGCGGGGAGGTCTGGGACGGTGACCAGGACGTCTTCCACCCCGATCGGGACGAGGTCGCGCACTACTACCGCTTCCAGGAACTCAAGATCGGCCGGCGGTACCGGCGGGGCGACACCCCGCAGTCCGGGCCCACCGGCGAGGCGCTCTCGGTGGACCTGGCCGGCGTACGTCCGATGCGGCGCAATCCGCGGCTGTCCGACCACGCTCCGGGCAGCGCGATCCGCACGGCGCAGGAAGAGTTCAACCACACCTACTGCGCCGTCCTGCACCTACTCGAGCAGGCCTTCAACGGCAGCCCGAAGCTGCTGGCGGTCGCCACCGGCACGATGTACGCGCTCAAGGCCCAAGCCCAGGCCCTGATGCGGATGCCCGACGAAGACGGCACCACGGCCGGGCCCACCTTCGAATACGTGGCACCCGAGTTGCGCCGATGGAGCGTCGGCGACCGGCAGCGGATCGTCGTGCTCCGCGACGGCCCGTACGTCGTGTACGGCGGCGTTCCGCTCAGACGCAAACGCAAGATCGTCTCGGCCGAGAACAACGCGCTGACCTGGAAGACCAGCGAAGCCATGGCGACCGAGGACACCTACGCGCTCTGCCGCTGCGGCCACTCGGGCTCCAAGCCGTTCTGCGACGGGACCCACGCCGTGATCGGGTTCGACGGTACGGAAACGGCGGGCGTCCGGCCGTATGAGGAACTGCAGCACGTACACGACGGCGTGGGGATCTCGGCCCAGCGGGTGGGGGAGCTGTGCATCCACGCCGCCTTCTGCCTGGGACGCACCAGGCCGATCGCCGAGATGCTCGCCGACACCGGTGACAGCGACGTGCGCTCCAACATCATGGGGCGCATCGACCACTGCCCTTCCGGCTCCTACAGCTACGCCCTCGAACGCGGAGGCGACACGATCGAGCCCGACCTTCCGCAGGCCATCTCGGTCCTGGAAGAAGAGGACGGACTGGCCAGCGCGCTGTGGGTCACCGGTGGAGTACCGGTCCTGCGGGCGGACGCCCGCCCACTGGAGACCCGCAACAGGATGACGCTGTGTCGCTGCGGCCATTCCAGCAACAAACCGCTGTGCGACGGGACCCACCGAGAGATCGGCTTCCGCGAGGAAGCACCGGGTGACGGTGCGGTCGCCGGCCATCGAGAAACCACGAGTAAAGGAAGCACATCATGAGCAGACACGTCCTGGAGCCGGCGGCACAGGAACTCGCCGACGCGACCTCCAAGCCTCCGTTCCTGTACCAGCTGGGCGTCGAGGGCGCCCGCAAGGTGCTGGACGACCTACAGACCGCCCCGATTGACAAGCCCGACGTCGACGAGAAGTGGATCACGATCCCTGCCGAGGTCGGGGACGTGCGGGTGCGGATCGTCAAGCCCACCGGGGCGGCCGGGGTGCTGCCCGTCGTCCTGTACGTCCACGGGGGCGGGTGGGTGCTGGGCAACACCGGCACCCACGACCGGCTGGTGCGCGAGCTGGCCGTCGGCGCGGGAGCGGCGGTGGTCTTCGTGGAGTACGACCGCTCGCCCGAGGCGCGTTACCCGGTGGCGATCGAGCAGGCGTACGCCACAGCGCAGTGGATCACCCGGCACGGCGTCGAGGAGGGCCTGGACAGCTCCCGCCTGGCGGTGGCCGGCGACTCGGTCGGCGGCAACATGAGCGCCGCGCTGACCATCCTGGCCAAGCGGCGCGGCGACGTACGGTTCGCGCACCAGTCGCTGTACTACCCGGTCACCGACGCCGCCCAGGACACCGACAGCTACCGCGAGTTCGCCGACGGCCCGTACCTGACCGCCAACGCCATGGCCTGGTTCTGGGACGCCTACACCACCGACCCGGCCCAGCGCGCGGAGATCACCGCCTCACCGCTGCGCGCCACCCTCGACGACCTGGCCGGCCTGCCGCCCGCCTTCGTCATCGTCGATGAGAACGACGTGCTGCGCGACGAGGGCGAGGCCTACGCCCGCAAGCTGACCGAGGCGGGCGTCCCCACCACCAGCGTCCGTTACAACGGCACCCTGCACGACTTCATGATGCTCAACCCCGTCCGCGCGACCGCGGCGTCCAGTGCCGCCATGGCTCAGGCCATCGAGGTACTCAAGAGCGCCCTGACCCCCGGAAAGGCAAACTCATGACCACCGCAGAACAGCCCGTCGTCGTCCTGGTCCACGGCGCCTTCGCCGAATCGGCCAGCTGGAACCGCGTCATCCAGCGCCTGCACAGCAACCAGCTGACCGCCGTCGCCGCGGCCAACCCGCTGCGCAGCGTGGAGGGCGACGCCGCGTACGTGCGCGACGTGATCGCCGGCCTCGGCCGCCCGGTCATCCTGGCCGGCCACTCCTACGGCGGCATGGTGATCACCCAGGCGGCGGCCGGCAACCCGGCCGTCCGCGCTCTGGTCTACGTCGCCGCCTTCGCCCCCGAAGCCGGCGAGAGCGCGCTGCTGCTGTCCGCCAAGTTCGAGGGCAGCACCCTCGGCGGCGCCCTGAACGCCTACCCGGTCGCCTCCGGCGGCAACGAGTTCCGCATCGCCGAGGACAAGTTCCACCACCAGTTCTGCGCCGACCTCGACGCCGGCGAGGCCGCCCTGATGGCGGCGACCCAGCGGCCGGTGACCGAGCGGGCGCTGACCGACGGGCTGACGGCGGACGAGCCGGGCTGGCGTACCAAGCCGTCCTGGTTCGTCCACGGCGAGCGCGACCTCAACATCCCGGCCGCCGCACTGCGGTTCATGGCCGAACGCGCCGGCTCGCGCGGAACCCGCGAGATCGCCGGCGCCTCACACGCGATCGCGGCGTCCCAGCCCGACGCCGTGGTCGCCACCATCCTCGACGCCGCCGGCCACGTACAGGGCTGACCGGCGCCCAGTGTGGGGGTTGTGCACGCGACCGCGTGACGGATCGCCGGCCAGCGGCTACGGCCGCTGGCCGGCGGCATTTCGCCAAAGGCGTCACAACAGGACCGGCTGTCCTGTCTTAGCTGGGCGACACCGAGAGAACAGAGGACATCGTGCAGAGGACCTCGTTGGCCGGCGGCCGCGCCGGCCCTTCCACGCTTTGGAAGCAGGAGAAACTCGCTCGCTCTCCGGCATACGCACCCGCTCACGAGGCCGGCGAGGGCACGCTATGACAGAGGCGGGCGCCGAGTCGCTGGCGGAGATGCTCGACGAGCGGCAGCACCTTCTCGAGATCGCTTTGTGGATGTTCGGTTCGCCCGTTACAGCCGACCGGATCGTCCAGGAGACCTACCGCCGCTGGTACGCCCTCGACGAGGACGAACGTGCCGGCATCGCGGTGCCGCGAGCCTGGCTGACGCGCGTCGCCGGAGGCATCTGCCTGGATTTGCTCACCGCAACTGCCGAAGGCTCCATCAGCGAACCGGGCTCGGTCATGGCGTCTGTTACCGGCGGCTCGGTTTCACTGCCTGCCCATGTCACCGGCGCGGTGCAGCACCTGTCCGCTCAGGCCGGATCCCGCCAGGCGATGCTCGACAGGCATGATCGTGTCGTGCGCAGGCTCGCGGCGGCCTGCGACACGGGAGATGCGGCGGCAGTGAGGACAGTGCTGGCGGCGGACGCGATGGTCGTGAGCGACGGTGGCGGCAAGCTGCGTGCCGCGGCACGCCCGACCTACGGCGCGGACGCGGTCGCCCGGTTCGTCACGGCTCTGCTGACCGGCCAACCCGGCACCGACGTGGCCGTCGGGTCCGTGAACGGCCGCACGGGCCTGGTGCTGCGCAGGTCTGGCCAGGCCGTGGCCGTGGCCTGCGTGAGCGTCGCCAGGACGGAGGTAACCGCCGTATGGATCGTCCTGAACCCCGACAAGCTGCAGCGCTGGCACCGCCCGTGAAGAGCGCGTCCCCCACAGGCTCCTCGCGCGCCTCGGCATGAAAGGCACAATCCGGTGAACGACTCGATACTGTCCACGGACCACGACTACAGCGGCACCGTGTTCAAACCGCTCTACGTCACGCACGTCTCCGTGACCGGCGGCAGCTCCGCCCATGGAAGGGCCACCGGCTGGGCCCGCTCCGCCGACGGCGCCCTCGACCTGGAGCTGGGGATGCCCGAGGAACTGGGCGGCGACACCTCCGGCCCGAATCCCGAGCAGCTCTTCGCCGCCGGGTACGCCGCCTGCTTCCACGGCGCCCTCAGCCTGGTGGCCCGGCAACATTCCCTCGATCCCGGACAGATCATGGTGAAGGCGACGGTCGCCTTCGGCCGCGATCCCGCAGACGGCGGATACCAGCTACGCGCCGACCTCGTCGTCATCTGGCCCGGAGTCGAACGCGAGACGGCCACCCCGCTGCTCGCGCGGGCGACCGCGTTGTGCCCGTACGTGAAGATGACCCGCCAGGGCATCCCGGCCACGATCAGCCTCGCCGCCTCCCAAGCACCTCGGTAGGAAGCGCGCCGGGTGGCGGCCGCGCTGGCGGGCCGGTTCGAGATCATGGCGCTGCCGACCCTGATCGTCTTCGTCGATGGGCAGCCCAAGAAGCGGCTCACCGGACCGCACACCAAGGCCGAGCTGGCCGAGAGCTGACGATGCCTACTCCGGATTCGAGCTCGGGGCGGTCGAACGCGCGCGCTTCCAGCGGCGCGCCGGGACTGGGCATGACGACTGCGGAGATCATATTGCTCTCTTTCCCCGGATTGGATCAGGTGGACGGATGCGGCGTCGGCGGTGGGCCGTTCGGGCAGAGGGCTCGTAGCCATGCGGCCAGAGCACTCGATCATCGGCCGGTCCCGCCGCCTGGTGCGGCCGCCGCCCCTGCCGTGGCGGGCGGACGGTGGCGTTGAGCTCGCGGCGGGGCGGTCGCGTACAGCTGACGGGTCATTTCCAGCAGCGCGTCCAGAAGCGGGGGCGGGTCGTCCTTCCACCAGGCCAGCCGCACGTCGATGAGGGGCGCGTCGGTGACGACGCGGTACGCGACGCCGGGACGAGGATTCTGATTGGCGGTGGCCTCGGCGGTCATCCCGACGGCTTGGCCAGAGGCGATGAGAGTGAGCCACTCGTCGACCCCGTCCGTGTTGCGGGTGGTCAGTTGGGCGTCGGGCGGCCACAGGTCCGGGCTGGTCGTACCGCTGCGGTAGTCGATCGCGACGGTGTAGCGGGCGAGATCGGCCAGCCGCACGGAGCGGCGCCGCGCGAGGGCGTTGTCGGTGTCCACCGCGGCGTAGCGGTATTCGATGCCGATCGAGGCGACATCGAAGCGGTCGTCCTCGAGGGGCCGGCGGATCACGGCGACGTCGGCGATGCCCCCGCTGAGACCGGCCGTCGGGCTGTTGGAATGGAGGAACACCAGCGACACCCGCGGGTGGGCGGCGGCCCACGCCTTCTGTAGGCGCCGCGTGTGCTTGCCCAAGGCGGCGTAGGCGTAGCCGACGCGGAGCTCGGCACGGGACTCGTCAGCGATCCGCCGAAGGAGGGCTACCTCGTCGAGGATGCGCCGGGCGTGGGCGACGACTCGGCTACCGGGCCCCGTGAGCAGAACATGATGGGTGGAACGATCCAGCATGCGAGTGCCGAGGATTGTCTCCAGAGCGGCGATCGAACGTGACACGGCAGCCTGCGAGCAACCGAGCACGGCTGCCGCGTCGGTGAAAGTGCCCGCATCGACGACAGCGACGAGCGTTCGGAGATGGCGCAGTTGCACATCCATACGCCTAGCGTATAAAACGGACAAAATACGCATTTCCGTCACCATGTGATGAGTCTGACACTGGAGGCATGACCTGGTCTTGGAAGCGTTCCATTCGGGCCCGGTACGCGCTCGCAGTGGCCCTGTTCTCGCTGATTGTCCTTTCCGCGCTCGGCGCGACGCTGGACCTGGCGATCCGCTACAAAGTCGAAACAATGACCTTCGACGAGGCCGAGCGGGTGGCGAGTCAATGGAGCGCGGTGGCCCGCAGCGGTGACGTCCCGCGCCGGATCCCCGCTTACGCCCCCATCGACCTCATCCAGGTCGTCGACGTCCACCAGGGGGTGGTGGCCAGCAGCAAGATGGCGTCGGCGACCCGTCCACTCAGCCAGGTCCGCCCGCCGCCGGACGACAGGTTCCAGCGGTACATCGAGTGTCGCCGGCCCGGCCACTGCCTCGTGCTGGTGGCCATCCGCCTGACCCCGGCGCCGGACTCCGGCGTCGTCTACGCGGGCCTTCCCGAGCCCGACGTCCTGTCCACGCACCGCCTCGAATATGTCATCGGTGCGGGGATCGCACTTACCGTCGCTGTCGCGGCATGGACGACGTGGGTACTGGTGGGGCGTACGCTGCGTCCCGTCGAGGCGATCCGGGCGCGGATATCGGAGATCACGGTGAGCGATCTGAGCCTGCGGGTCCCCGTTCCGCCGGGCCGGGACGAGATCGCGCAGCTCGCCGTCACCGCCAACCAGACACTCGCCCACCTGGAGGGCGCGGTGGAGCAGCAGCGCCGGTTCGCCTCGACCACCTCGCACGAGCTGCGAACCCCGATCACCGGGCTGCGCATGCAGCTGGAGGAGGCGGTGCGCTACCCCGACGACGTCGACCCGCACGAGACGATCCGCACCGCATTGGCGGCCACGGACCGGCTGGAGGCAATCGTCGAGGACCTGCTGCAGCTGGCACGCCTGCGCGCCGCCGAACCCACCCCTCCGGAACAGATCGACCTGGGCGAACTGGTCGCCACGGAGGTGAACGCCCAGCCCGGCCGCGTGCCGGCCGGCGTCCGCGCATGCCGCGCGCTCGTGATCCGCGGGCATCGGATGCAGCTCATCCGCGTACTGGATAATCTCCTGGCCAACGCGCAGCGGCATGCCGAGTCGGCCGTCGACGTCACCGTCGAGCGGGACGGGGACGAAGCCGTCGTCGCGGTGACCGACGACGGCCCCGGCGTCGCCCCTGCCCATCGGGAGCGCATCTTCGAACGCTTCGTCCGCCTCGACGACAGCCGCCGCCGCGACCCCGGCGGAAGCGGACTCGGGCTGGCCATCTCCCGCGACATCGCCCGTGCCCACAACGGCTGCCTGAAGGTCGAGGACTCGCCACGGGGAGCCAGGTTCGCGCTGCGGCTTCCGCTCATCGAACGGCTCCACACGCCTTCCGGCGACCCGTCCATCAACGGGTTCGCGCATGACGACATTGGGGACGAGGATTTGCGGGAGCGGCTGGTGGGGACCGGTAGGCCTGCTCGGGTTCAAGAAGATCGCGAGCTTTCGTTCTACCCGCCGACGGCTTGACGTTGCCGCCAAGCGCGATTCTTGGCCCGGTTTCCGCATTCGGCCATGTCGCACCAGCGGCGGGACCGATTGCGTGAACTGTCCAGGTAAGCCCATCGGCAGTCGGGCGCGGCGCAGGCTTTGACCCGCGACCACTCGCCGCTGGCGGCTGCGGTGAGGTAAGAGCCTGCGGCGTCTGCGAGCGCACGTTCGGCCAGGCCCGCAGCGGAGTACGGCCCGAGCCGGGGCGGCGTCTCGGGCCCGCCGAACTCGACGACCAGGGGCACCGACCGCAGCACGGCCGCAGCCCGATCCGCGATCTCCTCGTCATGCCGCTGGCGGTTGTTGGCGGCGGCGAGCTGCCGCAATCCTTCGCGCAGGTCGCGCAGCCGGGCCACCGTCCCCGCGTCGACGGCCTCTTGTCGCCTGCCGTCCGTCCAGTTCTGAAGCCAGGCGACCGCCCGCTGGTCGGCCAGCACACCACCCGCAAAGCCACGGCGCTGGTCCTGATCGGCGCCGGCGTCGTTGTCCTGCGCTTGCAGAACACGTAGCGAAGGAGGCTCCATGAACACCTCGGCCCTCGACCGCACCATCGCCGAACCGCGGGCCCTGGTGAGCTGGGCCGCACTGTACGGCGCGATCGCCCTCGATGTCGTGCAGGTCTTCGCTCTCGTCTACTCCGACGGCTTCACCCGGCCACTCCTCATCGCCGCCGCCCTCGTCGCGTTCATCGTCGAGCTGCTGCTACTCGCGGTCGCCCTGCGACGCATCTCGAGCAGCGTCGCCTACGGCCTCTTCGGACTCAGCACAGCCAGTGTCGCCGCCGTCAGCATCGGCTGGCTCGGCGAGCCGCTCACACCCGTCAAAGCCATCGCACTGCTCGCCGTCGTCACCGGCGCTGTCCTACTCAACACCGAGCCGACAACGCGGAAGGCAAGGCGCTAGCCGGTCGGCGTGCACTCTTCGGATATGTGGATGATTCGGATATTCTCACAGCGCGTTGAGTGCGGCGGGAGGTCTGCTGGTGAGCGTGGCCGAGGGCGTGAGGTTCGGCGTTCTGGGACCGCTCCAGGCCGAGGTCGGCGGTCGCCCGGCAGGGCTTGGCGGACCCCGTCAGCGGGCCGTGCTGGCGCTGCTGCTGATCGCGCGGGGCAGGAGCGTCTCAGCAGAGCGGATCCTCTCCGACCTGTGGGAGGGGTCGCGACTTCCCTCCCCGACGACCCTCCATGGGTACGTCGCCGATCTGCGCAGGACGCTGGAGCCAGAAAGGGCGCCCGGTGCTCCGGCCCAGCTGCTGGTGCGCGAGGGACCCGGATACGCCCTTCGGGCAGTGCCCGCCGCGGTCGACGCTGAGCGCTTCACCGATCTGGCCGCTCGTGGGCGGCGCGTGTTGGATGGCGGCGAACCGCAACTCGCCGCGGACCTGCTCGGACAGGCGCTCGCGCTGTGGCGGGGCCCGGCCTATGCCGATTTCGGCGGAGCCGCCTTCGCCGTGCCCGACGCGACCCGGCTGGAGGATCTGCGGGCCACAGTCAGCGAGGACCGGCTCGCCGCCGTCATCGCGTCGGGGCAGCACGCCGCTGCCGTAGGCGAGCTGGAGGCGCTGATCGCCAAATATCCGCTGCGGGAGCGCGGCTGGGAATTGCTGGTCCTGGCCCTGTACCGGTCGGGGCGGCAGGCCGACGCGCTCGCCGCGCTTCGGAAGGTCCGCAGAAAGCTGGCCGACGAGCTGGGCATCGACCCGGGACGCGGCCTGCGCGACCTGGAGGCGGCCGTACTCGCCCAGGACCCTCGGCTGGCCCCGGTGCCGGCCGAGCCCAGCCGCATGTCATTCTCTCCGGCCGCGGCTCCGGCACCGCCCTCGGGCAATCTGCCGTTCGCGCTGTCCAGCTTCGTCGGCCGCGACGGCGACCTCGCGGCCGTCGCATCTCTGCTGGATGGGCACCGGCTGGTCACGCTCACCGGCCCGGGCGGCGTCGGCAAGACCCGCCTGGCCTTGGAGGTCGCACGCGCCCGTACCGACGCCGACGGGCCCTGGCTCGTGGAGATGGCAGGTCTGCACACACCCGAACTGCTCACCGCGACCATGGCCGCCGCCCTTGGGCTGCCCGCCGCGGCGTCCCCCGATCAGCTGGCCGGGATCATCGCCGGCCGTGACATGTTGATCGTCCTGGACAACTGCGAGCATTTGCTGGTCCCCGCCGCCATGCTGGTCCACACCCTGCTGACCCGCTGCGGCACTGTGCGGATGCTGTGCACCAGCCGTGAACCCCTAGGCATCTCGGGTGAAACGGTCTACGAAGTACCGCCCCTGGATGCCGCCACGGAGGCCGCGGACCTGTTCCTGCGCCGTGCGGCAGCCGTCTCGCCCGGGTGGGCGGCCGAGCCGGGCGACAGGGAGAGGATCGCCGCCCTGTGCGCGCGACTCGACGGCATCCCGTTGGCCATCGAACTCGCCGCCGCGCAAAGCCGGGCCCTGTCCGTCGCCCAGATCGCCGATGCCGCAGAGGACCGCTTCACCCTGCTGGTGGACGGATCCGCCGGACGGCCGGACCGCCATCGCACTCTGCTGGCCACGGTCGCCTGGAGCGATCAATTGCTGCAGCCGGACGAACGCCGGCTCTTCCACCGGCTCGCCGTGTTCGAAGCCGGCTTCGACCTGGAGGCGGCCGCCGCCGTTGGAGGGGTCGATCCCGTACTGGCGCCGCTGTCGGCGTTGGTCCGCAAATCGCTGGTCACCGCCCAACCCGGCACGGCGCCACGCCGCTATCGGATGCTGGAGACCTTGCGTCAGTACGCCCTGGCCGCGCTCTCCCCGGACGAGATGGCCCGGGCACAGGAACGCCACCGCGCCTGGGCCGTGGCCCGGGCTGAGAACGCCGAACGCCATCTCCGCGGCCCGCAGGGAGCGGCGTTGCTGAACGGGCTGAGCCGCGATCAGGCGGAGTTCCGGGCCGCGTTCGCCTCGTCGCTGGCGGCGGGTCACGGCGAGTACGCGCTACGGCTGAGCGGCGCGCTGTTCTGGTTCTGGTTCCGCATGGGGCATGTCGCGGAGGGCCTGGCCTGGCTGTCCGAGGCGTTCGCGGCGGCCCCGCGAGCCGGTGCGGATGTCCGGGCGCGTGCCTGGTACGCGCTCACGGGACTGCACTACCTGGCCGGACAGCCGCCACAGGCGTACCAGGCGGCTCGTTCGGCGATGGAGGAGGCCCGCCAGGCGGGTGACCCGGTGACGGAGGCGGGCGCGACTGCCTACGCCGCCTACCTGGGCCTGCTGGCCGGGGTGGCGCTGGACGCCGAGGCCCTCACCCGCGAGGGCGTCGAGATGGCCCGGCGTAGCGCCCTGGACTGGCTGGAGGCCGAAACGCTCATGGTCCGGGGTATGGCGCTGCGGGTGCTGGGGGATCTGCCGGGCGCTGACAGGGTCTTTCATGAGGCCATCGGCGCCGCTCGCGCCAGTGGCCACGACTGGGCCGCGGACGGGGCAGCCTGGTGCGAAATGAAGACGGCCTCGGACCGCGGGGACGGCACTCGGGCACTGGCCATCGCAGCGGACATCCTGGCCACGATGGACCGTTACGGAGACATCTCCTTCTGGCTGGTGACGGTGCACAGCGCGGCCCGCGCCCTCGCGCTGACCGGGCAGGTCGAGCACGCGGCCGTGCTGATGGGGGCCGTGGAGGCCATCGGCAAGCGAGCCGGCGTCTCCCCGGAGCTGATGGACCCGTTGGACGGGCCCCGCGAGGCCGCCGCCGTACGCGGCGCACTTCCGCCGGAGGAGTACGAACGCCATGCGGCGCGCGGGCGCGCGATGTCTCGGCAGGATGCGAGCGCCCTGCTCACCTCGTCGATCGCTGGACGATGATCGTCTGATCGCAGCGGCCCCCAGCCATCGGCGGAGGCGCTGATCCGGGGCGCTGGGAAGCCTTGGAAGTCGCTGGGAAAGCCCGTTCCCAGCGGCCCCGAAGCAGGCCGGCCCACTCTCGTTGTCATGAACGCGGCGCCGCCCGGTCCGGGCGGCCGGACAACGAGGTGAATCATGATCGAGCGAATGATCTGTACCGCAGCGGCGGCGGGAATCGCCCTGGGAGTCCTGCTCGGCCTGGGCGCCACGGCGGCCCACGCCACCGACGGCGACCCCAGCCAATGGGTGGCTGTGGCAGGCGACCCCTCCCAGTGGGGCTGATCCGGAGAGAGGGGTGAGGAAGCCATGACCAGCATCGGACACCCGCCCACCGGACACGCCGTCGTCGCGGGAGCGGGGATCGGCGGCCTCCTGGTGGCCCGGGTGCTCAGCGAGACGTTCGAACGGGTCACGGTGATCGACCGTGACGCATTGCCCGCCCAGGGCGTCCCCCGGCGGGGCGTGCCCCAGGGGCATCACGCGCACGGGATGCTGTCCCGGGGCTGCGAGATCCTTGAGGAGCTGTTCCCGGGGCTGACTGCGGACCTGGTCGCGGCGGGCGCCACCACCTGCGACATCCAGGACGACGTCCGCTGGTACAACGACGGCCGGCTGCTGCACCCAGCGCCTTCGCAGATGCGCGGCCTGACGGTGAGCCGGCCGGAACTCGAACGGTATCTGCGATCCCGGGTCGCGGATCTTCCCGGCGTGGTGATCCACGAGTGCTGCGAGGTGGTCGAGCCGATCGCCGGCAGGGACGGCGTGGTCACCGGAGTACGTCTGCAGCGTACGGGGCACCAGCCCGAGGACATGGCCGCCGATCTCGTGGTGAACGCCGTGGGCCGGGGAAACCGGGGCACGGAATGGCTGCGGCGACTGGGATACGAGCCCGCACCGGAGGAACGTGTCGACTCCCGGCTGCAGTACGTTTCGCGTGATTACCGGCGCCGGCCGGGCGACGCCGACTTCGTCGCCATGGTGGTGGGGCACAGCGCGTCGGTCCCGAGGGGCGGGGTCGCCCTCAGCGGTGAGGGAGACCGCTGGCTCGTCACCCTGTTCGGCATGGGCGACGACGTCCCACCCGTCGACCCGGACGGGTACCACGGCTTCGCCGCCCGCCTTCCTGTCCCGGACCTTCACCGCCTCCTGGAGCGCCTGGAACCGCTCGGGGAGCCGCGGCGGATGCGCATTCCGGTGAGCATTCGGCGCCGCTACGAACAGCTGGGCCGATTCCCCGAGGGCTATGTGGTGTTCGGTGACGCTCTGTGCCAGTTCAATCCCAGCTACGGGCAGGGCATGACGGTGGCCGCCTGCGAAGCCGTCGCCTTGCGTGAGTGCTTGGAGAACGGCCGGCGCGACGGCCTGGCCCGCCGCTTCTTCGAGCGGGCCGCGCGGATCATCGACGTGCCCTGGGACATGTCGGTCGGTGGTGATCTGCGGTTCCCGTCCGTCGAGGCTCCACGCCCTCTGCGCGTGAAGCTGCTCAACCGCTACATCACCCGCCTCCACGTGGCCGCGGAGGCGGACCCGGTGGTCGGGCACGCCTTCCTGAGCGTCGCCAACCTGCAGGCCCCTCCACAGCACCTGTTGTCGCCCGGCGTCCTGGCCCGTGTGCTCCGGCCGCGTCCCAGCGGCGGCCCGGCCCACCGCCGGCTTCCGGCCCGGGAGCAGATCCCAGCCGGTCAGTGACGTCTCCGCTGCCCATCCTGGGGCCGCACACCCGAAACCGAAACAGTCCCGAAGGGATTGGAGAGAAAGGACATCATCATGATCAAACACATCACCGCAGGCATCGTGCTGGCGACCGCCGTGGCCGGTGGGCTGACGGCCATCGCGGCCCCGGCCTCGGCGGCGACGGCCGGTGCGGGCAACGCGGTCTGGGTCGAGCCGGGCATCACCAGATCCTTCCTGGTCATGTGCCCTTCATACGCTCCCACGATGCTGACCGATACGATCACCATCACCGCCGCCACCGGGGTGTCGGTCTCGACCAGCCTGGACACGACCTCCGACGCGTTCAGCCGCGACAAGCTCACGGTGACGGCCACGAATGGAGACGCCGTCCGCCGGTACGTCTCGGTCAAGGCCACCTGCACGAGCTGACGGTTCCCGCGCCCCTTCCTGGGCCGCAGCCCTTCGGGTTACCCTCGCATGAGATCTTCACGGGGTGTGCGAGAGGGGGGCCGATGGGTGGCGTCGCTCCCGATACGGTGCGGTTTGCGGTGCTCGGTTCCCTCCGGGCCGAGCTGGCGGGACGGGCGGTCGGCCTGGGTGGTCTGCGGCAGCGGGCGGTCCTGGCCGCCCTGCTGATCGCCAGGGGCAGGATGATCTCCGCCGAGCGGATCACGTCCCAGGTGTGGGAAGGCTCCCCGCCCTCGTCACCGACGACCCTCCACGCGTACATCTCCCAGCTGCGCCGGGCCCTGGAGCCGGAACGCCCGCCCGGCGCTCCTGCTCGGCTACTTGTCCGTGAGGGGACGGGATACGCGCTGCGGACTGATCCGTCCGCGGTCGACGCCGAGCGCTTCGCCGACCTCGCCGTGGCGGGGCGGCGCGCTTTGGACGGCGGCAGACCAGGCCCCGCCGCGGAACTGCTCACCGAGGCACTGGAGCTGTGGCGTGGTCCCGCTTACGCGGACTTCGACGGGGCCGGTTTCGCCTTCACAGAAGCGGCCCGGCTGGAGGACCTGCGTGCGGCCGCGTACGAGGACCGGCTGGCCGCCACCATCGACCTGGGCAGGCACGCTGCGGCGGTCGGCGAGCTGGAGGCCTTGGTGACCGAACAACCGCTGCGGGAACGCGGCTGGGAGCTGCTCGTCCTTGCCCTCTACCGGTCCGGGCGGCAGGCTGACGCGGTCGCGGCGCTGCGCACGGTACGGCAACGGCTCGCCGACGAGCTGGGCATCGACCTCGGACTCGCGTTACGCGACCTGGAGTCGGCGGTGCTCGCTCAGGATCCCCGACTCGACCCGCCGCCCGCCCGCTCCGCCGCAACCGTCGGCGTCCACGTCGGCGACGCCACTCCCGCCGCCACCAGGCCCCGCACCGCCCCGGTCGCGCCTGCCCGCCGTCCTGCGGCGGCGCCCGTCGGTAACCTACCCTTCGCCTTGTCAAGCCTCGTCGGACGCACGGGCGACATCGCCGCCGTGGACCGTCTGCTGGCCGAGTACCGGCTAGTCACCCTCACCGGCCCGGGGGGAGTGGGCAAGACACGCCTCGCGCTGGAGACGGCCAGAAGCCGTACCGACAGCGCCGACGGGCCCTGGCTGGTGGAACTGGCCGGCCTCACCTCGCCCGAACTGCTGGCCGCCACGATCGGCGCCGCCGTCGGCATCCCCGGGGCATCCTCCGCCGGAGACCTGGCGGCCGTGCTCGCCGGGCGGCGACTACTGCTGGTGCTCGACAACTGCGAGCACCTGCTGGACGAGGTCACCACCCTGACCGGTCTGCTGCTGAGCCGCTGCGGTGGCCTGCGGGTCCTGTCCACCAGCCGCGAAGCGCTGGGCGTGGAGGGCGAGGCGGTCTACGAGGTACGGCCGCTTGACCCGGCCGGGGACGGCACCGAACTCTTCAGGAAACGGGCTGCCGCGGTGCTGCCTGCCTGGTCCCCCGATTCGGACGACCTCGACCGGATCCCCGGGCTCTGCGCCGGCCTCGACGGCATCCCGCTCGCCATCGAACTGGCCGCCGCGCAATGCCGGATGCTCTCCATCGGCCAGATCGCCGACGCCTTGGAAAACCGCTTCGATGTACTGGTCGACGGCCCGCTCGACCTGCCCGCCCGGCATCGTGCGCTGGAGTCCACCATCACCTGGAGCCACCGGCTCCTCGAACCCGGGGAACGCCGGCTCTTCCACCGGCTGAGCGTGTTCGCCGCCGGATTCGACCTCGACGCCGCGGCCGCCGTCGGAGGCCAAACCCCCGTGCTGCCTCCCCTGTCCGCCCTGGTCCGCAAGTCGCTGGTCGGTGTCGAGCCCGGCACCGCACCGCGCCGCTACCGGCTGCTGGAGACGCTGCGTCAGTACGCGCTGCGGGAACTCGACCCGGACGACCTCGCGCAGACCCAGCAACGGCACCGAGCCTGGGTCCTGGCCCAGGCGGAGAGCGCCGAACGCAGGCTCCACGGCCCGCAGGCGGCCGAGCTGCTGGGCCGGCTGACCCGGGAGCAGCCGGAGTTCCGCGCCGCCTTCGCTTCCGCGCTGGCCGCCGGGGATGGTGACTACGCGCTGCGACTGGGCGGAGCGCTGTACTGGTTCTGGTACCGCATGGGCCACATCGCCGAAGGCCTGTCCTGGATGTCCAGGGCCTTCGCCGCGGCCCCGCACGCCGAGCCAGCGGTCCGGGGGCGGGCACGGCTCGCCGTCAGCGGGCTCAGCTATCTGGCCGGGAAGCCGGCGCAGGCGTACGAGGCCGTCGTGCTGGCGGAGCAGGAGGCACGGGAGGCCGATGACCTGATGCTCGAGGCATCCGCACGGGTCTACCAGACGCACTTCGGCGTACTCGCCGGCATACCCGTTGACGCTCCGGCGCTCGCCCGCAGCGCGGTCGACCTCGCCCGGCGTGCCGGCGAGGACTGGCTGGTGGCCGAAGCGCTGATGGTGCAGGGCATGCTCGCCCGGGTTCTAGGAGATCTTCCGACCGCCGCCACAGTCCTGGCCGAAGCCGTCGCGACCGCCGACTCCTGCGGCCACGACTGGGCGGCCGGTTCCTCGGCGTGGGCCGCCATGAAAACCGCGTGCGATCGCGGCGACGGTCGGCGTGCCCTGGAGATCGCCGCCGGCATTCTGGACGCGCTCGACCGCCACCAGGACGTCACCTCCAGGCTTGTGCTGATCCACACCGCCGCCCACGCCCTCGTGCTGACCGGACAGGCCGACCAAGCAGCCGTGCTGATGGGCGGCGTGGAGGCCGTCGGCCGCCGGGTGGGCTTTTCCCCCGAGTTGATGGACCCGCTGGATGGCCCCCGCGAGGCCGCCGCCGTACGCGAAGCCCTCCCGCAGGACACGTACGAACGCCTGGTGGCCCAGGGACGCGAACTGTCCCTGGCGGAACTGACCACCCTCCTGGTCGGTCTGCTCAAGATCCGCTGACCAGGGTCGAATCGCGTAGCAGCCCCACCGTGCACTTGAAACGGCCGGGGGGCCGCCAGAAGCCGATCGTGTCAGCCGCGAAGCAGATTGAGAATGTGCGGCCAGGCGGCAGCTCCGAGCTCGGCGTCGGCGACAGCATCACCCCCGTAAAGGAAGTGGGGCGACTCGGGAGCGGGACCTTCCCCTGGAAGACGCGGACGATGGCCGGCTTGGGCTCGGCTGATCAGACGAGCTGTACGACCAGCGGTGCGGCGACGGGCGACAAGTCGCTCAGCGAACGGGAGGGACGGCCACATCGCATCGTCCCCTCCTGCCACCAGCAGCACGTCAGCCTTGGTCTCCTCGATAGGGATCTCGGCGGTGAAGAGCATGTCGGCGAACGTCCGTTCGCTGCGCTCGTACCAGCCGCGAATAGCCACCGGACCGTTCGCCGGTTCAGCAGCCGTCCAGTCATCGTCGTATGGGACGAAGGGCAGCGGCTGTCCCTTCCATGTCCAGGACGACCGGTAAGGGCGCTGCTGCCCATCCAGCCCTGGGCCGACATTGCCCCATATCACCGAGGTAGGCGACATCGCCACGACGCCGTCAACACGCGGGTCGTGGACGGAGGTGAGCAGGGCGGCCTCCGCGCCTTTGGACGCCCCCAGCAGGTAAATGCGGCGTACGCCGGTGGATTCGAGCAGATCGATGGCGGACACGAAAGTCTCCAGAGGAATCTCGCAGATGCCCGGTGATTGTCCGGGACCGCCGAACCATCGAATCGACATCGCGGTCATTCCCTCCCGGGCGAGGATACGAGCCCTCTCCCGTTCGATACGTCCGCTCGACCCCGCCAGAACAAGGACACCTGTGTGACTGATGGGGCCCGGAGTGATCAAGACGCCTTCCCACGGCTCGGTCAGTTCTTGCTCATCCATGTTCACCCTCACCTCTCGGCACTCGGCGGCACCGCACTCTACTGGGGGCGCCTGCCACCGGTGTCCCGCCACCGTCGGATAACGATCCCTCCGCCACCCTCCTCCTCGTCTCCCGTACTGGAGCCGAATCATGTTCGCTGTAGGCGGCCGTTGAATCGCCATCTGGATCTTGTGGATCCCTACACTGGGGTGAGTACGCTGCCCGGATGGTCACGGACGATGGGACGGCGGAGCAGGTGTCAGAGTCACAGTTCCCGCCGAGACGGGTGGCTGGTCGGGGTCATGGCTGGTATCGAGGTGACTGTCATGTGCATTCGGTCCTCTCGAACAGCGGAGAGCTGACGCCGGAGCAGCTTGCGGCCGGTGCCCGTGCGGCTGGCCTGGACTTCATCGCGACCACTGAGCACAACACCTCAGATGCGCACGGCGCCTGGGGTTCGCTCGCCGGTGACGATTTGCTGGTGGTCATCGGCCAGGAAGCCACCAGCCAAACCGGGCACTGGCTGGCGATCGGCATCAATCCGGGGCAGGTGGTCGACTGGCGCTATCGCGTCCGCGACGACCTGATCGGCAAGCAGTTGGATCAGGTACATGAGGCCGGTGGGCTATGCGTGGCGGCCCACCCGCACGCGCCGTACCCCTCTGGCACCTTCATGTACCCGTTCGAGGGATTTGATGTGGTGGAGGTGTGGAACGGACTGTGGACCTCCGATGAGCCGTGGCAGGCGGACAACGAGGCGGCACTGGCCGAATGGGGTCGCAGCCTGGCCGTCGACATCCGCAGTGGTCGGTGGCGGCCGGCGATGGGCAACAGCGATACCCATCTGGAGGGTCAGATCGGCACGCCGCACACCGTCGTGCTGGCCGACGAACTGAGTACCGACGCGGTTCTCGCCGGCATCCGTGCCGGCCGAAGCTGGATCGCCGAATCGGCCACGGTTGAGCTGTCGCTCCAGGTCTCCGCTGGTGATCGCAGTGCCGACATCGGGGGGCGGCTGGATACCTGCGGCGGACCGGCGGTGGTACGGGTGGACGTGCGTGGTGTGCCGTCCGGCCGTGTCAGCTTTCACACCGATCGAGGGACGGTGCACCGCGAATCGTTGCCCGGCAATGGATCAGGCGTATTGGAGTGGCGTACCAGCGCGGAGGAATCGGCGTTCGTCCGCATCGAGGTGCGTCACCTGAGCGGGCACATGGCGGCGCTCACCAACCCCATCATCCTGAGCTGACCGATGCCCCAGCCGGTCAGCACCGTGCTCCGCCCGATCGAAGGCGCCGAACAGGTCGCGCTACGCCGTCGAGGTCAGCGGCAGGGTGCCGCACCTGACGATCCTGGAGCGTACGGTCAACGGTCAGCCCGGTCTGGTGGTTCAGCGCGACGGCGTCACCGTGGTGGTGATGGCGTTCGACGTCGCAGGCGACCGGATCAAGCACATCTGGGCCGTACGCAACCCCGACAAGCTCCGGCCGTGGACGGCGGTTCCACAGAACTAGTCGGCTGAGGTGAACACGCAGGATGCTCAACTGACTTGGCCGGGGGGGTTCAGCCCACGTGCTGAGCGGTGATCAGGAGATCCGTTCGGGCGACCAGGTCACCGTCGACATCGACGCTTGGGAGCTCCCGGCCGCGCCCGCCGCGGCCTGCTCCCGCGTGACGCGGCGGCGCCGGGTCGGCAGCCCGAGCGTCGGGTTGGCGACGCCCCAGGCGGCGCCCTTGCAGACCAGCTCCTTGTAGACGGCGGCGAGCCGTCCGGTCAGGACCACCTGCACGCTGCGGTCGTCGGCGGTGACGTACTGGATCAAGCCCTCCTTGCGGCCCAGTGAGATGCACTGGTTGAAGTAGCGGATCGGCGTGTTCGGGAGCTTCCCGCCGGTCAGGCGCGCCGCGATCGCGTCGGTGGCCTGCCACGCGGTCGGAATTCCCGAGGCGCACGACATACGCAGCGGCTTGTCTCCGGGGCCCATCACCATGGCCGCGTCGCCGACGGCGTACACGTCCGGGTGCGAGACCGAGCGCATGGTCCCGTCGACCACGATCTGGCCGGTGTCGGTGACCTCCAGGGTGGTCGCCTTCGCGATCGGGCGGACCGCGAAGCCGGTGGTCCACACGGTGACCGCAGCCGGGATGGCCGTGCCGCCGGCGGTGGCGACGCGGTCGGCTTCGACGCCGGTGACGGCGGCGTGCTCGTGCACGGTGATCCCGAGCTTGCCGAAGACCTTCCGCAGGTGCTCGCGGCCCTTGGGCGAGAGCCAGTCGCCGAGGCCGTCGCGGGCGACGAGGGCGACGTCGAGGTCTGGGTGGGCCTCGGCGATCTCGGTCGCGGCCTCCAGGCCGGTGAGGCCGCCGCCGACGACGACCACGGTCTGCCCGGCGTCGAGGCGGGCCAGGCGCTCGCGCAGCCGGAGTGCTCCGGGGCGGCTGGCGATCTCATAGGCGTGCTCGGCGGTCCCGGGGACGCCTTGGGCGTTCCAGCCGCTGCCGAGGGCGTAGACGAGGGTGTCGTAGGCGAGTTCTTCGGCGCCGGACTCGGGCGCGATCAAGCTGGCGCCGGACTCGGGCGCGATCAAGCTGGCGCCGGACTCGGGCGCGATCAAGCTGGCGCCGGACTCGGGCGCGATCAAGCCGGCGCGGGACTCGGGCGGGGTCATTCCGGCGCCGTTCGTGTCCATGACGGCGACGGTCTTGCGGTCGACGTCGACGCCGGTGACCTTCGCGAGCCTCAGTTCGACGCCGGTGCCCGCGAACATCTCACTGAATGGCCGGGGCTGGAGGTCCTGGCCGGTCGCCAGCTGGTGCATGCGGACGCGTTCGACGAAGTCGGGCTCAGCGTTGACGAGGGTGATGGCGACGTCCTCGCGGCGGAGCCGCTTGGCGAGGCGGCCGGCGGCGATGGCTCCGGTGTATCCGGCTCCGAGGACGATGATGCGGTGCTGCATTCCCTTGCTCCTGTCCTGCGCGGGTTTGCCACTTGAACCGGGCAGCCCGCCGTTTCCTGACAGCAACGCGATGTGAAGCACCTCACATAGCGTTCAGAAGGCCTTGAACAGGGGCTCCCCGGGGTCGGCGGCCGCCCACTGCGCGGTCGCGCGTTCGAGCTTGTCGGGGTTGACCTGGTTGCGGAACGCGGCGATGCCCTCGGCGGTGACCTCCAGGCACATGACGCCGACGACCCGGCCGTCCACGACGGCCACGACGGCGGGGTCGCCATTGGCCGTCCAGGCGTAGACCTCGGGCGCGCCGCCGACAATGGCGCGCTTGGCCTCGCCGGGTTTGAACAGGCCCCACACGAACTTCGCGACCGCGACGGCGCCCTCGAACGCCTTGGCGCGAGCCGGGACCTTCCCGCCGCCGTCGCCGATCGAGATGGCGTCCTCGGTGAGCAGGCGTACGAGGGGCCCGGTCTGGCCGCTGGTGGCGGCCGCCAGGAACTCCTCGACGATCCGCCGGGCGGCGGCCTCGTCGATCTCGGTGCGGGCCTTGCCATCCGCAATATGCTTCTTGGCGCGGTGGAAGATCTGCTGGCTGGCGGCCTCGGTGATGTCGAGGATCTCGGCGATCTCCCGGTGCGGGTAGTCGAAGGCCTCCCGCAGCACGTACACCGCCCGCTCGTTGGGGGAGAGGCGCTCCATGAGGGTGAGGACCGCGTACGAGACCGATTCGCGCTGCTCGGCGGTCTCGGCCGGGCCGAGCATCGGGTCGCCGGCGAGCAGCGGCTCGGGAAGCCATTGGCCCACATAGGTCTCGCGGCGCGCCCGCGCGGAGGTGAGCTGGGTGAGGCACAGGTTGGTGAGGACCTTCGTCAGCCAGGCCTCGGGGACCTCGATGCGGTCGACGTCGGCGGCCTGCCAGCGCAGGAACGTCTCCTGCACGGCGTCCTCGGCCTCCCCGGCGGAGCCGAGGAGGCGGTAGGCGATGGCCTCCAGGCGCGGCCTGGAGGCCTCGAACCGGTCGACGTCGTTCGCGGTCAAGGGCATGGTCCGATCCTAGGTCCAACCAAGATGCGGGGCCGTGTCTCGGTCGGCAACGCTGTATCTACTCCTGCCTCGTGCCCGGATAGCTGCCAGAGATCCGCGACTCGCGCCCGCGGTTCCGTTCGGGTGTCGAAGGTCTGGCGCGAAGCACGCACGTAGCCGACATCACCGACAACACCGTCATCGGCAGCGGCTTCGCCGTCAAAACCCTCACCGCCACCGGACCCGACTGGATCCTCGGCACCACGGCCGAAGGCCAGCTCATCTCCTACAACATCAGCGGTGCCGGCTCCTGGAAGCGCTACCAGCTACGCGACTCCACCTGGCAGATATTCGACCACCTGCTGTCGCCTGGCGGGGGTGTCTACTACGGCCACCACCGCGACAACTCCATGCGCGACTACCTCGACATCAACCCCTACGACGGCCGAAACGACGACCTGACCGGCCAGGGCACCGTCGACGCCGCCGGCTGGGTACAGACCCTCCTGTCAGCCCAGCCCTCCACTGTCACGTGAGCGAATGACAGATTGAGCGTCATCAGGGTGTCCGGTCAGTCAATGGTGTATCTCGATCTTGAATGATCATCGCGTGGTCGGGGTCAGGGGGCCTTCGCAGGTGATGGTGAAGGCGTCCGGGGCGGCGCGTCACGCCATACCGGCGACATACCGGTGTTCCCTATGCTGACGAACCCTCGTCTACGGATCATGCTGAAGGAACGTCGTGCCCCGTCCCGTGCTCGTAATGGTCGTCGCCCTGCTGCTGTCGCTGCTCCCCGGTGTGTCCCACGCCGCGAGCCCCGGCGTGGTGGGGACGGCGGGGAACCTCATCCGGGAGGTAGAGGCGCGGGCCGATGGCATCAAGCACATGGACACCAAGGCGATGATCAGCGCGTTGAAGGCACTCAACGTGAACACCTACGTCTATCCTCTGGCCGGTGGCTACGATCACTGGGACGACCTGCGTAACGAGTTCCTTTCTGCCGCCGCGGACGCCGGGATCGACGTGTGGGTCACGGTCTACGCGCCGAGCCAGTCGGCCGTCTCCCGGCCGCACGGGCACGACTACGTGAAATGGTCCAGCGAGCTCGCCATTCTCTCGAAGAGCCATCCGAACCTGATCGGCTGGACCGTGGACGACTACGGCTTCGACCTCAAGACGTTCACCCCGGCGTACGTCAAGCAGATGCGTGCGGCGGCCAAGGCGATCAACCCGTCGTTCAAGTTCATCCCGATCGTCTACTACAGCCAGTTCACCGATACGTTCGCCGCCGAGCAGGCCCCGCTGCTGGATGGGGTGATCTTCCCCTTCCGGGACGAGCCGGTCCGGGACACGTCGTGGACGTGGAGTCTGTCCTACCAGGTCAAGCAGGTCGCCCAGCGCCTCCCCGACACCGATATCTACCTGATGCCCTACGCCCACCCGCTGAGCCGTACCGCCCTGAAACCGACAGTGGCCTACGCCGAGGCGATCACCAAGAAGGCGCTCGAGCACGTCGCCGCGGGAGAACTCGCCGGGATCCTGCAGTACAAGCTCCCTTACATCGCCCGTGACCCCGGATGGACACGCCCCGCGACCGACAACCTCGCCCGGACCGGCAACGGACGGCTGAGCTTCGTCGTCCAGGCCGACACCCTCACCCAGGCCGGGATGTGGTGCAGCGCCACGCGGACGATCCAGCTGACACCCGGCGCCACCAAGCGCACAGTGAGCTTCTGGCACCGGGACAACCGCGGATCCGGGAGCCCGGCCGGCTACCACATGAAGCAGCTTCTCCTCAACGGCCGAGTGGTGTGGGAGCGGGATGTCGCCGCCGATGAGTACGCCTGGCAGCAGACCACGATCGACCTGACGGCCAAGCTGACCGGGGCGACGAGTGCGACACTGCAATGGCGGCTGTACGAGCGCAAGGGCGTGGGCAACAACTTCGTCGACGTGCGCGTGGATGACATCGCCGTCACCGGCCTGCAGATGAGCGACCCCGGCGTGGAGAACGCCGCCACCTGGACGGCCGGCCTGGCCCGTCAGGGCGGCCCTGTCTACTGCTCCGCCCAGGTCTACCACCAGAGCTACGGCGCCGATCTCGGCGCGCGCATCGCCAAGCTGTACGCCGGATAGTCCCGAAGTCCTCGGAGGGAGCCCCTTCCTGCGATCAGACGTCTGGAGATCTTCGTTCTGGACCGGACGGAACTGGAACAGAACGTAGCGAGAGCGTCAACAGCCCCCTACTGCGCTCAACGCCAAGTCGTTATCGCCGGTCAGCGGCATATCCCCGGAATTTCTTCATTGCTACCGGAGTCCACTATTGACGCACGGAATATGTTCGTCTAATTTCCAATGAGAATATCGGTCCAGACCGATATTTGGCAGGACTACGGCGGCAACGGCTCGACTCCCACCCAGACCACGGCCAAGGTCTTCGCCTTCGACGTCGCCTCCGGCACCAAGTTGTGGGAGACCGAACCCCTTCCCGGCGAGCGAGCCATCAGCGGGCTCACCGTGGACGCCGCGGGGCACCTGTGGGGCATCACCGCCGGCAAGCTCTTCGAACTCGACCCGGCGACGCGGGAAACGGTACGGACGCACGAAGTCGCCCCGTTCGACTGGTCGAGCGTCAGCGAATGGAACCCGCTGGCGACGAAGGTCCGCTTTGACGCCCGCGACGGGCAGTTGTACGTGACGGCGCGAGGCCGCTTCCACCGACTCGACCCCCAGGCCTTCACGGACTCCGCTCCGCCGGGTACCGCGGGCGCACAGCTCGTCTCCCACCCCGACGGCGACAAGTACTGGATCAGCGGGCAGCGCTTGTACCGGTCCCGCTGGTACTGACCGCCTCATGAGGACACGTGGCCGCCAATGAGCTGGTCTGCGGACACCGGCGGCTGGGCCCAGACCTTCCTGTCGGCCCAGCCGGGAACGGTGACCTGATCCTGCTGCTCGGCGTCTTCCGCAGCTACCGGGTGTCGGTGATGCGGAAGACGCTGAGCATGTCGGAGTAGCGCGGGTCGCTGCCCGAGGGGTAGAAGGACGCCTCGGCGCCCACCCAGCCGTGGAAGCCCCCGCCGTCGTCGATGATCTGCAGCAGCGGCTTGACGTGGGAGTTGCCGGTGTAGCAGAACTCACCGCGCTCCCTGGCCAGGCACGTGCACCAGTGCCAGAGCGTGTCGCGCCGGTCGTAGCTGGAGACCTTGACCAGGTAGTACTGGATCGAGCTGTCGTTGGTCGCCGTGCCGCCGCCGTAGTTGGGGCAGCCGCCGCTCGCCTGGCAGGCTTTCTCGGACGACGGCTGGGCGTAGGTCAGGCACCAGGTCGTCGTCGTGCACGTGCGATAGGCCGTGTTGGTGAACACCTGCCCGGTCGAGGTGGTCACGTTCTCCTTCGTCCAGGACGCGAGATCCTGCTTGAGCGTCCCGGGGAAGGCTTGCACGGTGCTCATCGCCCGGCGCGTGGACAGCGCCGCGTTGCTGCCGTAGCCGTAGGCGTGGGTGGCGAAGGTGTTGTACTTGCTTTCCAGCCGGACGAGCGTGCCGTCGGTGTTGGGCCGCAGGTACCACTGTTCGGACCAGGCCTGGGCGAAGTTCCACGTGATGTTCAGGACATCGCCGGCGACGTTGAAGGTCCCGGTGCGCGACTCGGGCGGGGAGCCCCTGAATCCGCCCGCCGTCAGCACCTCGCAGTGGCGGGCGCGGGTGTGGCCGACCGCGCCGCTGACGGTCGAGCAGCTGTCGAGGTCGGGTGTGGTGCCGGTGCCCTCGCGGGCGGCAGGCGCGGTCTGCCGCCACAGGTACGTGCGCGCCGTGACGGTGCCGTCGGTCGCGAACTGGTACGTGCCCAGGCGCATCCAGTTGTCCCGGACGTCGGCGCGCAGCCGGCCCAGGGTGACGACGTAGTTGGCCTTGCCGCCGGGCAGTTCGGCGGCGTATGCGGGGGTCGGAAGCAGCGGTAACAGCAGCAGGACGATGGCAAGGAATCGCATCGTGGCTCCAGATTTCGGCCTAGCCCGGAATACCCACTTGAGACAAATAATAGGGCTTTCTAGGTTTCCGGTCATGACCCTTATTTGGAAATTCTTAACTGCCGGCCTCGTGGCGGTGATGGCCCTGGTCCCCGCGCCCGCCCAAGGGGCCGCCTCCCGAGGTGCCCGCCTTCACCGACACCAGCACCACGCTGACCGATGCCGCCCCCTGGCCCGCCGAGCAGATGTCAGGCATCTTCGGCGCTCCCGGCGGGCCCACGCCGCGCGCTTCATCGGCGATGCTGACCGCCACCGCCGAGATCCCCGCCTGACCGCCAAGCCGCCGCTGGCGGCCGTTCCACCGCAGACGTCGGCGCGCCGGGCCGACGCGGACCGGGCCCGGTACGCGGTCGGGTGTTTGCCGCTGCCGCGTGGTGAGCCAGGAGAACAGCCAGCTCGCGGCAGATGGGCACGTTGCGCTGCTTCTTGCCCTTCGGATAGAGCCTGAGCTGCCACTGCCTGCTGCCGGTGGTCTCGTTCAGCAGGTAGGGGTACGTCTGAGTTACGTGGATCAGGCATCACTCGCGAAGGGCCGGTGCCAGCGCGTGACCCGGCGGCAGCGTGAAGCCCGGATGAAGTCGATTTCCATCATCACCACTTCCACCACGGGCTTCACGCATGATCGTCGCTTACTCGACCGAGGAAATACGACTTAGCAGCACCGCTTGCCACCGGTCCTGAGGTAGCAGCCGGATCCCCCGGGCGGGCAGTAGCACACCAGGTAGACCTTCCAGAGCCGGCTGTGACAGTTGGCGTTGTACCGGCACGCTGCTCCAGTACCCGGAGCCGGTACTGCTCGGCGTGTAGGAAACGGTTCCCGCGGCGGCGGCGTTTTCGGGAATCACCCACCCCAGGGCGCGGTCCGCGATCTTTCCGAGGACGGCGTTCAGCGCCCTCTCCCGGACTTCTTGCCGCACGGCACCAGCCGCTTGTTCCAGCATGAGGTGCCCTGGCCATCCATCGTGCATGTCATGACGACTCGAACGCCGAAGACACACGGCCCCTTCTTGACGAAGGCGCTAGCGGCCTCCTCCCGCAGGATCCGGCTCAGCACGCGATCCGACAGTGATTCGATGAATTTCATATGTTTCCTTTCACTAGGTCCCCATCAGCTTTCTGATGGTGACGGCATGGATTTCGGACACCGGGAAATAGCCGAGATCGCGGGAGTCGAAGCTGACGTCCGCGTTATCGCCGAGAAGGATCAGTTGCCCGCTGGGCACCCGCTCTTCGGACAGGACGGTCCGCGGCATCGGGGGGACCGGATCGCCGGGCAGCGCGGCGATGCGCTTGATGAGAAACCGCGCCCCCACCGGCAGCGGGTTGACGACGACGGCGACCTGACCTCGGCGCATGGCCGACGGCGAGACCCGGCGGGCCAAGAGCCTGTCCCCGTCGACCAGGGTGGGGTTCATGCTGTCGCCGTCCACGCGGATGATCGAATACGTACGGCGCAGCCGTACGACCAGGGCGGCGACGAGCAGCATAACGGCGGCGGGAAACCAGATCTTCATGCGACGGCCGCCTCGGCATACCCCTGAGCCTGCAGGCGGAATAGGCATCGGCAGGACACCTGGTGCCCTCGCCGTATCGAGACGCTGATCGCCGCGCTGAACGCGCACAGCAACAGCCCGCTCAGCGGCAACCCCGCCTGCGGGACCGCCATCAGCACGGCCGCCGCTGCCTCCCCTGAGGCCACCACACCCGCCACGGGCATACGGAAACGCTCAGGCAGCATCGCGAGCGACGACGCGAACGACCGCAGGGCGGCACGGCTGCGAAGCTTGCTGAACGCGGCGACCGCGAAAACAACCCCGATGAGCACCTCACATCCGACAAGCAGCAGATCCACGATGGTCGATGTTCCTGTCCCTCACTAGCGCGCCACTAGCAGGGGGTTAGCGGCAGAGGCACTCGGCGCCGGCGGCGGGTCAGGACGGCTCAGGCGTGCGCGAACGGTGAAACCTTGAAGGCCGCGTCGCTCACCACGCCGAACTCCAGACGGCTCACCCCGCCCGAGCTGGGTGAGCAGCGGGCGTGCGCCTGCTGACCGAAGGGATCAGGTGGGCGGTGCGGCGATCTGGCTTCGGGGCATCAGCAGAGGTCGGCAGGAGCGTGTGCGGCCTCGCATGGCAACCCGAACTGCAACCGCGACGGCTCGCTGATTCCACCGATCAAAGGGGAACTAGAGGGCGATTGCAGGCCATGGCAGTCACCGGCAGAGTGGGCTGCGTGATCGAGATCGACGGGCCGTTCTATCGAGTCAGCCCTCCGGGCTTCGAGATGATGATCCCGCGTTGGGAAGGGTACGCCCCCGAGACCGCTGAACAGGCCGACGAGACCATCACGCTGCCAGACGGCAGCCGTCGGTATGCGACGTTCATGACACTTGGCGTCGTCAGTAGGATCATGGACCGCTGGCAGGAGACAGGCGAGTCCCTCAACGGCCGGTACTTCTACTGCACGGATCTCATCATCATCCGCGAGCCTGGCTTCGTCTCGATGATCGCTGCCGTACAAGACGTGATCGCAAGCGGAGACATCGAACATGCATGCGGCCTGATCCCACCCGAGGACGAGGGCGACGCGGATTAAAGTGGATCCCTGCCATCACCCATCGCGCGGCTGCTGAGCTGCGGTAACTCACATGGCCATGGGCTCGGCTTCGTTGATCATTCCGCGCATGCTCCGGATCTTGCTGTGGTGGCGTGTCAAGCTGGTGGACATGGAGACCGGTTCCGTGCGCAGGGTTCTGGCCGTGAAGCCGGATGGTCCGTGGCTGGTGCTCGTTGACGGGAACATCTGGAATGTCGAGTCGCGAAACACCGGGGTGGACAAGCCCCTTGCCCTGTCGAGGATAGGGCTCTTACCACTGCTGGAGCGGCCTCGGGAGGAGGTGGAGAGGCGAGCCCGGCAGGCGCTTGGTCCTGATGATCCAGACTTCGCTGAGGTGCTGCACGCGGTCATCCAGTGCGCGCTTGCAGGGCCGTCCGAGTATTGGACCTCACTCGCGCTGCCGTGGATGATCGCTGATGAAGTCGGGCTCTTCGCCGAGTTGCTTAGGGAGATCGCTGTCGGGCGGTCCAGGACTCAAGCCACGCAGCACGCGGCGAAACGGCTCTTGAAGGAGAACGGTCATTGGCCAATCGTCTGGCGCCATCCTCGTAACTGATCACGTGGTCGGGCGATTGTAGGGTGACGGCGTGGAACAGTTGGAAGAGGCCGCGGTCCGGCTCGTTCTGGAGGACTTGCTTCCCGACGAGCTGCCGCTGCTCGCGGCCGAAGCGCTGGCACGCGGAGTGGACTCGCCCGCGCTGCGCGAGCTGGCGGGCCTGTTCTCCCATGAGGTCCGGGAAGCCCGTGATCTTTTCTACCTGGCCATGGACGAGTTGGGCTCGCCGATTCCGGATATGGAGGAGGCCCGTCGTCGGATGATGGCGATGGTCGCGCGGTGGGCGCTGAAGGGGGAGATGTCCCTTCATTCAGCTGCTCACGAGGTCTGCTGGCAGTCCTACTACGCCTCTGACTCCCGGCCACTCCAGACAGAGTCCATGATGAGATTCCTTAGCCTGCAATCTGCCTGGGAGGACCGTCCCGAGAGGCGAGCGGAGATCGAGGCGGATATCCGTGCGGCGATGCGTCAGCTTCTGGAGGAGCTGGGAAGTTCAGCGGAAATACCGTTATTCATGGGCTAACATCCCCGGTTGTGCCGTTCTGTAGCGGTATAGCAATCGCTGTACTCCCTGTTCTGTTCACGCCCGTGCGAGGCGACGGCGACCAGCCACGTTTCCGGTGAGCCAGGGTGAGGAACGAATGCTGGATCGTCGATCGCGCCCAAGCACGTACAGTGGCCGGCCACGCCGTGGCGATCGTAAGGGCTGCATCTGACGATGCAGCTCACGGCACTCATCGCGATCCCCGTGACTCCCTGCTGTTCCCCCTTGTTCCCACCCCATCGGGCACGCGAGAAGGGCTGTTTGGAGAGCCGGGGGCGGAGCGCGACTGTGCAAGTATCACCGCATGGTAGATGCCCGTCCCCCATTGCGGCTGATCGGCTACTGGTGGAGCCCCGACGCTCCAGAATGGCCTCGGCCGCAGGACTGGATCGATCCTGACTGGAGTCTCGAAGAGCGTGACCTGGTCGCTCTGTACCTTGAGAGCGGTCAGCACATGCCCCACGCCACGGCCGGCTTTTCGCTATGCCGGGTCTGTGACAAGCCCAACGGCAGCCTGGAGTTCACAGATGGCGTGTTCCTGTGGCCGCAGGGGTTGGCCCACTACGTACGGGAGCATTCAGTACGCCTTCCCGACGAGATCATCAAACGAGCCCAGCAGTGGGCTGAGCCGATGAACTGGGAGGTGGATCTGACGTGGTGGAAGGAGCAGAAGGCGCGCGGGTAACGGGAATCGCACCCGCGCTGTCAGCTTAGGACCGTAGGCGTCAAATCTAGATGGCGGCGTCTCTCTGCTCAGAGGGGGCCGGACACGGTGGAACGCGAGGAGAACATGAGCCAATATTTCCAACCTGGCGGGTGACAGGGTGGTTGAAGCACGAGAACCGAGACGGCGGTTGAAGAACGGGAGGGACACAACATGTACGCGGTAGTGAACACCGATGACGGAATCCGCACCATCGAGGTCGATGAACCTGGTGGAGCGGGGGTACGGCTCTCGGTCGCCGCCGCCGGGATCTGCGGCACCGATGTCATGTTCGTCAGCGCCGGCATCACCAGCTTCATCTATGGCCATGAATTCGCCGGAGTGGATGACACCGGCAACGGCTATTTCGTCGAACCGACCATCTACGGTGGGGAATGCGCGGAATGCCGCGCCGGTAATCCACAGCGGTGCACTGAGGCCGGCCACGGAAACCTCGGGATGTACCGAGACGGCGGCCTTGCCGAAGCGGTCGTGGTGCCGGAATACACATTGCTGGCCCTGCCCCCGCAGCTGGACGTGAAGGACGCATGCTTGATCGAACCTGGCGCCGTCGCTTGGCACGCGGTGCGCCGCGCGCAGGCGCAACCAGGAGAGCGCATTCTCGTGGTCGGCGGGGGGTCGATCGGGCTCCTGGCAGCCGCAGCAGCCCAGCACCAAGGATTGGACGCCGATGTGGACACCCGGCACAGCCATCAGCTGACCGCCGCCGAGCGACTTGGATTCGGCCGGCCAGGCGGGACCTACGACGTGGTGATCGATGCGGCCGGCAGTGAGTCGAGCCTGGCTCGATCCGCGGACGCCGCACGTCCGGGAGGCCGGATCGTCTCATTGGGCGTGTACCGGACGACGCTGCCGATCCCGGGGACCCAGAGCCTGGTCAAGGAGCTGACCTACATCAACAGCATCGCCTATGGCAGGCACGAGGGGGTCCGCGAAGTCGAGGAAGTCGCCTCCATGTTTGCCAAGAAACCCGAAATCGCGCAGACGATCATCACGCACCGGTTCCCGATCCAGGAGGCTCGGGAAGCGTTTCGCGTTGCGGCCGACCGCGGCGCCGGCGCGATCAAGGTGGTCATCGAGCCCTGATCAGGCGCCACGGCGGGAGGCCAAGGCCCAGTGGGGTCACCGAAGAGTGGCCACGGTGATCGTGCAGGCTCGTCACCCTCAACGGACGGGAAGCATGAACGCGCTAGCCACCGTTGACCAGCGGCTGGAGTGAGGGATCTTCACCGACTTGGGACTCACCGGGGCGACGTGGGCCGCCGGCCTAGAACTGCTGGAGTTCGTGAAGTGCTGAACGTCCGTGTGGCGGTGAATGCCATGTCGCCCTGGCCGAGGGCGCGGTTCGGTGCATCAGTCATTCGACGCCGCGACGCGGTCGGGGCGGTTCATGGCGTCCCGAAGGGCGGCGCGGGTGGTGACGCCCAGTTTGGGGAAGATCCGGTACAGATGGGAGCTGACGGTACGCGGTGACAGGCGTAGCCGTGCGCCGATCTCCTTGTTGGTGAGGCCGCTGGCGGCGAGGTCGGCGATTCGCCGTTCCTGCCAGGTCAGCGATACGTACGGAGTGGAGACCAGCGGTGCTGCTCCGTCGATCCGCAGTTCGGTGCAGGCTCGCTCGGCCCATGCGGCGGCACCGAGCCGTTCGAAGGTCTCGGCAGCGTGGGCGAGGAGCGGCCGGGCGGCGGCGCGTTCGCGGGCGTGGCGCAGGCGGATCCCATGGGCCAGCTGGATCCGTGCCGTTTCGAACGGGAACCGCGCGGCCGCCGGATGGGATGTGGCGCGCGCGAACATGTCGGCGGCCTCCCGCTCGGAGCCCGCGGTCATCGCGAGCGCTCCGTAACAGGTCAGGGCGAGGCGCGGGGAGAGTTCGGCGAAGCCCGCGTCGCGGGCGGCAAGGGCGTGGCGGCGGGCCTGCTCGGTGCGGCCGGTGGCCAGGGCCGCCTCGACGAGGTCGAGTAGGGTCCGTGACGCCGGGGCGCAGTAGGTCCGAAACGTCCCCGGTGACGTGATGTCGACGGCATGGCGGTACGCGCCTTCATAGTCGCCCGCGCTCAACGAGACTGTCACGGCAACGGAGTCGACGAGGTCGGTGAGGAGACCGATCCCGCGCGGACGGGCCCAGGCTTCGACCTCAGCCCGCAGTTCGAGTGCCTGAGCGACCTGGCCGCGCAGCGCCGCGAGCTGCGCCAGATAGGCACGTGTCTGATAGGCGAGCAGATGGCGGCCGTGCTCGATCTCCAGAGCGAGGGCCCGTTCTCCAGTCCGCACAGCGGCGTCCCAGTCTCCGGACCCCATCTGATCCAGCATGATCACCGTCAGCATGAGCATGCCGCTGAACACGGTGCCGGTCTCCAGTTCGCGGTCTACGACACGTTCCAGATGAGGTCGGTACTGGCTGACGATGTCGAGGTGGTATGCCGCGATGGCCAGGCGGGTGACGTCCCAGGGCTCCCGGTCGTGCAGGTTCGCCGCAGTCCGCTCCAGAGGCCCGGCCCAGCCACGCCCGTGCAGGACCACGTCGCTCCAGGTGTTGCTATAGATCTGTGTCTGCTCGGTGACGAGGTCGCCGAGGGACGCGAGCGTCTTATGAGCCTCGTTCCACAGGGCGGGGTCGGCGGCGTACCGGTTGACGGCGAGCAGGAGGACTTGCAGGCGGGCGAGGGTCTCAGTGGGCTCGCCGTCCAGGCCCTCGATCGCCGCCATCACCTGTCGGTGGGCGGAGCGCACGTCACCGTCCTCGAAGAACGCCTGGTGGATGGCGTTGACGGCTGCGTCCGGCCCGGAGGTGAGATGGACCGGGGGAAGCTCGCCGCCGAGGCGGGCCGCGTATCCGGAGAGGAACGTCGCGTAGCTGAGCCGCCGGGTCCGTTCCACAGCGTCCTCGCTCAGCTCGGCGGCACGGGTCAGCCAGCCGACGGCCGTGATGGCGTCGCCACGGCGGATCGCCGAATTGGCCGCGGCCTCCAGCGCCCGGGCGACCTCCTCGTCGGGTGCGACATAGGCCGCGGCCAGATGCATAGCACGACGTTCGAGGTCGTCCCGGTGGACGTCCGCGAGCGCGCGATGCGCCGCCCGGCACTGCTCGGGGGTTGCCATCTGCACGATACTCGACCGGACCAGCGGATGCCGGAAGGTGACGTCCCCGGTGATCGGTTCGGCGTCCAGCAGGCCGCACGCCACCGCCTCGTCGACGTTCCGCATCCTGTGACGCTTCTTCGGCCCGCCGTCGCCCGGCCGGGTCCCGACACCGTCGAGCGCGCCCATCAACAGCTCCACACGGGCCGGGTCACTGAGCGCGGCGATGCGCGAGCCGTACAGGTGGCGCAGCCTTCGTGGTAGCCCCGCATCGCCGGCCTGGGACGGTAGTTCCAACAGCGCGAGAGGGTTGCCGAGAGCCTGGTCCAGCACCCATTGGCGCACCCGCTCGTCCAGGGACGGGTAGTGCCGGTCGAGCAGGCGCGCCGCGTCCTCGTCGGCGAGCGGGCCGACCGATATCTCGGGCAGCACCGCCCTGTCGAACCGGGAGACGACCTCGTCCCGGACGGCGACCAGCAGCTTCACCGGGATGCCCCCGATCCGGCGCCCGACGAAGCCGAAGACGTCGGCGCTGGAATCGTCGAGCCACTGGCCGTCATCGAGGATCACCAGCAGAGGACGTCGCGTGGCGATGTCCGACAGCAGTTCGAGCGCCGCGATGCCGAGCGTCATCAACGAGGGAGGATCGTCGGCCCGCCGCCCGGTGACCGCGTCGAGCACCGTGCGGCTGTCGTCGCTCAGCGGAAGCAACGGGTAGAGCAACTGGTGCAGCCCGGAATAGGGCAGTTCGGACTCGGCCTCGACCCCAGTGATTCGGCTCACGAGGTGGCCGTCCCGGATGGCCAGCTCCGCCGCTTCCTCGAGCAGAGCGCTCTTGCCCACTCCCGCCTCGCCCCGCACGACGAGCACCCGGCCGGCGGTGGACTCCACCATGCCGGAGATCTCCGCCCGCTCACGATCCCTGCCGATGATCACTTCGCTGACTCCCCCGTTATCCTCCGTGGCCTGCCTGGTGATCAGCTTCGCTCGGCCGGAGGCCCCGGAGCCCCAGGGGGTATCCCTGGCCTGCTCCCCGGGGGGCACGGGTCTGCGCCGGGCTTGGCACGGGCCCGCCGCTCGTGGGGTCAGGCCGGGTCGGTCACCCGCCCGGCCGGGACACAACGGAAACCCTTGGTCTGGCCCGCATAGCGGGAGACCAGCGGGTAGCGGCACAGGTCGCGGTGGACTCGCTCGCCGGACGCGGTCGTCAAGGTGGCGGAGAGAGTGGCCGGGGGCCGGCCGTCCTCCACCCAGGCGATCAGCGCGGCGAGATCGTCGGCCTGGCCCCCGCTCAGGCCGCAGTGCTCAGTGCCCGGCGCCAGGAACAGCCGGAAGAAGTCATCGACGTCACCTCGGGTCGCGCGTTCGACTGTCGCCGCCGCCCTGTTCACCGCGCATCGGTCACCTGACGCTCGGTCGTTCCGGCGTCGTCTGACTCACCGTCAGATGACCGATGCGCGCGACCGGGGGCGCAGCCAAAGGTGGGAGCGTCCGCACCGCTCACTCGGTCGCCGTCTCGCACGCCGGCGTCGTCGTCAACGTCATCGAAACCGCCGCTCGCGCCACCCGCTGAGGAAGGTCATGGACTGGAAACTCGAAGTCGTCATCGTGCCGGTGTCCGATGTGGACCGCGCGAAGGCCTTCTATACCGAAACGCTCGGATTCCGGCTCGACGCGGACTTCGCCGTCCGCGACGGCTACCGCGTCATCCAGGTGACCCCGCCGGGCTCCGCCTGCTCGATCGTCTTCGGTGACGGGCTGACCCCGACGGCTCCGGGCACCTACCTGGGCCCGCATCTGATCGTCACCGACCTCGAAGCCGCCCTCAAGGACCTCGCCGCCCGTGGCGTGACGGTGAGCGGGCCGTTCCGCGACGAGTCGGGTGTCTTCCATCGCCCCAGCGACGCCGAACGGGTGCCCGGGTTCCATCCCGAGCGTGCCAGTTACGGCTCGTTCGCCTCCTTCCATGACCCCGACGGGAACCAGTGGTTCCTCCAGGAGGTCACCCAGCGCGCTCCCGGCCGCTGAACCACTGTCCCCCACGGGAGGGTGGAACCACCGCCCTCCCTGTCCACTTTTGGAGATCCTGTGCGCATTTTCGACGTCGTCGTCATCGGCGCCGGACCGGTCGGCGAGAACGTCGCCGACCGGACGGCCGCCGCCGGACTGGACACCGTCATCGTGGAATCCGAACTGGTCGGCGGAGAATGCTCCTACTGGGCGTGCGAACCCAGCAAAGCGCTGCTACGGCCGGTACTGCTGCACGCCGAGGCACGCGGCATGCCCGGCATCGACCCGGGCCCACTGGACGTCGAGGCCGTCCTGCGGCATCGCGACCGAATGTCCGGCGATTGGAACGACCAGTCCCAGGTGCAATGGCTGAAGCAGGCGGGCATCACCCTGATCCGCGGGCACGGACGCCTGTCCGGGCCACGGACCGTGGATGTGACCGGTGCCGACGGCGCCGTCCTGCGACTGTCGGCCCGGCACGCCGTGGCCGTCTGCACCGGAACCCGCGCCGCCCTCCCGCCGCTGCCGGACCTCGCCGCCCTGCGGCCCTGGACCAGCCGCGAAGCTACCAGCGCCACCCAGGTCCCGCCACGGCTGGCCATCGTCGGCGGGGGTGTCGTCGCCGTTGAGATGGCCACCGCCTGGCAAGCGCTCGGCTCGCAGGTCACCCTCGTCGTCCGGGAATCCGGGCTGCTTTCCCGGATGGAACGTTTCGCCGCCGACCTGGTCACCGACGCGCTCCGCGCCTCAGGCGTCGACCTGCGGTTCGATACGACCATTACCGCCGCGACCCGCGCCGCCGACGTCCGCCTCGTCCTGTCCGACGGAGAGGTGCTCCACGCCGATGAACTCCTGCTGGCGACCGGCCGCGCCCCTCGCACCGACGACCTCGGCCTGGAGACCGTCGGCCTGCACCCCGGTATATGGCTGCCGAGCGACGACACCTACACCGTGCCCGGCGTCACCGGCGATTGGCTGTATGCCGTCGGCGACGTCAACCAGCGCGCCCTCCTCACCCACCAGGGCAAGTACCAAGCGAGGATCGCCGGCACGGTCATCGCCGACCGCGCCCGCAACCATCCCCTTGACCGCAGCCCGTGGAGCCGCCACACCGGAACCGCCGACCACGCCGCCGTCCCCCAAGTCCTTTTCACCGACCCCGAGATCGCCTCCGTCGGCCTCACCACCGCCGACGCCGCGCGTCTGGGCAGGGACGTCGACATCGTCGACTACAACCTCGGCCTCGTCGCGGGCGCCCACCAGCACAGTCCTGGTTATCTCGGCCGCGCCCGAATTCTCCTCGACCCCGCCCGCGGCACCATCCTGGGCGCGACCTTCGCCGGCCGTGGCGTCGCCGAACTCCTCCAGTCCGCGACGTTCGCCATCACCGGCGAGATCCCGCTGGACCGCCTCTGGCACGCCGTCCCGGCCTTTCCCACGCTCAGCGAGGTCTGGCTCCGTCTCCTCGAAACCTACCGGGACACCGCCGCACCCCTGCGCAGTGGGCGCTGAGACCGCATCAGAGAAGAGAGCCCGAACATGGAGTGGTTCTTCCTGCCCTGGACCGTCACGGCCTATCTGACCGGAACCTTCGACCCGCCCGGCTGGCACGGGATCGAACGGAACCGGTACGAGCCTCCCGGAGCCGCGGAGAAATGGCTGATCGAGATCCTCTATGAGACGGTCGCCGCCGAAACCCGCTGCACGAGATGCGGCGCTCCCCTGGACCGCCCCCGTCTCCGAGCAGGCGCCTGGCCCGTCCGAGTCGCCACCCGCTGCCGCGGCAGTGCCCGCCACCGCCACCGCGCCGCCGTCTCCCGCACCCCGGACGGCCTCCGCACCGACCCTCTCATCCGCGCCTAGTTGGAGCCCTCATGAAAGTGATCTTCGACTCCGTCCATGCCCTGGCCAACGCGCTCCGCCGCGCCGCCGAAGCCCACGCTTCCGACTCCGGCCCAGACCTCGATCCCGACTGGCCCCATTGGTACGCCCACCACATGGCCGCCTCAAACGGCTTCGACCGCTTCACCCATCTCCCTGAGCCGGTCCGCCTGGAGGACACGATCGCCACCCACCCCGCGGCTCCTCCGCCCGACCCCAACGGCGACCGTGATCCCGATCACGAATTCGTCCTCCGCTACGCCTCTCCGGACTTCTGACTGGTGACGGGAGATTTCCATGGGCGTGCGTCACCCGTCAAGACGGTTATGTATGTGTCCCAGCCCACAGGAAGCGCCGTCATTTGACTGATGTCAGTCGCGGCACCGCAGCGCACAGTTGGTGTGCACGGAGGACAGACGCAACCCGAAGCAGCAGAGAGGTGCTCATGGCCAGGACCAACGTCACTTTCCTCAGCGGTGGCATCCGAATCGCCGCGCATCTGTACACCCCCGACGCCCCGGCAGCAGGCCCGTGGCCGGCGCTCGTCGTCGGCCACCCCGGCACCGGAGTGAAGGAACAGACTTCTGGCACCTACGCACAGCTGATGGCCGAACAGAGCTGGGTGTTCCAGGCCGAGAACCGGATCTGATCACACCGAGAGACCGACACACCCAACCGTTAGAAGGCACCTCATGAGCGACTTCCCCTCCCCGCCGCCCGTTTCCCAGGACCGCCGGTTCGTCCTCGGACAACATCTGAGTCTCTCCATCCTCGCGTCCGGGGAGGAGACCGGCGGGCGTCACGACATCTCGGACGTCACCCTGCCGCCCGGCTCGGGCACACCACTGCACCTGCACACCGGCTACGAGGAACGCATCTGGGTCGTCGAGGGCGCGCTGACCGTGTGGTCGGGAGCCGACGCCTACACCTTGCGCCCTGGCGACTTTTACCGCGTTCCGATGAATACTCCGCACACCATCAAGGCGGGTTCGGACGGAGCCCGCACCCTGACGATCACCTCTCCCGCCCGATTCGCCGAGCTCATCCGCCGCACCGGGACGCCCGCTCATCTGGCCACGGCCGAGACCGAGTGGGACCTCAAGCTGTTCCAGGCCGTGACCGAGGAGTTCGGGGATGTCATCCTCGGCCCGCCCGGTGCCACACCCGCGAGCCTGGGTGCGGACTCGCAGGTGAGTCCCGGATCTAGCGGTCCAGCAGATCGCCGTCCTGGTTCAGGGCAGCGGCGAGTTGGCGGCGGGAGGTGATGCCGAATTTTCCGAAAACGTTGCGCAGATGCCACTCGACGGTGCGAGCGCTGAGAAACAGCTGGCCGCCGATCTCCTGATTCGTGAGGCCGTCGGACGCGAGGCGGACGATCAACGTCTCCTGGGCAGTGAGGGTGCTCTCGCTCTCCACTGCGCTTTGCCGGACCCGTTCGCCGGTCGCCAGCAGTTCGCGGCGTGCGCGTTCGGCGAACGCCCTCATCCCCAGATCGGTGAACATCTCGTGAGCGATCTTCAACTGGTGGCGGGCGTCCACACGGCGGTTGTCTCGACGAAGCCACTCGCCGTAGAGCAGGTGCGCCCGGCCCAGTTCGGGTCGCAGCGGAGTTCGGCCGAGCCGGTCGATGGCCTCCAGATAGTACTGCTCTGCGACGTCTCCGCCGCTGAGCAGCGCGCGCGAGCGGGCCTCCAGGCCGAGCCCCACATCGGTGCCGCCAGCCGACGTCGACTCCGCCAGCCGTGCGAGGGCTGCCTCGGCGACCCCGACGTCCCCGGTACGGGTGGCGGCTTCGACCAGTTCGGGCAGCGACCACAGGGCGATGAACAGGTCGGAGGAGCTCTCGCTGGACGCGACGGCGGCGGCCAGTGCCTCGCCGTAGCGCCCGAGCCCGTTGTAGAGGACCGCTGCCACCCAGTTCGCGTACGTAACGCTCATGCCCTGGCCGGTCACCTCCGCCTCGGCGATCATCGACTGGATGAGCGGGACAGCCTTCTCCTCATCGCCGCGCAGACAGGCGAGCATCGTCGGGCCGAAGGCGGCTGCGGGTGCTCCGGTCACCTCGCAGACCGTCTCGGCCTCGGCGAACATGGCCGCGGACGCCGCGAATTCGCCCGACCAGGTGGTCACGGTTCCCAGCGTGGCCAGCACGATGGGCAGCAGGTCGAACGCGCCCACCGTCCTGAGCACCTTGAGCTCCCGTTCGAGGAGGAAGCGCCAGTTGGTGAAGTCCCAGCTGCCGACTGCGGCGGCGTGCGCGAACCAGCCCCACCGCAGTACCTCGTCCGGGGTTAGGGAGGCGTCGACGATCGCGCTGACCGCTCTCCGCAAGAGCGGTGCCGCGGCGGCCGGGCCCTCCACGATCACCTGCGCCAGCGCGTCGAGGACGAGTTCAGCCTCATCCGGGCGTGCCGACACCGGCAGCCCGCGGGCGGCTTGGGACACGTCCGCCAGGCTTCCGCCGATCGCGAGGTCACCCGCGAACATCGCGGCCATCCACGCGTGGAGGTAGGTCTCGCGAGCCAGGTCGAGATCGAGCGGTTCGAGTCGCTTGGCCGCCTTCAGCAGCAGCGGCGGACCATCGTTGCCCAGCCGGGAGGCGAAGGCGACATTCCCCCGCAGCAGGTCCGCGCGGGCGCTCTGCAGTTCTGTCAGCGGTTCCGCCCGCACGATCGCGAGCAGTTCGAGGACACGGTCGTAGGAGCCGGCCTGCAGGTTGGCGTGAGCAGCGGCCAGCATATGGTCGGCCCGGCGCGCCGGGTCGACGGTCAGGGCAGCGGCCTGCTCCAGGAACGCCGCCGCCGCGTTGGGTCCGCCGCGGGCTTGAGCCCTGCTCGCGGAGCGTTCGAGATCGGCCGCGGCGTCTTCATCCGGCCCGTCCGTCGACTGTGCTCGATGCCATGCCCGGCGATCCGGATCGGCGACCGGATCGGTCGACTTTGCCAGCGCGCGATGCACAGCGCGCCGCTGCTCGGCCGTCGCCGATCGGTAGGCGGCCCTTCGGAGCAGCGGATGCCGGAAGCTGATCCGATGCCCGAAATCGGCGAGTCCCGACTCCGTCGCGGGCCGGGCGGCCAAGTGCGAAATCCCCAGGAGGCCCGCGGCCCGCCAGATCAGCTTCGCGTCGCCCGAGGGCTCGGCCGAAGCCAGGCAGATCAGCAGCTTGGTGTCGCCGGGCAGCGCATCCAGCTGCCGGGCGAAACTCTCCTCGATCCGTCCCGTCAGCGGCGCCGTTCCCGGAAAACCGAACCCGCCGGCCAGTTCCTCCCGGGACATCGTCCGCGGCAGCTCCAACAGTGCCAGCGGATTGCCCCGCGTCTCGGCCACGATCTGGGCCCGTACTCGCGTGTCGAGCGGCCCTGTCAGCGCGGCGGCGAGCAGTTTGTGCGCGTGCTGATCGGCCAGCCCGTCGAGGCGCAGCTCACGAACGCCGGCCACCTCGTCGGTCGGAGTTCGCGTCCCGAACACGATGCCGATCGGGTCGGCCCCGAGCCTCCGTGCGACGAAGCCGAGTGCCTGCGCCGACGCCCGGTCCAGCCAATGCAGATCATCTGCCACGCAGAGCAGCGGCCGCTCCCTGGAGACCTCCGACAGGAGACTGAGGACGGCCATCCCCACCATGAACCGCGCCGGAGGTGGACCCTCCGCCAACCCGAACGCGGTCCGCAAGGCCAGCTGCTGTGGTTTGGGCAGCGCCTCCACCCGCTCCAGAAACGGGCTGCACAGCTGGTGCAGCCCGGCGAAGGCTAATTCCATCTCCGACTGCATGCCCGACACCCGCAGCACTCTGAATCCGCGCGCCTGGGCGGCCATATCGTTGAGCAGTGCCGTCTTGCCGAGCCCCGCGTCCCCGCTCAGGACGAGGGCCCGCCCCTCACCTGCGCGAACGGCCTTGAGAAACCCGGTGAGCGTCTCCCGTTCACTGACCCGGTTGACCAACTCGACGGGTGCGTCCTCCAGGCTCGGCATCACCACCACATCCTTTCACCAGCGCGGATAATGCCACGAGCGCAAAGGCCTCAGCAATTTCTCGCCGGTGGCCCAGAGCCAGGGAGGGAAGGTCCTCGCATGGTGAGACGGTTCGCGCTCCAGAAGCCTCGAGGTTTTGCACAGCATTCGCACCCTCCAAGCCGGTCGAGCACCAGATCGATCGTGACGGCGTCGGGGATCTGCGCCGACTGCTTGGCGGGAGACCGCGTCGGGTGGTGCGTGGCGGCCTGTTCTCCCAGGTGGCGTGACAGACAATCCACCGTTCGGTGCCCGGAACGTTGACCACAAGCGCGCCGGAGTCCAGGCGGCACAGATGGTCGGTGCGGACGGCGGCCACCTCGCCGTACTGGGGGGAATGTTCTTATTCGGCGCGCGCGGTATTCGGGCCTCGCCGGGGGCAGTACTGGTCGAGAGGACAGTCCCCTGCTCTTTACAGGGTGGTGCTCTGACGATCCCAGGTGACCCTCGATAATCCTCGGATGCCGCGATTACTCGTGACGCTCCTGACGGTGACTCTGCTCGTCAGCGGCGGCAACCTCCTCATCGGACAGCTCACCTTCGAAGACCACGCCGCCCGTGCCGTCTGGACCTGGCGGACCAGCGGCGCGGCGGAGATCTGGCGTAACGGCTTCGTCCCGACGGAGGGCCTGATCAAGATGTCTCAGGACGTGGAGGAGCGGATCTCCAGTGATGAGGAGTACGGCTTCGCCGTGGCCGGCCCGCTCCCCGCGACCCCAAAGGAGGCGCGGATCCGCTGGGACGACGGCTCCACCATGCAGGTCCCCGTGATCAGTGCGCGCCGGGCGCTGATCGCCCTGTCCCCCTACGAAGAAGAGGCGTCCGCCCAGGACGATCGGGCGTACAAGATGACCGCTGCTACTTTCACTACCATGCGTTTGCGGACCCTACGCGGCATGGCCACGGTCCCGGCGTGGCGGCTGTACTTCTCGAACCTGCCCGGCCCGGTCGACCACGCCGCGGTCGACCGGGCCGCGCTCGGCACCGTTGAGGACGCCATTGGCGACCACCTGCCGGCCGACATCAGCGGCTTCGAGATGCTCGACGAGCGCACGCTGCGGGTGACCTACGAGTACGGCGTCTGCAGCAGCCGGGCGAGGCCGTTCGTCCGCCTCCGGGCGGACGAGCAGTCTGGCGTCGTGGTCCTCGGAATCGAGGTCCAGGAGCACCTCGGCGGCCGCCTGTGCGCGGGCGTTGGCCGGCAGGGCGAGGGCGTCGTCCAGCTCGCGGAGCCGCTGATCGATCGGGTAGTGCTGGACGCGAAAAGCCGGCTCCCTGTCTGCCTCCATAGGTCAGCCCCCTGCCGCGCCCGGTGACCTACGGGCGCAACCTGGCCCTGACGGCCGCCATCAGGCACAACCGGGCAACCAGCCAGCCCGCTGCCCGACCAATCGTCGATGCGGCCCGTTGGGTCTCGCAGTCGCCGAAAAGATCGCTCAGATACTGATGCCGTCGCGTATCGATGTGTCGCGAGTTGGCACGCGTGAGCGATCCGAGTTGCTTGTTCAGGCGGTGAGGTCCACTCAGATCTGGGGATCCTGGTGCCGCGTTATCAGATGGCGAGGCGGTCCCAAGCCAGGCGCTGCCGGTCCGCCGGTACGCCCTGGTCCCTCAGGGCCCGATGCAACAGGTCAGGATCGCACCCGTGCGCGCTCATGTGGTCGAGCAGGGGTTCGTAACGGTCGGCCCGGTCCCGCAGGAGTTCCGTGGCCAGCCGTAGTTCCAGACGGACCGCGGGGACTTGGTGCGAGCCACACACGATCCATACGCAGTGCTCCCACGGGCCGCGCCCGACGCATTCCATCGCGTCTGAGTCGACCTGTCGCTCAACGGTGCTGATCTCCACCTTGACCCCGCGCACCTCGTACCTGGCGAAGTACTGCATGGAGTCCGGAAGCCACGAGGCGGCATGTGTAGGCAGGGGAACGAGGCGAGCGCGGCAGAGAACCGATCCACGTCCTCCCGTCGCGCCACCAGGAGATCGATGTCCCCGTCAGGAAGCCCGCCCTCTACCAGCGACGGTGGGGATCAGAAACGCCACTTAAAGGACCGAGGGCGGCGGATCTGGATGCCATGGGCTTGGAGCCGAGAAATAATCAGGTCTCGAAGCTCACGCCGTTGAGCGGCTGTGTCGTGATGCCCGATCCGGTCACCGGTTGCAGCCCAGCGATCGAGGACGTCAACTGTGAGAGGCCATTGGGCGATCGTGAGTTTGGGTTTCACGATCTCGTCCGGCGGCGGCCACGTGCCAGAGCCCGGAACGCCGGGTGTCCAGTGAGCGATCTGATCCCAACCAGCCCTTCGGATGCTGCGCGCCAGGTCGGCGCGCCGGGAAGCCGCGGGGGAGCGGTGGCAGGACTATGATCTCGTCTGGTGCCACCCTGGCGGACGGCCCATAGACGCTGGCCAGGACTGGGACAAATGGAAGGAACTGCTCCGCCTGGCCGAGGTGGACAAGGACGCCCGCGTCTACGACGCCCGGCACACCGCGGCGACGCTCCTCATCGAACAAGGCGTGGACATCAGCGTCGTGCAGGAAATTCTCGGCCACTCACAACTGACCACCACGAAGCGCTACACCCACATCACGGCGACACTCTCAACCGATGCAGCAGCTCGCATGGGCCGTGCCCTCTGGGGGTGACTGCAACTGAAAATGCAACCGGGCGGACCTTCTGATCATGAAGATCGGGAGTCCACCCAGATCATTGAGGTAGGGCGCCCGGGGCTCGAACCCGGAACCTACGGATAAAAAGTGGGTCTTGCCTTTGCTGGTGTGGTGGCCTTTGGGCTGCGGATCGTTGCGCTCCGGGTCGGATGGCCGCGAAACCATTCCGCGCATATTCCGGATCAAGTGAGAGGCCGAGGTCCTCGTGGGCACGGGGTGTGCACTGCCTGGCAGAATGGGCTGTGTCATGAGGAAGTGCGGGCCCGATCCAGTTGACCAGCGTTTCGGCCCTTACCGGGGCCGTGTCGCTCGACTTCTCCGCGAGGGTGAACTCGCTGGTTACGCCCACCTGGAGATGGAAGTCTGGTGGCAGGTGGAAGGGCCTTTCTGGCGGCCAAGATGGACGAACGGAAGAGAGCTGCCGCACTGGCATGTCGCCGTTCGTGACGAGGATGGCAAGTGGATCTACGGCGACGCTGTAGAGGACGACGTTGATGAGGCTCTTCACGAGCTCGCCGCTTCGCACTTCGATTGGTACACGGGAACGTACACGCTCGAATGGCTGGACGGCGTTGACGCCGAGAGCGTTGCCCGCGAGTACTTTGTCTGATAGAGCAGTTACGGCCCCAGCAGCCACCCGCTCGTCGCCCTCCATGAGATGCGTGGAGGAGACCGGCTGAGCACCAAAGGCAGGGCGTGGCCGAGAGGATTCGAACCCCTGACCTTCTGTTTACAAGGTCTCCAAACGATCTTCACTGGCGTTCGCAGGTGTCCGCCACCTCGTCTGGCTGCATCCTTGTTGTTCGTCTCCGTCCGCCGCAGTTCATGGACGTCCGCTCGGGTGGCTCCCGAAGTGGCTCCCAAAAAGCTCGGTGGATCACCTGCTTGCAAATCGCTCTGATCTTCGAGCACACAATGGCTCTGACATGCGTCGAGGATGGTTCGAGAGTGACCGTGATCAACCGCCGCTGACCCTCCGTAATGGCACGCTAGTGGCACGACGATCAGGGTCTTGAGCAATGGAAGCCATTGCCCCTTCCAAGTGATGCAGGCGCCCGCCAACCCTTGAACCGCTACCGTTTCCACGTGATCGTCGAGCAGCAGGTCTACTTCATGATCCAGTCCGATGAACTGGATCCCGGGCAGATCAGCCAATACGTGGGCGTCGAGCCGACTCGGTCTGAGGCGAAGGAGTCACGACGCGGCAGGAAGAGTGGGCGCCTGCTACCGCCACGACACGAATGGCTGCTCGACTCCCGCCTTGCGGAGACCACCTCACTCAATGAGCAGGTGGAAGCTGTGATGAATCAGTTGGCCGGCGCCTGGGATCGAATCGGAGAGTTGACCGCTGGCGGCGCAGCGGCCACGTTGGTCATGCTTCGGTCGTTCGAACCGGGAGAGCACTCCAGCCCGCGAGGACTCCTTCTTGACGAAGAAGCCATCAGTTTTCTTCACAGAGCTGGAGCCGATCTATGGATCGACGAGTACGACTTGTCGTAGGGCTGGCGATGGAGACGCTCGCACGGTACCGGGCGGGGCCTCAGGGTGCACGAACTGAGCGCTGAACTCATCGCCGTCCACCGTGTATACGGTGATCAGCCACGTGGCCCGGCTGTCCTACCGCCGCCCCGCCGAACTCTTCGAGGCCACCACCGCGAAGCTGGCCGATGAGCGCAACGCTGTCGAGAAGGCCCATCAGGACCCCGAAGTCGTCGAGCGCGCCGCACGCCGGGCGCGCAAGGCGCGGGAGATCCTGAATGCCCGCTGACGGCTACGTCGTCGACGCGCTGGCCGCGTTCGACGACACCACCGACCTGGCATGGCAGACCACGCTCGACGAGCTCGCCGGTCAACTCACGGTGGTCGAGGCTTCCAACTCGATGATCAGCTTGGAGGGGTCGCTCAAGGGTTTCTGCCGGGCGTGTCCCGGGGTTTGAGGCGGCGGAGGGTGTAGCCGTTGCCTGCCGGGTCCAGGTGCCTGGTGGCCTGTTTGAAGAGGTATTCGGCTCGTTCGTAGGACAGGCGGCGGCGGCCGGTGTGCGGGCACAGGTCGGCGGGTGCCGGGGTGCGGGCCGGTGCAGGCCGCCGGTCGGAGAGGAACAGCGGCCCGCTGGTCCGGCCGGCGATCAGGTCGGGCAGCAGCCGGGCGGTTCGCGAGCGCCAGGTGACCCACGTGCGGCCGGCGCGGGCACGGCGGTCGCCCAGGTCGAGGTCCTCGACGTTCAGCGACAGCACGGTCGACACCGGCGCCGCCGACTCGTGCAGCAGGCTCCAGAGGGTGCGTTCCCGCAGCGACAGGTCGGAAAGGCCCCAGAGGGGGTCCAGGGGCGCCGGGCCGTCCGGTTTTGTCGTGGCGCGGGGCTCGGGGCGACGCTGCAGGCCCGCGGCCAGGCCGTCCAGGCCCGCCCAGGTGGCGAACGAGCGGATGGTGGAAAGGTGCCGGTTCCACGTCTTGACCGCCGTACGGCCCCAAGCGGTGGTGGCCACGCGGGTCACCTGGTCGGCGGTCACGGAGGTGAGCGGGGTCTGCTCGCCCAGGCCCAGGCACAGGCGCCGCAGCGTCTGGGCGTACGAGCGCAGTGTCTGGGGATCGAGGTCGGGGCGGCTCAAGAAGTCGCGGACGGTCTGACCCAGGGTGGCGCCGGCGGGCTCGTCGGCGGTGATCAGTTCGGCGCGGCGCAGGAGGAAGGCCCGTTCGGCGGTGTTGCCGGTGAGGGACGCGGCGCGCTGGAACTCCAGCCGTGCCTCGTGGTGGCGTCCCAGCCGCAGCAGCAGGTCGCCGCGGACGCTGGGGAGCAGGTGGTAGTGCTGCAACGCCGGGTCGGTGGTCAGGGCGTCGACCAGGTCGAGCCCGGCCTGCGGCCCCTGTGCCATGCCGACGGCCACGGCTTGGTTGAGTCGCACGACCGGGGTGGGCGTCAGCCGTACGAGGGCCTGATAGAGGGAGGCGATGCGGGGCCAGTCGGTGTCGGCGGCGGTGCGGGCCTGGGCGTGGCAGACCGCGATCGCGGCCTGGAGGACGTACGGGCCGGGTGCGCCGCCGGCCTGGCGGGCGCGCAGCATCGCGGCGAATCCGCGGCGGATGCGCAGTTGGTCCCAGCGTCCCCGGTTCTGCTCGTGCAGCGGAACCGGCTCGCCCGACGGGCCGGTACGCGCGGCCGCGCGGGAGGTTTGGATCTCCATCAGCGCGACGAGGCCGTGCACCTCGGCCTGGTCGGGCGTCAGGTCGGCCAGCATGGTGCCCAGCCGCAGCGCCTCCAGGCACAGCCCGGGGCGCATCAGGTCGTCTCCGGAGGCTGCCGCGTACCCTTCGTTGAAGATCAAATAGATGACCTCCAGCACCGATGACAGGCGCTCGGCCATGTGCGTCTCGTCCGGGAGCTCGAATCGTACGTGATGCTCGGCCAGCGTCTGTTTGGCCTCGGCGATGCGCCGTACGATCGCAGGTTCGGCGACCAGGTACGCCCGGGCGATCTCCGCCGCGCTGAGCCCGCCCAGCAGCTTGAGCGTGAGCGCGGCTCGGGCCGGGGCCGGCAGCACCGGGTGGCAGGACAGGAACATCAGCCGCAGCGTGTCGTCGCGTTCGGTCTGGTGCTCGTCGGCGTCCTCGGGGAGCCGGCGCAGTTCATGGGCGAGGTGCTCGTTGGCGCGTTCTTGCCGCTGGGCGCGCCTGATGTGGTCGACGGCGCGGCGCTTGGCGATGGTCATCAACCAGGCGCCGGGGTTGTCGGGGACGCCTTGGGCGGGCCATTGTTCCATCGCGGCGACCAGGGCGTCCTGGGCCAGTTCCTCGGCCAGGCCGACGTCGCGCACCAGCCGGGTCAGCCCGGCGATGATCTTGGCGGACTCCAGTTTCCAGACCGCGTCGATCGTGCGATGGGTGTCGGTCACGGCAACGATGACAGCACCGCCCCGGCCCGCGCGGCAAGCCGGCGGGGGCCCGGGGCGGGGCGTCGGCAGGGTCAGGGACTCAGGGGCCGAACACCTGGCGGATCTCGCTCACCCCGTCGCCGACGATCTTCCGGAAGCGGCGGGCCAGCTCGATCATCTCTTCCTTGGAGCGCACCTCCACCAGCGCGAACCCGACGATGGCCTCCTTGGCCTCGGTGAACGGGCCGTCCGTCACGGTGATCTCGTCTCCGGAGGAGGTCATGCGGATGCCGCCCGGCTCCAGCCCGCCGGTGGCCAGCAGGATGCCCTTGGCGGTCATCTCCTCGATGAACGCGCCCATCTCCGCGTACAGCTTCTCGTCCGGGGCGGGGGCGGTGTCGGTGGCCCTGGTCGTCATCAGGTAGCGCATCAGGTGGTCTCCCTTGATCTCGCGGCTTACGTCCGCCTAGACGTCGATCGCCAGTATGTGACAGGGAATGCTGGCGTTCCCTGTCACATCGGCCGATCGACGTGTGGGCGACAAGCGAAGAGCGCAAGCCGAGAAAGGCAACTGACATGATCGCCATCCAGGCCCCCGCCACGGTCTCGCCCACCACCCGTACCCTGCTCACGTGTGCGGCCGTCGCCGGGCCTCTGTGGTCGGTGGTGTCCCTGACCCAGGCCGCCACCCGCGAGGGCTTCGACCTGACCCGCCACCCGCTGAGCCTGCTGAGCACCGGCTCACTGGGCTGGCTGCAGATCGCCAACTTCGTCCTGGCGGGAGCCCTGAGCATCGCCGGTGCGACCGGACTGCGCCGGGCCCTGCGCGGTGCCCCCGGCGGCACGTGGGCGCCCCTCCTGCTCCGCGTCACCGGCATCGGCATGATCGCCGCCGGCGTGTTCGTCATGGACCCGGGCGACGGCTTCCCCGCCGGCACCCCGGCCGGGTTCGGGACGCTCAGCTGGCACGGCCTCGGCCACATGGCCGCGGGCTCGATCACCTTCATCGCGCTGATCGCCGCCTGCCACGTGCTCGGCCACCACTTCCACCGTGCCGGGCACCCGGGCCACGCCCTCGCCTCCCACCTCGCCGGCTCGGCGCTCCTCCTTGGTAACGCCTGGGCGATGAGCGGCGGCACGGCCGGCTCCCTGACCCTGGCCGTCGGCGCCATCACCGCGATGATCTGGGTCTCGTGGGTCGCGGCCCGCTACCGCCGCCGCACCGTCTGAGCCCACACCGACCCGCCGACCTTGACGAACCCGACCCCGCCCCGAACCGAGCGCGAAGGATCCCGCAATGCCCATGTTCACCACCGTCGAGGACTACATCGCCTCCCTGCCCGAACCCCAGCGTCAGGTGACCGACCGGCTGCTGCCCTTGATCGAGCAGGTGCTGCCGGGCGCCGGCGCCCTCTGGCACGGCCACCCGGTGTGGAGCCTCGGCGACAAACCCGGCAAGTCCCCGGTCTGCTTCGTCAAGGCCTACCCCGCCCACCTGACCTTCGGATTCTGGCGCGGCAGGCAGATCACTGACCCCTCCGACCGCCTCCAGCCCGGCGCCCGGGACATGGCCTCGATCAAGCTGGGAACCTCCGACGACATCGACGCTGACGTGTTCACCGGGTGGCTGGTCCCTCGCGCAGCCCGAAGACGACGTCGAAGAGTGCGCGGCGGCCCTCGTCGAGCCCGGTCGCGTGCGGCAGCAGCGAGTACAGCAACTGGTGCAGCCCCGCGAAGGGCAGCTCCGCCTCGGCCTCGACTCCGGCGGCGCGGATCACCCGGTGCTCGCCCGCGAGGCCGGCTACGTGGTCGAGCAGGGCGCTCTTGCCGACTCCTGTCTCACCCCTGAGGATGAGCGCCTGCCCTCCGGCAGCCGCCATGAACGCGGACAGCTCCTCCTGGACGCCATCCCGGCCCACCATCGTTGAGACGAGCGACTCCACGCTTCCCTCACTTCATCGTAACTGCCTCGCCGACGTAGCGCTTAAAACGCTAACATTCTCATTTGCGAGTAAAGAAGGTTATTCAAGTGCTACGTGGCGAGTATCTTCAGGTAGGTGAGAGCAGACGCCACCCGCAACCTGGAACGGGTCCTGAGCACCGGCGCCCGCATGCTCGCCGACGACCCCGCGGCGACCATTGCCGCCATCGCGGCCGAGGCCGGAGTGGACCGCCGCACGGTCTACCGCCGCTTCTCCTCCCGCGAGGAGCTCATGGCCGCCGTCTACGGCGCCCGCTACGACGCGGTCGAGGAGGCCGTGAAGGCCGCCCGGCTGCGCGAGGCCCCAGTCGCCGTCGCGCTGCACCGCTACGTCGAGGGCATCGTCGCCGTCAACCGCAAGTGGCCCGTGGAGACGAGCCGCATGCTTCGCGAGGAGACGATCCGCGAGCGCCGCCGCGCCCTGATCGACGAGGTGGACGTCTTCCTGCGGCGCGCCACCGACGAGGGCCTGCTGCGCTCCGACCTGCCGCCCGGCTGGGTGGCCACGGTGCTGGCGCCGCTGATGGAACACGCCGCCGAGAACCTGACCGAGCTGAGCGCCGCGCAGGCCGCCGACGTCGTGGTCGACACGCTCCTGCGCGGCGTCGGCACCCCGCAGGCACGCTGACCCCGGGACAGGGGGTCGTGGCGGGAGAGGTCATTACGCGACCCTAAGCACCGCCTGCGGACGGCACGTATACATGCCATGGCAGGCCGGCTCGCGGCGTATATATGCCGTCAACGCCCCGCATGCAGGCGGCCCTTATGGTCGTACGCCATGTCGAGTCACCCCATGACCCTTGAACAACCGCAGAATCCACCGCAGGCATCGGCGCTTCCCGACGAACCCGCCCTCCCTGAACAGAGGGCGGGCAGCGGCGTCATGGAACTGCTGGAACGCATCGGATCCGTCGCCGTGCCGATCGCGGTGGCGCTCTACGCGGTCCTGTACATAGGCATCGAGCAGATGTACGCCGTCTTCGGCGTCAACCCGCAGCAGGTCGGCGTCGACCAGGCGGTCCTGCTCGGCCGCATGACCAGTACCGTGGTCCTGCTCCTGCTGGTCGCGATCCCGCTGATCGGCGTCCTCGTCGGCGCCGGCTGGCTGATCGACAAGCTCACCGCCGGGGCGGCGGGCAAGCTCCTGCGGGTGGCCAGGGAGCGGCCCTGGATCGCCGCGACGCTGGCGGCACTGTGGTGCGGGGCGACGTACTGGGGCGTATTCCTGCTCTTCGGGGACCTGGACCTGTTCGTCATGGTCGTCATCGCGGTCGGCCTCGGCGTGCTGGCCTTCCTGATCCCGTTCAGGATCCTGCGCCGCAAGCCCGTCGGGCGCGCGGGGAACGAAGGTGATCGTCGGCGGCCTGACCGGGGTCGGCCTGGGCTTCCTGCTCATCCTGGGGCTCGTCGAGGGCGCGCTCGACGTCCAGAGCAGTGGACAGGCACGAACTGCTGAACGCGGTCGGCTTCCAGGACCAGTGGGCGGTGATCAAGAACGCCGAGGACGACAAACCGCTCTACGACGGCCGCTGGATGATGCTGCTGGGGGAGAGCGACGGCACCTACGTCCTGTACGACTGCGACAAGCTGGAGACACTCCGCCGGCCGATGGAGACCACCAACCTCGGCACGATCGAGCTCGACCCGGAGCGCGAGAAGGGCTTCACCTGCGGAGGTCTCGTAGAGTAGGCGCATGCCGCTTTTCGGACGGGAAGCCGAGCTGAAGGCCCTGGCCGAGCTCATCGACGAGCAGGAGAGCCGCAGCGGCGCCCTCCTCCGGGGAGAGCCCGGCATCGGGAAGTCCGCACTGGTGGCGGAGGCCGTCTCCGCCGCTTCCGCCGCGGGCCTGCGCGTGCTGACGGTGACCAGCACCGAGTCCGAGCACAACCTCGCCTACGCGGGGCTGCACCAACTGCTGTACCCGGTCAGAGCGGGCATGGCCGCCCTCCCCGCCGCCCAGCGCGACGCCCTCAGCGGTGCGCTGGGCCTGGCTGACGCGGCGGCCGGACCCAGCGCCCACCTCGTCGGGCTGGCCACGCTGACGCTGCTGGCGGAGGAGTCCGTCCGGCGGTCGCTGCTGGTCGTCGCCGAGGACGCGCACTGGCTCGACCGAGCCAGCGCCGACGTCCTCGCCTTCGTGGCCCGCCGCATCGAGTCCGAGCCCATCGTCATGATCGCGACCCTCCGGGAGGGCGAGCGCTCGCCCTTGGAGGACGCCGGTCTGTCCCCGATGCCCCTCGACCGGCTCCCCGACCAGGTCGCCGCCGAACTGCTGGACACGGCCGCCCCCGGCCTCGCCCCGGAGGTCCGGGCATGGCTGCTGGCCCAGGCCGCCGGAAACCCCCTGGCCCTGACCGAGCTACCGGCCGCCCTGGGAGAGCACGCGAGGCCCGGCCGGGCGCAGCCGCTGAGCGAGCATCCCGGCGGCCTTACGCTGTCGCTCACTGAGCGGCTCGAGCGAGCGTTCACCGCGCGGGTCGCCCCGCTGCCCGCGTCGGCCCGTACCGCGCTGCTGGTCGCGGCGCTGGCCCAGGGCGATTCGGCCGCTGAGGCGCTTGCCGCCACCGGGCTCATTCTCGGGACGGCGGCTGAGCCGGAGATCCTCGCGCCGGCCGTCGAGGCCCGGCTGATCGAGCAGGAAGCCGGCAGCGTGCGGTTCCGGCATCCGCTGATGCGCGCGGCCATCCCGGTGGCCGCGACGCCCGCCGAACGCCGCCGGGCCCACCTGGCGCTCGCTGAGACGCTGCGCGACCGGCCGGACCGGCAGGTCTGGCACCGGGCCGCCGCGGCGCCGGGGCCGGACGAGGAAGTGGCGGCCGAGCTGGACCGCGCCGCCGGCCGGGCCGGGCACAGGGGCGGGGTCGCCGCCGCGATCGCGGCGCTGGACCAGGCGGCCCGGCTGAGCGAGGAGCCGGACCGCAAGGCACTCAGGCTGCTGAGAGCGGCCGAGCTGGCGGTCGAGTCAGGCCGCCGCGACACGGCGGAGCGCATGGTGGCCGACGCGCGGGCGCTCGACCTGTCGCCGCGCAGGCGCGCCACCGCCGCCTGGCTGCTCAGCGAGTTCGAGGACGGGGTGCGCGAGCACGTCTCCCGCGTGCCCGAGCTGACCGGGCTGGCCGCGTCGGTGGCCGCCGACGGGCACCCCGAGCCTGCCGCCCGCATCCTGTGGGGCGCGGCCATGCGCTGCTTCTGGTCCGAGCCCGGCCAGGACGCCCGCCGCGAGCTGATGGACGTGGCCGACCGGCTGCCCCTCCCCGCAGGGGATCCGCGCATGGTCGCGGTCGCCGCGTACGTCGCGCCGTTCGAGCGGGGCGCCACCGCGCTCGACCGGCTCCGCGAGCTGGCCGGCGTGGCAGGCGAGGAGCCGGAGACCTACCGCTACCTGGGCAGCGCGGCGCTGCAGGTCGGGGCGTTCGACCTGGCCGCCCGCTTCTCCGAGACCGCGGCGCCGGGCCTGCGCGCCCAGGGGCGGCTCGGGCTGCTGCCCCGGGCGCTGGCCGTGCAGGCGTGGAGCCTGACCAGGCTCGGCGACCTGGCCACCGCCCTGCCGGCCGCCGCCGAGGCCGCCAAGCTCGCCCGGGAGACCGGCCAGCCCTTCATGTACGGGCTCGCGATCGCCGTCCAGGCCGAGATCGCCGCGCTGAAAGGCGACCACGGCCGGGCGGGAACGCTCGCCGACGAGGCGGAACGGGCCGCGCTCCCCGCCGGCGCCCGGCCCGTCCTGGCCACCGTCCAGCTCGCGCGCGGCCTCGCCGCCCTGAGCGAGGGCCGCTTCGACGACGCGTTCGCCGCGCTGAGCCGCATCCTCGACCCCGCCGACCCCGCCTACCAGCTCGCCCTGCGCGCCTACTGCCTCGCGGAGCTGACCGAGGCCGCCGTCCGAGCCGGGCGGGCCGACACGATGCGGGACATCCTGTACGACCTGGAGCCCGAGGCCGCATCGACGCCTTCGCCCGCGCTGCACATCGGGCTGCGCTACGCGCGCGCCGTGCTCGCCCCGAACGCGCAGGCGGAGGAGCTGTTCACGACCGCGCTGCGGGCAGACCTGACCGGCTGGCCCGCCGAACGCGGACGCCTGCACCTGGCGTTCGGCGAATGGCTGCGGCGGCAGCGACGGGCCGTGGAATGCCGGGCGCACCTGCGCACGGCCAGGGAGAGTTTCGACGCGCTCGGCCTGACCGCGTGGGGCGAGCGCGCCCGCGCGGAGCTGCGCGGCGCGGGGGAGTCGAGCCCCAACCGGGACCCCGACGCGCGCGACCAGCTAACCCCGCACGAGCTGAACATCGCGCGGCTGGCCGCCGACGGGCTGACGAACCGGGAGATCGGGCAGCGGCTGTACCTGTCCCACCGCACCGTCGGCACCCATCTGCACCGGATCTTCCCCAAGCTGGGCGTCAGCTCCCGCTCCGATCTGGCGCGGGTGCTCAAGCCCGCACGGTGACCCAGTTCCGCACGGCGGGGCGTACCCGGTCGGCTTGTCCCCGACCTTGACGCCTGGGCTGACCAGCCAGCTCTGGTAGTCCGGCGTGAACATCCGGTAGACCGACTCCGGCGGCACGGAACTCGCCTCGTCCAGGTGCGCGCGCAGCTCGGCCGGCAGCTCGAAGTCGAGGGCCGCGAGGTTGGCGTCGAGCTGGTCCGCGCCGCTCGCCCCGACGATCGCCGAGGCGATCCCCGGCTGGGTGGCGACCCAGTTGAGCGCCACCTGGGCCATCGTCCTGCCGACCTTGCCCGCGACCTTTCGAGCGCCGCCAGCAACCCCCATTCCCGCTCCGTCCACGAGCCTCCGCTGAGCCGGCCCTCACCGGCCGGGCCGCGATCGGTGTCGCGGTACTTCCCGGTGAGGAAGCCGCTCCCAAGCGGACTCCACGCGGTGATCCCGAGCCCGAGAGCCTGCCCCATGGGGACGTGCTCGCGCTCGATCGTCCGGTCCACGAGGGAGTAGGGCAGTTGCAGGCTGACCATCGGGACGAGGGAGTTCGCCTCGGCCAGGGTCTAGGCCCGGGCCGCGTACAAGCTCGGCACGTCCGACAGGCCCGCGTATCGGATCTTGCCCGCGCTGGTGAGGTCGTCGAAGGTGCGCAGGACCTCCTCGACGGGGCTGATCCGGTCCCAGGTCTGCAGCAGGAACAGGTCGATATGGTCGCTGCGCAGGCGGCGCAGCGACGCCTCGACCGCCCTGATCATGTGCTTGCGTCCGTTGCCTCCCGTGTTCGGGCCCCCGGGATCGACGCTGTTGGTGAACTTGGTGGTGAGCACCATCTGTCGCGTACCTTGGCCTCCGCGATGAGGTTGCCCAGGATGGTCTCGCTGGCAGCGGCGGAAGATGGGGCGGGCGACCGATCAGACCAGTGAGGCCGCCGTCCTGATCCGGGCGTGCATCCTGCGCAGGCCGGGCCCCGGCTCCAGGCCCAGGTCGTCGTCCAGCAGCCGGGCGACCCGGCGGTAGGCCGACAGGGCCTCCCCGCGCCGGCCGTCCCGGTCGAGTGCCCACATCAGCAGCTCCCACAACCGCTCGCGATAGGGCTCGGCCGACGTCGCGCGCCTCAGCCCGGCGATCGCCTCGCCGCAGTCGCCCCGCTCGATGTCGATCGCCCAGCGCTCCTCCATGGCCGAGGCGCGAAGCTGTTGGAGCCAGGCGCGGCGGCCCTCGAAGAAGGCCCCGCCGAGACCGCTGAGCGCCGGCCCGCGCCACAGCGCAAGCGCGCCTCACAGCCCCACAATGCGCCCACGATCTCATCGAGCATGATCTGGCGTCCCTCGCTCAGGAGCAGCAGGGCCAGCAGCCTGCGCTGCTGCGGGGAGCCGACCTCCAGCTCTTCCCCGCCGCTCCAGACCTTGATCGGTCCCAGTAACCCGAAGCTCACCCCGGCCATCGAGGTTCCCCCACCTCTCGCGTAGCGCGAACCGTCGTTGACAGACCTTACTGACGCCACGTCGGGCTTCAGGACGTGTCGGGCGGATGACGTACACACATGCCGTCATGTGACGCTCGCGACGGCGATCCGGGCGCGCCTACCTTCGGGGACGTATAACCGCGAGCCCTGCGTGACGGGGTCTCGCGCAGCCACGCAACCCGATCGTGATTGGACGGCCGAACGTGCTCCCGGCTCCGCGCAGGTTCACCGTTCTCGGCCCGCCCGCCCTCTACCGCGGTGACGAGCGGCTGGATCTCGGCGCGCCGCAGCAGCAGGCCGTGCTGATGGTGCTGCTGGCCAACGGCGGCAGCTTCGTACGGATCAGCGAGCTGATCGACGGCCTGTGGGGCGAGCAGGCGCCGGCCTCCGGCGAGGCCGTCATCAGGACCTACATCTCCCGCATCCGGCGGCTGCTGTCCGAGGACGGGCCCGGCCAGGCGATCAGCTCCCAGTCCGGGGGCTACATGCTGGATCCGTCGCTGTCCGCGCTGGACGCCGCCGAGTTCGCCGAGCTGGTGGAGACCGCCAGGAGGGAACGCGCGAGCGGGCACCTCGAGGCGGCGGCCAAGTGCTTGGAGGAGGCGCTGGGCCTCTGGACGGGCACGGCGCTGGCCGGTGTCCCCGGCGAGGCCGCCGAGCGCGAACGGTTCCGGCTGGAACGGCTGCGGCTGACCGCCACCCAGGAGCTGCTGCGGCTGCGCCTGGAGCTGGGGGAGCACGCCGTGGTGGTGGCCGAGGTGCCGCTGCTCATCGAGCAGAACCGGCTGGAAGAGCCGCTGTACGAGATCTACCTGCTCGCCCTGTACCGCAGCGGCAGGCGGGCGGACGCCCTCGAGGTCTACCGGATGGTGTACGACCTGCTGGGCAAGGAGCTGGGCGTGAGCCCCGGGCCGCGGCTGCGGGAGATCCACGACCAGATCCTGCGGGCCGACGCGGGCCACGACGACGGGTACGCCCCCGCCCCGCGGGCCGAGCCGGCCGCCGTACAGCCGAAGCGGGGAGCGGACCGGTTCGCCGGGAGGGGCGCGGAGCGCGCCGCCTTCCGCGACCTGCTGGCGAAGGGGGAAGGCCCGGGCCTGCTGTTCCTCCGGGGGCCGGCCGGCATCGGCAAGTCGGCCCTGCTGCACAAGCTCGCCGAGGACGCCGCCGCCGCAGGACGTCGCGTGTGGCACCTGCGCGGCTCGGCGCCGGCGGCGCAAATCCGTGACCACCCGCACGGCCCGGCGACCGCGCAGGCGCGCGAGTTCGTGGCGGACCTCTCCGGTGCCGTGCTGCTCGTCGACTCCTTCGACGAGGCCGACGAGGCGTGGCTGCGCGAGCCCTTGCCCGGCGACCCGATCGTCGTGGTGGCGGGCCGCACTGGGCCCAGCGCCGCCTGGCTCACCGACCCGGCCTGGTCCGGCAGGATCATGGTCCGGCGCCTCGAAGCTCTCACCGCCACGGAGTCCGCCGAGCTGATGGCGGCCCGCGGCACGGACCCCGCCCTCCGCAGGTCCATCGCGGACTTCGCGGCCTGCCACCCCTTCGCCCTGTCGCTCGCCGCCGAGGTCGGCAGGAGCATGTCGGCCACCGGGGAGCCGCCGCGCCGCGTCGCCGTGCGGTACGTGGTGGACAACGTGCTCGCCCGCCTGGCCGGCGACGTGCCGGCGCACTGGTGGGCGCTGCACGTGTGCGCGCACGCCCGCCACACCACCGAGGACCTTCTCGGGGCGGTGCTGCCGGACGCGGGCCGGACGGCGGCCGAGCTGTTCGCCTGGCTGCGGGCGCACCCGTACGTCGAGACCGCCTCGCCCGGACTGGAGATCAACGGCGTGCTGCGGGAGGCGCTCGACGACGACCCGCGGTGGCGCGATCCCGCCGGCTACGAGCGCATGCACCGGCGGATCCGCCACCACGTCATGGGCCGGCTGCTGTGCGAGGCTCGCGACCCCCACGCGCAGGTGGTCGTCATGCGGACGATCAGCCATCTGCGCCGGGGTGGCGGGGTCGTGCACCGGTACGTCTCGCGGGCCGGCGAGGAGGACATGCGCTGGTCCGGGACCTCCCACACCGACCACGACGAGCTGGTCACCATGGCGCGCGACACCCACGGCGAGCTGACGGCCGCGTCCGTCCGGTACTGGCTGGGCCGCCGCCCCGAAGCCTTCTCCCTGCTCCGGTGCCGGGGGAGCAACCGGCTGCGCGCGTACCTGAGCTGGCTGGTCCTGCGGGCGCCGGAGCGGGAGGACCTGGCGGCCGATCCCGTCGTGGCGGAGATCTGGCACGACATGAGCAAGCGTACGGCGATGCCGCCGGGGACGCGTATCGCGATCGCGCGGCACCTGGTCTGCCCGGCCTTCGAGGCCAAGCCGTCACCCGTCACGGACGTGTTCCAGGCGCGCATGATGCGCGCGTGGCTGCACGAGCCGGGGCTGGCGGCTTCGTACCTGGTCGTCACGAACGGGCAGGTGTGGCGGCCGTTGATGAGGTATCTCGGCCAGGACGAGCTGGAGAGCGTGCGCGCGGACCACCCGTTCGTGATCTTCGGCCACGACTGGCTGGCCGACCCGCCGGGGACCTGGCGGGACCACCACCTGGACGAGGAGCTGTGGGCGGAACGGCACCTGAGCCTGTTCCGCCGCCAGGACGCGTCCGAGGTGGACGACTGAGGGGGAATCTTGAGCAAGAACCGCAATCCTGGAACTCCGGCGGAGAGCGGCGCGCCCATCGCGCGCCGCACGATGTTCTCGATGCTGGGCGTGGGCGCCGCCGCCCTCGCCGCCGCGCCGCTCGTGCAGGGCGGCTGGGAGCGCTTCCTCAACGTCGCCTCCCAGAACGACCCCACGGGGCTCACTGGGCTGCTGCCCAACCCGGGCGGGTTCCGCTACTTCAGCGTGGCGGGCTCGGTGCCGGAGAAGACCGCGGCCGACTACCGGCTGGAGATCGGCGGGCTGGTCGAGCGGCCGGTGACGTACACGCTGGACGAGCTGCGCGCGCTGCCGCAGACGCGGGTCGTCGGCGAGGCGCGCTGCACCGACGGCTGGCGGGTGGAGAACGTGCCGTGGAAGGGGGTGCTGCTCTCCCACCTGCTCGACCTGGCGGGGGTACGCCCTGAGGGCAAGGCCATCCGCTTCACCTGCTTCGACGGCGTTTACACCGAGAGCCTCACCCTCGATCAGGCCCGCCGCGCCGACGTGCTGGTGGCGCTGGACATGCTGGACGCGCCGGTCACCCACGAGCGCGGCGGCCCCGTACGGCTCTACGTCGCGCCGATGTACTTCTACAAGTCCGCCAAGTGGCTGTCCGGCATCTCCGTCACCGACAAGGTCATTCCCGGGTACTGGGAGGAGTACGGCTATGACATCGACGGCTGGCTCGACAAGGAGGCCTGAGCGCACGCTGGCGCGCTTCGCCGTGGCCGAGCGCTGGGTCCACCGCGTCACCGCCGTGCTCATGCTGCTGTGCGTGGGGACGGCGGCCTGCCTGTACTTCGGGCCGCTGGCCCAGCTCGTCGGCCGCCGCCATCTGCTGGCCGTCGTGCACCAGTGGTCGGGGCTGCTGCTGCCCGTGCCCGTCCTGATCGGGCTCGCTTCGCGGGCCTTCCGCGCGGATCTGCGCAGGCTCAACCGGCTGGCGCCGTACGACAGGGAGTGGTTGCGCGCGGTACGCAAGGGGCTGCCGGGGCCGCGCCCGGCGGGGAAGTTCAACGCCGGGCAGAAGGTCTACGCCGGGTGGATCGCCGGGGCCGTGCCGGTGATGCTGTTCACCGGGTTGCTGATGTGGTTCGCGGGGTTCCTGCCGGGGATCTCCAGGACGAGCGCGATCTTCGTGCACGACGTGACGGCCCTGGCCGTCGCGGTCGTGGTGATCGGGCACGTGCGGCTGGCGTACCGGGATCCTGAGGCGCGGCGCGGGATGCGCACGGGCTCGGTGACGCGCGCCTGGGCCAGGAAGAACCATCCCCGGTGGGAGGAGGAGAGCGCCGATTTGTAGTCACCTGTCGGACTGGTGATGTGAAGCATGTCTTCTGTGCGGCAACCCCGCCCTCGACCTCGCCTGCACGCTCCGCGCGCGGCGTACCGACCGGTATGCCGTCGAGCTGCTCAGCGGGCCCGACGTGCCGCTGATGAAGGAGTGCGCCAACCCCGAGTGCACGAAGATCTTCATCGACCGGTCGCGGGGCGGGCGCAGGGAGTGGTGCGGCATGGAGTCGTGCGGCAACAAGATCAAGGCTGCTACCTACCGGGCACGCAAGAAGGAAGCGGCCCGCGCGAGCTGACCCCGGCGGCCGGTACGGTGATAGGTGCTCGTTTTCGGTAGGCAGGAGAATCCAGTGGCAGGTGACGACGACATCTCCCGGTGATACCGGAGGTGGATAGGCCCCGGCAGGCGTGTGTGACCGCCGCCGATGTGGCCTGGTTCGTCGTCCCCCTATCCCTTTTCGGGCGGCTTCGGCGCGCCCGCGTTCTCCTTTCGAGGTTTCCACTCGCATGTCCGATTCGTGCATCGTCTGTTCCCGTCTGTCCTTCTCCTGGCCCGACGACACCCCGGTCTTCGACGACCTGTCCTTCAGCGTGGGGAGCGGCCGTACCGGGCTCGTCGCCCCCAACGGAGCCGGCAAGAGCACGCTGCTCAAGCTCATCGCCGGCGAATACCGCCCGCGGAGCGGCAGCGTCACGGTCGAGGGCGTGCTCGGCTACCTGCCGCAGAGCCTGCCCCTGGCCGGCGACCTGACCGTGGCCGAGGTGCTCGGCATCGCCCCGGTGATCGCCGCGCTGGACGCCATCGAGTCCGGCGACGCCGGTGAGGAGCACTTCACCACCATCGGCAACGACTGGGACATCGAGGAGCGCACCCGTGCCCAGCTCGACCGGCTCGGGCTCGGCGGGCTCGCCTTCGACCGCGGGCTCGGCACGCTCAGCGGCGGCCAGGCCGTCTCGCTCGGCCTGGCCGCGCAGCTCCTCAAGCGGCCCGACGTGCTGCTGCTCGACGAGCCGACCAACAATCTCGACCTCGGCGCCCGCCGCAGGCTCTGTGAGGTGCTCGGCGACTGGAACGGCTGCCTGCTCGTGGTCAGCCACGACCGGGCCCTGCTCGACCGGCTCGGCCTCGGCGGTGTGCCCGACTCTCGCACCCTCGCGTCGCTGTCGGGAGGGCAGCGCGGGCGACTGGCCCTGGCGCTGCTCATCAGGCGGCCCGCGGCGCTGCTGCTCGACGAGCCCACCAACCACCTGGACGACGAGGCCGCGGTGTTCGTGGAGGAGCAGTCGCGCGGCATGACCGGCGTCGTGGTCGTGGCCAGCCACGACCGGGCGTTCCTCGACGAGGTCTGCACCGGCCTGATTGATCTCGACCCGGCGGTGGACGGGGCCCGTCCGGTATGGGGGCGGCTCTACCGCCTACCTGGCCGAGAAACGCGCGAAGCGCGAGCGCTGAGAGCGGCGGCACGTGGAGGAGCAGGAGGAACTGGGCGAGCTGCGCGCGACCGTGGCGGTGACGGTGCGGCGGGCCCGCTTCGGGCGGCCGCCTGAGCGGTTCAGGCTCGAAGAGACGGTCGAGAAGCGCGAAGCTGTCGCGCCGGACCCTGCGCAGCGGGCCTTCAACTCGGACGAATGGCTCGTACGGTACTGATGGTGACGCCCGGCGGCCTGCGCGAGGTGACGGGACGCTCAGCACCGCATTCGGCGCAATTGCTGCTGTGGAGTCGGATTGCTCGGACCCTTCGAGGTCCGGAACGGCGACGGGCCGGACGCCCGCTTGGTCGCCCCGCCGTGGCTGACCGTCATATGACGGATGTGGCTGCGGTCCCTCCCGGACGACAGTGATGGCACCAGATCACTCTCAAAAGAACTTGTCGTGGTCAGCATCGAGGGTGTGCGTAGTCGGCGGCTCACGTTGGGCGTCCTGTCGGCGGTCGCGATCGGTCTGCTCGCCACCGCCTCCGCCCCTCACGCCCGCCAAGCTGGCCAGCCGGCGATCGTGCTGGAGCACGGCACGCCGTACCGAAACCGGAGATTAATGTCACTTGTTCGAGCGTATCAACTCTATAAGTGCTACGTTAATGAGACAGTTAAGAGATGAGAAGGGACAAACTCCATGGCTAAGACCTGGCTCATCACCGGAGCGTCGCGCGGTTTCGGACGCAACCTCACCGAAGCCGTCCTTGAAGCGGGTGACCAGGCCGTCGCCACTGCCCGCAGCCCCAAGCAGCTCGACGACCTGGTGGCGCGCTACGGCTACCGGATCCGGGCGGTCGCGCTCGACGTCACCGACGCCGCCGCGGCCGTCCGGGCGGTCAAGGAGGCCACGGACGCCTTCGGCCGTCTTGACGTGGTCGTCAACAACGCCGGATACGGCAACAGCGCGCCGATCGAGGAGATGGCCGAAGACGACTTCCGCGCCCAGATCGAGACCAACCTCTTCGGCGTCGTGAACGTCACCCGGGCCGCCCTGCCCGTGCTGCGGGCCCAGCGGTCAGGGACCTTCGTGCAGTTCTCCTCCATCGGGGGGCGCGTCGGCGGCACGCCGGGGATGGGCGCCTACCAGACCGCGAAGTTCGCCGTGGAAGGCTTCTCCGAGGTGCTCGCCAATGAGACCGCGCCCTTCGGGGTCAAGGTGATCATCGTGGAGCCGGGCGCGTTCCGTACGGACTGGCAGGGCTCCTCCATGGAGATGCACGCCGTCGGCCCGGACTACGAGGAGACGGTCGGCGCCCTCCACCGCTACCGCCGCGACACCAACGGCACCCAGTCCGGCGACCCCGCCCGCGCCGTCAGGATCATCATCAACGTCGTTGGCGACGACAACCCGCCCCGACGACTCCTCCTCGGCAGCGACGCCGTCGCCGCCGCGCAGAAGGCCGCCGAGATCCGCGCCGCCGAGACCGAGAAGTGGGCCGACGTCAGCCGCTCGGCCGACTTCCCCGCTGACGAACACTGACTACCAGAAGGAGTTCCCGATGAGAACCTGGCTCATCACCGGCGCGTCAAGCGGCCTCGGACGCGCCCTGGCCGAATACGCCCTCGCCCAAGGCGATCGGGCCGTCGTCACCGCCTCCAGCACCAAGGCCACCACCGAACTGGCCTCTCGCCATCCCCGCACCGCCCTGGCCCTGCCCCTCGACGTGACCGACCCGCAGCATCGCGAGAACGGCGTCAAGCAGGCCGAGGAATACCTCGGCGGCATCGACATCCTGGTCAACAATGCCGGCGTCGACTTCATCGGCGCGCTGGAAGAGCAGGACGAGAACGACTACCGCAGGCTGTTCGAGGTCAACTTCTTCGGCGCCGTCGCCCTCACCCGGCTCGTCCTGCCCGGTATGCGCGCCCGGGGACACGGCACCATCGTTAACGTCTCCTCGATGGACGGCCTGGCCAGCCTTCCCGCCAACGGCTATTACTCGGCCAGCAAATTCGCGCTCGAAGGCTTCACCGAAGCTCTCTGGCAGGAAATCGAACCCCTCGGCCTGAACGCGATGATCGTCCAGCCCGGCTCCTTCCGTACCGGCATCGAACATCGCACCAAAGCTTCCGGCACCCCCATCGACGACTACCACGCGACAGCTGGAGCATTCCGTAACATGATGGGCACCCTCACGCCCGAGATGTTCCCCGGCGACCCCGCCCGAGCGGCGAAGGTGATGTACGAGGCGGCCACCTCTGAGCGACCTCGCCACTGGATCGTGCTCGGCAGCGACGCCCACCGCAGGATCGACGCCAAACTCGGCCAACTCCGGGCGGAATTCGACGCGGGCAAGCAGGTCGCATTTAGCACAGACTTCCCCGGGAGCGCCGGGAATGCGGTCCTGTGACCGCGGGCACGCGGGCAGCATGATCGGCACGCGATTGCCGCGGCACGGCGTCCGAAGCGCGGCTGCCCGCGCACCGGGTGGCCCGCGCGGGTATCGCCAGGACGTTCCAGAATTTGCAGGTCTTCGGCTCGCTCAGCGTGCTGGACACGTGGTCGTGCCGCTCCTGGCCGGACGGCGGTCGTCGTGGCTTGGCCTGCCCGCCGTACTGCGGGACAGGGCGCTGGGCCTGCTGGCCGAGGTGGGGCTGGCCGGCAGGGAGAACCAGCCGGCGGGGGAACTGCCGTATGGGCTGCAGCGCCGCTTGGAGATCGCTCGTGCGCTGGCGGTCGAGCCCAGTGTGCTGCTGCTGGACGAGCCGCTGGCCGGGCTGGCCCGGCCGCCGATCCGGCGGCCCGCGCCGCTTACCTGGGGGAGCCCGCCGATGCCGACGACTAGCCTGCTTGGGACCGAGGGCGCGGCCCCTGACCTGCTGGAGATCGAGGACGTGGCCGCCGGGTACGGCCGGATCGAGGTCCTGCACGGGGTATTCGCGCCCTGGTGCTGCGTTGGATGACCCTGATCTACCAGCGGGCCGACTGTACGATCTCGTCGATGAGAGTGGCCAGCCGTCGTGGCTGGGACAGGAACGGCGAATGCCCGCCAGGGAGCCGGCGGGTTTCGGTCGCTTGGGCTGCTATCTGCTCCTGCAGTGCGAGTGGGATGGCCTGGTCCTGCTCCGTGATGATGTAAGTGGACGGGATGCTGCGCCAGGCGGCTACGTCGACCTTCTCCGCGAATGATCGGATGGTCTGGTTGACCAGCTTGCTCACCGCCTGTTCAGCCTCTTCGTCGGGCAGATCGCCGTAGAGGGAGACACGTGGTTCGTTGCTGAGCGGGAACAGGCCGCTTGTGTCTTCGGGATCGGGGAGGCTGTGGATGGCGTACATCGACTGTCCTTTGTCCGGCATGTAGGCGGCGAGGTAGATCAGCCGATCAACATTGCTCGCTTCGGCGGCGGCCTCGGTGATCGGGATGCCTCCGTAGGAGTGCCCGAGGAGCACGACCGGTCCTGCGATCGACGCCAGTTCCGCAGCCAGTACGGCGGCATCGTCATGCATGCCTGCGGTGGGATGTTCGCCGGCGCTTGGGAGCGCCGGCGTGCGCGTGGCATAGCCGAGAGCGTGCAACTCGTCCTCAAGCCGGGCCCAGCTGCTTGGCTGGTGCCAGGCGCCGTGCACAAGCATCACAGTAGTCATGAATGGTGCTCCAAGATTCTCGTACGACATGTTGGGACATGGTGACGCTCCTGTGCATGTCGGCCTGTCGCCGGGGCGCCCGACGGCCGTCGGCGAACTCGTGATCGGTGCGGCGTCGGACTCGGCCTTAGGGGTTTCTCTCGGCAGCGGCCCGGCCATGCTGATGACGGCCGTCTTGGGGGGTGCGTGCCGAGGTGGAGGCGATCGGCGAGCGCGGCTGGGACGTGCCGGTGACGACGCCTCGGTTTAGTGGTCCGTTGTCGCTGTGAGCGCGTAGGCCCAGAGACGGTCCGCGGCGGCCGGGTCCACCGACCAGGCGGCGACGCCTGCGGTCGCGTCCGGACCGCCCCGCACCACCTCGGCCTCCTGGTTCTCGGAGGAGAAGAACCGGCCCGTCACACCGTCCAGCAGCGGCGACCCGGCGAGCAGCACCGAGGTGGCAGCGCCCTGCTCCGGGGTCTTGTAATAGTCGGGGGTCACCAGGTTCCCCTCGTCGTCCATCGCGCCCGCTGCTCGCATGGTGTCCTCGTCGAGGTGCCGCTGCAGGTTGGTGTGGATGTATCCGGGCTCGAGCGCGTTCGCGGTGATTCCGTCGGCGGCCCAACGCCGGGCGGCGCCGACCGCGAGCAGCACGTCGGCTGTCTTCGACTGCGCGTACGCGACCCACGGGTCGTACGGGCGGCGCTCGAAATGCGGATCGTCGAAGTCGAACGGGGCCAGTCGCTGAGCGCCCGAACTCACCATGACAACCCGCGCGTCGCCTGCCTGCCGCAGGTTCTCCCGCAGGCCGGTGATCAGTGCGAAGTGCCCGAGAAAGTTCGTCGCCAGCTGCAGCTCCCAGCCGTTGGCGGCGACCTGGCGGGCAGGCAGAGCCATGATCCCGGCGTTCGCCACGATCACGTGCACCGGCCCGCTCCAATCGTCCACGAACGCGCGCACCGAGCCGAGATCGCTCAGGTCCAAGGCTCGCTGGCCGCCGGTGGGGTTGCGGGTCGCGACGGTGACCTCGGCCCCCGCACCCTGCAGCGCCCGTACGGTCTCCAGGCCGATCCCGGAGGCTCCGCCGGTGACGATGATCCGCCGCCCGCTGAGGTCGACACCGGTGAGGATCTCGTAGGCGGTGGTCTTGGCGTTGAACGGGGTGGACTTACGTGTCATGACAGTAACGGTAAGGAGCGGCGTTTGGACTTGGAATGGTTCAGGATCCAACATAGTTGAGTGAGCGTCCAAGCAACTGATCCCCTCGAAGACGTCCTCGCCCTCGTCGGCACGACCAGCCGCCTGTCCGTCAGGCTGGTGGCCGGCGGTGAGTGGGCGCTGTCGTACGAGCCGCCGTCGGCGGTCAAGTTCGTCGCGGTGCGCCGCGGCGGCTGCCTGCTCAGCGTCGACGGCGTACTGGAGCCGATCGAGCTGGCCGAGGGCGACTGCTTCCTGCTCACCCGGCCACGCGCCTTCACCATGGCCAGCGGTTCAGGGCTGCGGCCGGTCCCGGCCGGCCCGGTTTTCGCGTCGGCCACCGACGGCGTTGCCCGGGTGGGGACCGGAGAGGATGCGGTCTTCATCGGCGGCCGGTTCGACTTCGGCGAGCGGGCGCGCGAACTGCTGCTCGACGTGCTGCCGCCAGTGATCCATGTGCCCGGCCGCACCACCGAGGCCGCGACCGTACGCTGGGCGCTTGAGCAGATCGACGCAGAGCTGCGCGACCAGTCGCTGGCCTCGACACTGGTCACTGAGCACCTCGCCCTGGTCATGCTGATTCACCTGCTGCGCCTGCACCTGGCCGTCGCCGGGGCAAGTGCGGTGTCCGGCTGGATGGCCGGGCTCACCGACCCGATCGTGGCCCCGGCGCTCCAGGCCATGCACGCCCGTCCGGCCCACACCTGGACGGTGGCGGAACTGGCCGAGACCGCGGCGGTGTCCAGGTCGACACTCGCGGCCCGCTTCAAGCAGACCGTCGGGCAGAGCCCGCTGGACTACCTGACCGGCTGGCGGATCGAACTGGCCACCGACCGCCTGCGCCGCGGCGACGACACGGTGGCGACGATCGCCCGCAAGGTCGGCTACAGCTCGGAGAGCGCACTGAGCAACGCGTTCAAGCGGGTCACCGGCGCGTCCCCGCGCGAGTACCGCCGCCGGATCAGAACGCCGCGTGGTGGTCAGAGCGTGCACAGAGCTGGTCCGGCCTTGGCGCGCAAGGGTCCCATCGCGGAGTCTTGACTCGGAGGCGGAGCGACCCCTCCCGCACCTCCAACATTCGGATCTCCGCATCGGGGCCGACGAGTCGCTTCGCGACGTCTGTGACGCTGAGGAGTTCGGCGAGGGACTGGATGGCGTTCCCCGACGAACCAGGAGACTCCCGGAAGTTGTGAAGACGTACGCGCCTCTGCTTTTCAGGACTGCGGCCGATTGCAGTACGGCGAATCGGTCACGGACCCGGTCCACAACCTTTGCCGGATTTGACTGGTCACCAGGTAAGCCAAGGCCAGGGAACTGCTCAACAACCCCAGGCCGTCCACCTCGCCGAGGGGCGGCAACCACGCGGGAGTTGCATACAAGTTGATGTCGCAGCGAGATCCTCATATACGGGCCAGAGCCGCGATCTCCGTACGACCGGTGGCGCTGCCCGTCCGGCCGTCACCGGCGTTGGCCAGGGCATCGCCAACGGACCCGGCGCGGCGGCCGCGACCGTGGACGTCATATGACGGCCGCGGCCGCCCGCCTGCAGACTCACCGTTCTCGGCCCGCTCGGCCCCGATTGCGCCGGCGCGCGGATGGATCTCGGTACGCCGCAACAGCAGGCCGTCCTGATGATGTTCTCGCCAGTAGCAGCAGCTTCGTGCGGATCAGTGAGCCGGTCGACGGTCTCTGGACGGGTACGGCGCTGGCGGGGCCCCGGGCGAGGCTGCCGAACGCGAGCGGTTCCGGCTGGAACGGCTGAAGCTGATCGCCAACGCCTGGATCTCCTCTTCATCCGTGGATCCGCAGGTGTCGGCAAGTCGACGCTGTCACACAAGCTCACGGGAGACGCCTCTGCCGCGCAACGGCGGGTATGGCACCTCCACGGGCCGGCTGGCCGAACCGCGCTGTTACGGCGGTCCGAACATGCGTGCGGCGACCGCGTTCGAGGGAGGCGTTGCGGGCCGTGCCGGTGCCGCACCACGATGAGGCCCGGCAACCATACGCTCGCTGGGGCGGCTACGGCTCCAAGACGGTTACCAGGCTGATGTCAGCGACCGCGGCAGCCGCTTCTCGGCCGGTGAACAGCAGTTGATCGCCCTGGCTCGCGTGCTTCTCGTGAACCCGCCCGTCATCGTGCCGGACGAGGCCACCTCTGGTCCTGGATGACGGCCGCGTCATTGAGGACTGCACCCCCGCCGAACTCATCAGCGGCCCGGGGCCGGTGCGTCATCGCGCTGACATCGCGTCAATGCCGTATAGGCGGCGCGTATTCGCGGCCCTGCCATCCTGGCCGGGTGTCATGCGAAAACGGGGGGAGAACGTGGTGAACAAGGAGACGCTGGTGCTCGTGCACGGCGCCTGGCACGGACCGTCGTGCTGGGATCGGCTGGTACCCGAGCTGGAAGAACGCGGCTGGCGCACGTCCACGGTGGACCTGCCGAGCACGTCGGGGGATCCACACGCGGGGATGTACGACGACGCGCGGGCCGTACGGGAACATCTGCGCGCCATCGAGGGACCGGTCACCGTGCTCGCGCACTCCTACGGCGGCGTCCCCGTCACCGAGGTGGCCGAGACCGTGTCGAACGTGCGGCGGCTCGTCTACCTCGCGGCCCACATGCTGGAGGCGGGGGAGGCGGTGGTCACGCCGCTCGGCGGGCCGTGGTTCCCCCACGACGCCGAGCTGCTGCCGGCTCCTGAGCCGCCGGTCGAGGCGCTCTACCACGACGTACCCGCGCAGTGGGCGGAGGCGGCTGTCGCCCGGCTCAGGCCACAGAGCGCGCGTGCCTTCACCGAGCGGCAGACGCGGGCCTCGTGGCGAGCGGTGCCTTCCGCGCTCATCGTCTGCGACGATGACCGGAGCATGCCCGAGCTGTTCATCAAGCGGCAGCTCACGATGGCCGGGGTGGTCAGGCACCTGCCGGGGAGCCATTCTCCGTTCCTGTCGCGGCCGGGCGAGCTGGCCGGCCTCATCGACGAGGTGACAGACGCCCTGCCCGCCCGAGGCTAGCGGAGATCGTACGGCGGTCTCGGCGGGCGCCCGCCGAGCTGGAGAGAGGCGAACGTTGCGGTACAGCGAATCGGTCACGGACCCGGCACTCAACCTCGACCGGGCCTTCTTCCAGGATCCGCATCCGGTCTACCGGCGCGCCCGCGAGGCGGGGCCGGTACGGCCCGCGACCGCGCACCGGCGGCTCAGGGTCTGGCTGGTCACCAGGTACGCCGAAGCCAGGGAGCTGCTCAACGACCCCAGGCTGGCCAAGGACAGCGCCAGGGCGGTGAAGCTGTTCCCACCGGGGACGGCGGGGCCGTACGCCTCGTCGTTGTCGGCCCACATGCTCAACTCCGACCCGCCCGACCACACGCGCCTGCGCAAACTGGTGAACAAGGCGTTCACCGCCAGGACGGTGTCGCGGCTGCGCCCGCGCATCGAGCAGATCACCGACGGTCTGCTCGACGGCATGGCGGAGGCGGGCGAGTTCGACCTCATGGAGTCGTTCGCCTTCCCCCTGCCGATCGCCGTCATCTGCGAGCTGCTCGGCATCCCGGCCGCGGACCACGACGAGTTCAGGACCTGGACCGCCCCCTTCGTGGCGGCCTCGTCGGGCGAGGAGATGCGCGCGGCCCACGCGTGGATGCTGGCCTACCTGACGGGCCTCGTCGCCGCCAAGCGGGCCGCGCCCGGCGAGGACCTGCTGTCGGAGCTCGTGCACATCTCCGACGAAGGCGACCGGCTGACCGCGGACGAAGTGGTGTCCATGGCGTTCCTGCTGCTCGTGGCGGGCCACGAGACCACGGTCAACCTGATCGCCAACAGCGTGCTCGCCCTGATCGGCACCCCGGACCAGCTGGCCGCGCTGCGGGCCGACCCCTCACTGCTGCCGGGCGCGGTGGAGGAGTTCCTGCGCTTCGACGGCCCGATCAACATCGCGACCCTGCGCTTCACCACCGAGCCGATCCGCGTCGGCGACGTCTTAATCCCCGAGGGCGAGTTCGTCTTCATCTCCCTGCTGGCCGCCAACCGCGACCCGGACCGCTACCCTGATCCTGACCGGCTCGACCTCACCAGGCCAGGCGGCGGCCATCTGGCCTTTGGTCATGGCATCCACTACTGCGTGGGCGCGCCGCTGGCCCGGCTGGAGGCGCAGATCGCCATCGGAAGGCTGCTCGGCCGCTTCTCCAGCATCGAACTGGGCTCGCCCGTCCTGCAATGGCGCGCCAGCACCCTCATCCGTGGGCTGCACACCCTGCCCGTCCGGGTCCGCTGACGCGCCGTAGCGTCCTGCTTCGGCCGGACAGGACGTCCATGACCAGGTAGAAATCGCAGTGTGTCCCAAGCTGCGGCGGGCGGACGGCTCCTGGACCCCCAACCATGGCACGCGGCACGGAAAGGAAGAACTGCCCAAGGAGCCTGATGGAAAGCGCGTCTATCTGCGCCTGGGCGGGTTCAGGACCGAGAAGGACCTGATCGCGTTCTACGAGAAGGTTCTCCGGCTGCTCGACATCCCCGAGGCCGGCCCGGAGGGACACGAGGCGCGGATGGAGATCCGCGAGATGATCAAGGCAGCCAACAAGAAGCAGGCGCCGCTACCCGACTTCGATGAGCTGCGCCGCAAGTACACGAGCGGCCAGCAGCTCGGCTCCATGCTGTTCGGCGACTTCTTCGAGCAGTGCATGGAGACCCATGAGCGCACGGGCGATATCCACAAGACGACCCTGCGCGGCTACCGCAGCCACTACAAGCACCACCTGAAGGATGTGCTCGCCCACATCCGGATGGATCGGCTGTGGGTTTCGGTCCTGCAGCGCGTGTTCACGGTCATCGACGAGAAGAACGAGGCCATTCTGAAGGCGCGCAACTCGGAGGATCCCGAGGTGCGCGCCTCGGTGCGCGGCCAGCGCATCACCGGCCCGGCGACCAAGCAGCGTATCCGCGCCACCCTGTCCACCGTGCTGAGCGACGCCGTGCGTCAGCAGATCATCAGCACGAACAATGCCGCCGCGATCAAGCTGGACGCGGTGAAGCGGCCCAAGGCCCTCGTGTGGACGAAGCAGCGGGTGGAGGCGTTCAACGCCGAGTTCGCCGCCCGCCTGGAGACCGTGCGCGCGGAGGTCGGCGGGAAGAAAGTAAGCGCCGTTCGGGTGTGGGAGTCCGCCGAGTTGCGGCCGTCGCCAGTGATGGTGTGGACGCCGGTCCAACTGGCCGCGTTTCTCGACGCCGCTGCCGAGCACCGGCTGTATGCCTTGTTCCACGTCATAGCGTTCCGAGGGCTGCGCCGCGGAGAAGGGTGCGGTGTTCGCTGGGAGGACCTCAACACCGAGGAGCGGACCTTGGCCGTGGCCAAGCAGCTCGTTCAGATCGGCTGGGTCTTCGAGGAGGGCGATCCCAAGACCGAGGCCAGCGATGGCGTCGTGGCCCTGGACACCGGCACGGTGGCCGTACTGCAGGAACACCGGGTGCGGCAGAACGCCGAGCGCCTGCAGTGGGGTGAGGCGTGGACGGACACCAGCCGCATCTTCACCCATGAGGACGGTACGGAGCTGCACCCGGCGTGGGTCAGCGGTTGTTCTCCCAACTCGCCTACAAGGCGGGCCTACCGCCGATCCGGCTCCACGACCTCCGCCACTGTGCGGCCACGCTCGCCTACGCCGCCGGCGCGGACACGAAGATGGTGTCCACGATGCTGCGTCACAGTTCGACCAATTTGACCGAGAACACGTACACGACGGTCCTGCCGGAGCTAGCGCACGCCGCTGCCGACGCGAGTGTCGCGATCGTCCCGAGGGCGGTCTCTCAAACTGGCGGTCTCCCCTCGGTCTCCCAAGAGGTGTCCGGCGACCCTGCGGATTCCCAGAGCGAAGTGAAGTCCCTGGTCAAGAGGGTGAGAAGTGGTAGGGCGCCCGGGGCTCGAACCCGGAACCTACGGATTAAAAGTCCGCAGCTCTGCCAATTGAGCTAACGCCCCCACGTACAGCAAGGGTACAGAGATTACCGCCCAGTACGCGACGCGGTTCCCCGCCCCTCACAGTAACGGATCGACGCAGCCATCAGTTTCCTGATCGAACCAGAACCCGACGTTCAGGTCCAGGTCCAGGTCTGCCCGATACGCGGGCCCGAGCCGAACGAGACGCCCCGGGCGCACACACGTGGTGAAGATCCGGGATCGAAGAACACCGGCTCAACGGTACGCGGCGATCCCGGTGAGCGCCTCCCCGAGCACCAGCGTGTGAATTTCCTGGGTCCCTTCGTACGTCAGGACACTCTCGAGGTTGTTCATGTGCCTGATCACCGGATACTCCAGCGTGATCCCGTTCCCTCCCAAGATGGAGCGCGCCTGCCGGGCGATGTCCAGCGCCGCCCGTACGTTGGCCAGCTTGCCGAAGCTGATCTGCCGCGGCTCCAGCCGCCCCGCGTCCTTCAGCTCCCCGAGATGCAGCGCGGTAAGACCGGCCTGGGCCAGCCCCACGTACATCCAGGCCAGTTTCTCCTGCGTCAGCTGGAACGCCCCGATCGGCTTGTCGAACTGGACGCGGGTCTTCGCGTACTCGACGGCCGACTCCAGGCACGCGCGCGCGGCACCCACCACGCCCCAGACGATGCCGAAGCGGGCCTCCGACAGGCACGACAGCGGGCCCTTCAAGCCGACGACCCCCGGAAGCACAGCGGACTCGGGCAGACGCACATCGTCGAAGTAGAGGGATGAGGTGATGGAGGCGCGAAGGGACAACTTCTTGTGGATCTCGGGGGCGGAGAAGCCAGGGGTGGAGGTCGGCACGACGAAGCCGCGGATGCCCTCGTCGGTCTGCGCCCAGACCACGGCCACGTCGGCGATCGAGCCGTTGGTGATCCACATCTTGCTGCCGTTCAGGATCCAGTCGGATCCGTCCTTCTTGGCGTACGTCCGCATGCCGGCTGGATCGGACCCATGGTCCGGCTCCGTCAGGCCGAAGCAGCCGATCGCCTCGCCGGCGGACATCCGGGGCAGCCACTCATCCTTCTGCTCATCCGAGCCGTACCGCCAGATGGGGAACATGGCCAGCGATCCCTGGACGGACACGAACGAACGCAGCCCGGAATCGCCTGCCTCCAGTTCCCGGCAGGCCACGCCGTACGACACCGCGTCCGTCCCGGCGCAGCCGTACCCCTGGAGGTGCATGCCGAGCAGGCCTAGGGAGCCGAGCTCTGGCGCGAGCTCGCGCGCGGGGAAGGTGGCCTCCTCGAACCAGTCCCCGACGTGCGGGAGGATGCGGTCGGAGACGAAGGATCTGACCGTGTCGCGGATCAGCCGCTGGTCGGCGTTGAGCCGCTCGTCGAGGCGAAGCAGGTCGTCCATCGTGAATCCTCTCCTTACACGTAAGGGGTTACCAGGGTTCTACCAGGGGGAATCCCGATGTGCTAACACCGGGTACGCGGGCAGTCTTGAGACATGAGCGAATACCACGAGCACAACGTCAAGAAGCTCCGCCGCACCCACAAGGGCAGGATCGTCGCCGGCGTCTGCTCCGGCATCGGCGAGTACGTCGGAATCGACGCGAACATGATCCGCATCGCGCTGGCGATCGCGACGTTGTTCGGCGGCCTGGGCGTCGGCGTGTACGCGATCGGCTGGCTCCTCATGCCGGACGAGGACAGCGACACCTCCATCGTGCAGGACCTGGTCAGCAAGTCGCAGAACCGCGGCACGGGCACCGACTGGAGCGGCGAGCACAAGCCCCAGCCGTGATCACGCCGCGGCCCGGACACGCACCCGGGCGGCCTTGTCACCCCGAGACTCGGTCCAGACCATGGCGAGCGCGGCCGCGCAGGTGACCCCGGTGATCCCGGCCAGCGCGACCACCGGCTCAGGACCGAGTCTCTCCGCCGCGAACCCACCCACCAAGATCCCGATCCCCTGTACGGCCATCAGCCCCGACTGCACGATCCCGAACGCCTGGGCGCGACGTTCGGGCGGAACGGACTGGACGAAGGCGGCATTGGCCGCGAGCTGGTACGCCCCGCCGATCCCCGACAGAACCCACGCCGCCAGCACCACGGCCAGAGGCGGCCGCATCGCGGTCACGATCAGGGGCGCGCAGCTCAGCATGGCCATCCAGCCCATGAGCCGCAGCCGCCCCGGCGGTGACACGAACCTGCTGAAAAGGAACGCCCCCACCACCGTCCCGGTCGGCATCGCCGCCATGAGCAGCCCGGTGATCACCGGGACCGGCAACGTGCCCGTGTAGAGCTTGGCCGCGTACGGCACCGCGATGCCTTCGGGGAGCACGTAGAAGCCGCACAACCAGGCGAACAGGACAAGTGTCCGTAGCTTCTTCGACCCGAAGACGAGCCTGGCCCCCGCCCTGGTCATGGTCCACATGGACGGCTTCGAGGCGTCGTCGTTGGCGGCGCGCCGGCGGCGGACGCCGGAGATCAGGATCAACGCGGAGCCGAGGAACGTCGCCGCGTCGAGGGCGAGCGCCCGGTACGGGCCCATCGTGGCGATCAGCGCTCCGCCCGCCGCGAAACCGAGCATCTGAACGGCCTGGTTCGTCATGTTCTGGATGGCCGAGCCGATGACGTACCTGTCGCCTGCCAGGATTTCGGGCAGCAGTGCCGCCCGCGCGGCCGAGAACGGCGCGCTGAGCAGCACCACGAGGAACACCAGCGAGCACAACGCCCAGAACGGCATCCCGGGCACCGCCATCGCGGCCACCAGCCCCGCTCGGATCAGATCGCAGCTCAGCATGACGGCCCGGCGGGCGAACCGGTCCGCAAGCCCCGCCAGCAGCGGGCCGCCGACGATCGAGGGAAGGTACGTCAGCGCGTACACACCGGCCGTGGCGAGGGCCGAGTGCGTGCGGTTGTAGACCAGCACGGCGAGTGCGACCTGCGCGAGCTGGTCGCCGAGGAGCGACAGGCCCTGGCCGTACCAGAGTGCCCGAAACTCCCTAATGGCGATGACTTCCCGATACGTGGCTTGGTGTATGTCCGCACGTCGATGCCGTCCCGGCGCCCGTCGCGCCCGCATGGCCCCCATTGGACTCCGATGTGCCTGACTCAGGGTGTTCGCTATGTCACCTAAGGTGCCCGATCACTTGGTCAGCCGCAACCCAAAGAAGCCAACCAAAGGCAAAGGGTTACCACCCGAGCTCGTGGAGCCTTGCGTCGTCGATGCCGAAGTGGTGGGCGACCTCGTGGACGACCGTGATGCGTACCTCGTCGATCACGTCGTCCTCGGAATCGCAAATTTGGCATATGGGATTGCGGTAGATCTCGATGCGGTCGGGCAGGACTCCTGAGTACCAGTCGCCGCGTTCGGTGAGGGGGACACCGGTGTACAGGCCGAGCAGATGGGGCTCTGGCGGATCATCGACCACGACGACGACGACATTGCTCATGGCTGCCGTGAGGTCGGCGGGAATCGTGTCCAATGCCTCAGCCACGAGTTCCTCGAACTTGTCCCGCGATACCTCGATCACACTTGCCATTCTGCCCCGACGGTCAGGTAAGCAAGAAACCGTATGAAGTTCGTCCATAGATCCAAGGCAATCCTCCGATCGAGGCCGTCGAGAGTGGCGGCCGTACTGCTCGTCGCCGCTGTGGGCGCGTGGCTGGGGATCTTCTTCAGCGGCACCGTGCGTGCTCAGGTGGGTCCCGTCGAGACCGGCATGTCCCTCCGGCCAGCCTGGAACGGCGAGACGGTCGTGGACGCCAGCCCGCTCGGCACGCTCACGTTCCGCACCCACGACGCGCCGCTCCGGCTGCGCATCACGCTCGAGAACATCGACCAGGATCGCGCGAGGGCCTTCCTCGAGGATCCGCGCCTGGCGGACCGGCTGCCCCAGCTCATCGAGAGCGATCTGTTGGACGGTGCGCGGGCCCTCGTCATCCGCTCGCTCCTGTGCGCCGGCGCCGGGGCGCTGATCGCAGTCCTGATGGTCTTCAGACGCCCGCGCGTGGCCCTGCTGGGCCTCCTGGCGGCCTCCGTGGCGCTCGCCGGCACCGGCGCGCTCGCCGCGCTCACCTTCCGCCCGAACTCCCTCATGGAGCCTCGCTACTCGGGCCTGGTCGCCGCCGCGCCGTCTCTGGTGGGCAGCGCGGAGTCGATTGTGACGCGTTTCGAGTCGTACCGCTCCCAGCTCACCAAACTGGTTACGAACGTCTCGAAGCTGTACGACACTGTCTCAACCCTCCCCCTGTACGACGCCGACCCCAGATCCATTCGGGTCCTCCATGTCTCCGATATCCACATCAACCCGATCGCCTGGAACGTCATCCGCTCGCTCAAGGATCAGTTCGCTGTGGACCTGGTCATCGACTCGGGCGATATTTCCGACCATGGCACCAAGGCCGAGAACAAGTTCGTCGACGAGATCGGCCGCCTCGGAGTCCCGTACGTGTACGTACGCGGCAACCATGACTCCATGTCCACCCAGAGAGCAGTCGAGAGGCAGAAGAACGCCGTCGTCCTGGACAACAAGACCCAAACGGTGGCCGGACTGACCATCTACGGCCTGGGCGATCCCCGCTTCACCCCGGACCTGTCGGTGCCCGTCGACTCGAACCCGGCGACTCTGGCGCAATTCGCCCGTGCTCACCTCGGCAAGGTCGGCAAGGCCGACGTGGTGGCCGTACACGACCCGGACGTCGGCAAGGGTTTCACCGGCGCCGCTCCCATGATCCTGGCCGGCCACACCCATGAGCGCAAAACGACCATGTTCCCGTCCGGCACCCGCATGCTCATCCAAGGCTCCACCGGGGGCGCCGGCCTGCGCGCGCTCGAGCACGCCCAGCCCACCCCGGTCCAGGCCTCGGTTCTGTACTTCGACAAGGAGACCAAGCGCCTGCAGGCGTGGGACGACATCACGCTGGGCGGGTTGGGGGAGCAGTCGGTGTACATCCAGCGTCACGTGGAGCCCAACCCACAACGTATGATTTCTCCAGCGCCAACGAACGCCCCGTCGCCAACGGGATCGGTCACTGGCACTCCGTCGCCGCACGCCGGTCCGCCACTTTGGCATCAGGGGCAATCGTCCCCTATGCTTCAGAGGTCTCCGACGGAAGGCGACAGGGAATCCTGAGCCCCCATCGTCTAGCGGCCTAGGACACCGCCCTTTCAAGGCGGCGGCACGGGTTCGAATCCCGTTGGGGGCACCGCGAGCGTTTGGCGCACCGCAAAAACGGCTGGTCGAAGACCACCGCAGAGCTGGTAAGCTAAGCGAGCGCAAACAGCAAGAAACGCAAGGTCCTGTAGAGCAGTTTGGAGTGCTCGCCACCCTGTCAAGGTGGAGGTCGCGGGTTCAAGTCCCGTCAGGACCGCTCTAGGTCAGGTAGCTCAGTTGGTACGAGCGTCCGCCTGAAAAGCGGAAGGTCGGCAGTTCGACCCTGCCCCTGACCACCACACTTCACCAGCAAAGATGCCCCGGACGGATCACCGTTCGGGGCTTTTTGATCTCCGCTGACAGCAACAGTGACAGCAACGTCCTCGACTGTCTTCGCATCTTTTGGGGCCGGGACCACTAAGCGGTAGTCAGTGGGGCCGGGACCACTAAGTGGTCGTCTCCGTAAATCTCTCGGGGGTTACGCGGCTGGGGCGAGTACGGCAGGCTGATGCTCGCAGTCGATGGGCTGCTGGGAGTCGCGCTCTTTCTGTTCGTGTCGCTCGATCCGGGCCAGTAGGTCCTCGAGGTCGGCCGGGGTGAACTTCCATCGGAAGGGCCGGGCGGTCTCGTTGTAACGACGCTCGAAGGCGATTAGCCGGTCTTCGACCTGGTCAAGACTGGTGAAGTCGTTGGGTGAGACGACCTTGCGCTGCACGATGGAGAAGTAAATCTCCACCTGGTTCACCCAGGAGGCATGCACGGGCGTGTGCACCAGGACCGCGTTGGGGAAGCGGGCGGTGAGCCGGTCGGCGGCGGCCTCGCCGCGGTGGCTGGAGCCGTTGTCGACGATCCAGAACACCCGCCTGGCCGAGGCGTAGGCTTCTTGGGTCATGACCTGTTCGACCAGGTCCATGAACGGCACGATGCCGGTCTTGGGCGAGCAGCGGCCGAAAACGCGGGCGTGGTGGACATCGTAGGCGGCCAGGTAGGCCAGCGCGCCGCCGCGGTCGTAGTCGTGGTTGACGCGCATATCCGCGACCGTCCCGGCGGTAGGGTGGGGTGGCAGCGGCAGCGGGCCTGGGTAGAGGTCTTCTCATCGGCGCTGATCACGTACTCGTCGTCGCCGAGCGCGGCCCCGTCCCAGTGGCGGGCGTACAACTCCAGCACGCGGGCGGCCTTGACGCTGAAGGCCGGGTCACGGATGAAGATCCATGACTGGTGCTGCCAGGGCTTGAGGGTGTCCTCGGCCAGGATGCGGCGGACACTGGAGGCCGAGATCGCTGGGGCCAGGCCCCGGGTGACCACCTCGCGGGCCAGTTCGCTACTGCTCCAGCGTGACAGCGGTGCGCCGGACTCGGCGGGCAGTTGGCAGGCCAGCGCCTTGACCTCGGCGATCTGGATGGGCGTGAACTGCCGGGGCCGGCCCGGTCGGCGCCGGTCGCCAAGGCTGGCCGGGCCTTTGCGGCTGTCGTAGCGGCCCCGCCATAAGCGGACGGTGTCCACGCTCACCTGGTGCCGCCGGGCGATCGCGTTGTTGGAGTAGCCGTGTGCGGCGTCCAGCACGATCCGGGCACGGATCACCAGTTGGTGGGCAGCGGTGTGGGAGTGGGCGATCTGCTTGAGCCGTCGCCGTTCGGCGGCGGTCATGGTGATCTGGCGAGCGGAGGGAGCGGGCACCGGGGTCTTTCGGGATCGGGCGGGCAGACCTCGTCGAGGTTGCCCGATCATGGTCGGGATGTGCCGGTGCGACACGCCGGTAGGGCACGATGGTCGGTATGCCCGCGATCCCCGCGTCCACCAAGATCTCCCTGCAGCAGCGGCTGTGGGAGCGTGCCGAGCAGAACTGGCCGCAACTGATCGGGGTGAATGTCCGTTTCTGCGCCCAGTTCGCCTATGTCGACGGCGAGCTGCGCGACGGTGAGCGGCTGCCCTTGCTCCGCCTGCGCTACGGCGGATCGGCTCACCGGTGGGGCTCGGCGATCTACGTGGCCGGCAACGGGAAGTATGAGGACCAGATCTGGTTCACCGGCGAGGTCGAGGATGTTTTCGACCTCGCCGGTGACTTGCACATCGCCAACGCTGACCTCTGATCACGCAACCGCATCCCCACCAGTCAGAAGTCAACCCCGAGAGACTTCCAGGCGAGACCACTAAGCGGTAGTCAGTGGGATCGGGACCACTAAGCGGTAGTCAGTGGGATCGGGACCACTAAGCGGTAGTCAGTGGGATCGGGACCACTAAGCGGTAGTCAGTGGGATCGGGACCACTAAGCGGGGTCACCATCGGAAAGCTTTGTAGTCGTGCTTACATCTGGGCTACGCTAAGTACCTGTACAGAAGTCGTGTACACGCGCTTTGGCCGGCTCAGCTGGATGCCGAACCGGCCAGTCGTGGGTGCCTGTCTTTAGCGCTCCTGTAGGAGTCGCATTATGGTCGCCACCAAGCTTCCGAGGGCTGCGGCAACCTTGAGGGCGGGCACCACCCACGCACGTTCACTTGCAGGCTGCTTCCGACGTCGCTTCGGCACTGAACTTCACCTCCTCACCGCGGCTGAAGTGCCGCTGCAGCAGGCACCCAAGTGACGCTGTGAGGAGCGAGGCGAGTGGTGTTGCGAGCCAAGCTGTTGCGAACGTATGGACAATCATAGGGATGTTTGCGGTACTCCCGCCGCAATGAACGGCACTTTTCCAGCGATCTGAGTCAGCCGTCCTTTGTCTTGAATCCCGTTCTTGGCACAGAAAAAAAGACATATCGCCCTTGCGGTGCATTACGGGCGATATGTCTTTGGCTTATGAGAGCGCAGTGCTGAGCTTCCCCAGGGCAAGGCGTTTATCGTCGAGGGAGGCGTGGGCGTAGATCGTCATGGTGACTTCGATGTCGCTGTGGCCGACAATGTCGCGGACAACCTGGGGTGGCGTGCCGAGGTTGAGCAAGAGCGTCACACAGGTGTGGCGGAGGTCGTGGAACCGCATCTCGCCGAGGCCAGCGGCCTTGCGGATCGCTCCCCAACTTCGCCGTAGGTTGTCCGGCTCCATCGGGGTGCCGCACCGCGAGGGGAACACCAGGCCGTGTTCCGTCCACTCCTCCCAGCGGTCCGAGCGTTCGGCGAACAGCTTCTTACGGTGTTCCCGCAGGGCCTCCACACAGATGGGCGGCAGCGGGACGGTCCGTTCCGAGTCGGAGGTCTTGGGACGGACGAACTGGAGGCGACCCGCGACCCGCTGGAGGCTTTGGACCACTTCCAACTTGCCAGTCTCAAGGTCGACGTCCGTCCAGCGGAGCCCGAGGAGTTCCCCACGACGCAGGCCGAGGCAGAGCGCCAGGACGTACAGCGCGTAGAGGCGGTGGTCCCGAGCGACCTTGAGGACGGCGCGGGCCTGCGGGACGGTAAGGCCGCGATTGACCTTGTACTTGGGCACCGGGACCTTGACGAGCTTGGCGACGTTGCGCGCGATGATCTCCTCGCGTACGGCGCACTCCAAAGCGTTCCGCAGGACCGCATGTATGGACTGGACCATGCGGGTGGACAGGCGGGACTCGCAGCACTGCCCGCTCTTCAGGGCGCAGCACACTGGCTTCTCGCGGGAAGCATCCCAACCGTTTCGGCAGCACTGGCATTCGGAGCGGACGCGGTTGATGAAGAGGCGGACGTCCTGGGCGGTGAGCTTGCCGAGGCGCTTCTTGCCCAGACCAGGGATGAGGTGAAGCCGGACGACGCCCTCGTACCCCTGGTAGGTCTTGGGGCGCCGCTCCTGGCTGACGATGTGCTTGAGCCAGTACGTCAGGAAGTCGGCCAGCGTCCAATTCTCGGACGAGACGGGTATGCCCTCGTCGGCCTGGCGGAGAAGCTCGGTCAGTTTCTTCCTCGCGTCATCCTGGGTACGGGCGGAGCCCTGGACACGCTTGACGGTGCCCGCTGTGGTCTGAACGAAGGCGGCGTAGCCGTAGCGGCCGTCCTTGCGCGGCCAGATGCTTCCCTCGCCGTTTGAGCGCTTACGGATGCGGCGGCCGGTGCGGCGCTTGGGCTCTTCCTCTGGCGTGCCGAGTGTCGTCTTCGTCATCAGGCCACCTCTGCCAGGGTCTTGATGCACTCGTTCAGCGCCTCGACCTCGATGAGGCGACGGCGGCCGATCTTGAAGCTTCGGAGTTGGTTTGAGCGGATCAGGGTGTAGAGGGTCCACCGGCTGACGCGGAGCCGCGCAGCGGCCTCGTCAACGGTGAGCACGAGGTCATTCATGGGTGGCCTCCGATCGAGCTGGACCTGAGAGCGGTGTACCGGTGATGGCGGCGGCGAGGAGCTGGTCGCCAGCGGAGAGCCCTTGTCCGACGTAGGCCCAGTGGGCGATCACGAGGACGGTGTCCTCGTCGAACAAAGGCAGACGGCCCGTGGTGATCTCCTGGTTGCGCATGTGCTGCTCGCGCGCGGCGCGGAGTTCGCCAAGGGTGGTGGAGTAGTGGCGGCTCTTGGTGGAGAAGTGGCCGCGGAAGCCGAGCATGTGAGCCCAGTGGGTGAGCCGTAGGTCGGCAAGGCCGGGATGGCTGCCCAGGCGCATGCAGGCGGCGATGAGACGGCGGGCGTGCTCGCGCACCGGGAGTGCGGCCAGGTTGTCCAGGGGCTGAATGCGGCGGTCCAGGGTGCCGACGCATTCGGCGGCCTTGGTCGCGTACTTGGCGATGTAGGCGGCGACGGCTTGTTCGGTGAGGTCGCCGTCCAGGGTGATGTGGCGGACGTCGAGTTGTGCGCCCCAGCGGAAGGTTCGGCTGAGCGGTTTGAGCTCCGCAGTTACGGCCGTGGCAGCGTGGCGGACGGCTTGGGTCAGGGCGTCGGTGGTTGCCCAGGTTGGTGGTGGCGAGTTGGGGCCGTCGGGTCCGTCGAGGCGGATGACGGCGTGGAAGTGGACGACGCCGCGACGCTGGTACTCGGCGACCTTGGCGAAGGCGATGCTGACGTGTTCACGCAGGGCTTTGACGGTCAGGCCGTTGAGCTTGGCGAAGCGGCGGCGTAGGGCGAGGGTGAAGCGGCGCCATAGCTCAGGGCTGAGGGCGTTGAACAGGACTGAGCCGTCGTAGTCGTAACAGTCGGGGCACAGCGGCTCGCCGAGGCGTAGGTCGTCGGTGCTGTGCCGGTCGGTGCAGGACATGGCCCGTCCGTGTGGGCAGGTCGGGGCGTCGCGACGAGCGTGGCAGGGCAGGGCCTTGCCGTTCTTTTCCCGCCGCGCGTGGACGGCTCCGAAGGACGGCGCGGTGAGGGTGACGAACAGGCACGGATGCGAGCTGACCGTCTCGGGGACGCCCTTGCCGCCGACGAGGCCAGCGCGGACGAGTTGGTACGTGTCGGCGCGGTAGACCTCGGCGCAGGCCGGGCAGCGCGAGGCACGGCGCGTCTTGCACGGCACGCGGAGCACGCCGCCTGGTTCGGTGGTGGTGGAGTAGCGGTGCAGGAGGTGGCCGGTGACCTGGTCGTAGTGCTCGACCTTGCCGCGCAGGTGAATGGGCTGGCGGCAGCCGCCGGTGCGTTTGATCTGGTTGGCCCAACGGTCGTAGTCGGGTTGGTTGAGTCGGTGGATCATTCCAGCCACGGCGTGGCTGTGGGCAAGGTGGGGCAAGATGAGTCCTGTCCTATCCAGTTGCTGGTGTGGATGGCCCCCGGCCTGGCGCGGATCTTGGCGGATGTGTGGCCAGGCGGGGGGCGCTACAGCGGCTATGCGCCGCGGTTGTCGATGCCGGTGCCGTCGCAGTCGGCGCAGGTCTGGTCGTCGGTGATTCCGGTGCCGTTGCAGGTGCAGCAGCGGTAGTGGATGACGGCTGCGGTGTCTGGGTTCATTGGTCTTCGCCTGGGCTGTAGGGCGTGACGCAGTCTCGGTAGCTGTCGTGGGCGTCGTACCGGGCGCGGGACTCGGCGAGGATCGCCACGGCGCGGTACTCGATCGGGCCGAGGTACAGCGAGGTCGTGTAGTGGCCGGCCTTTCCATCGACGTGGCTGCCGAGCAGTGCGGCCATGCGGTGGATCTCGGCGCGCATCTCGGCGTCCTGGGCGTCGCGTACGAAGTGATGAACGACGGTGCTTCGTGGGATCGGGATATCCGGGCGGGCTTCCAGCAGTTCGGCCAGGGCGCGCAGCCCGGCGATGAACGCTGGCCGTGAGTGCATGGTGGACATCGATGGCGTTCCTCTCAGTGGGCTTGGGCGGGTTGCAGGACGTGGAGTAGGTCGGTGGCGAGTTGCTCGGAGACACCCAGGCGGGCACGGATGAGGTCTGCGGAGATCGGTTCGCCGTGCTTGGCGTGGTGCTCGTCGGCGACGCGGCGGGCGTAGTCAACGAGGGCCGGGTCTGGTGTCGGGCTGTCGTGCCGGGCCAGGACGTTCCGGGACTCTGCGGAGACGGCTGGGGACGTCTGCGCGGAGGGTGAGGACGTCTGCGGGACGTCTTGCGGTGTGTCGGTGCTGGTGGTCGTGGCGCGGCGTTCGAGCATCGACACCGCGACGAGGAAGGCTCCGGCCGGGGTGGCGGCGGTGATCCAGCCCCAGACGGTTGGTGTGGCTTGGGCGAGGTTGGCGGCCAGGGACAGGACGATTCCTCCGGTCAGAACGAGGACGGGCCAGGAGATCGGGCCGCGCCGGGTTCGTCCGGTCTTTCTGTCGCGTTGGCGTTCGCGGGCGGCCATGACGCAGGTCAGGTCGATGCAGATGGCGATGGCCCAGGACATCCAGCCCGTCTGTCCGTGTTCGCTGGCGGTGTCGCGGATGTGGGTGAACGAGCCTGCGCCCGCGATGAGTGCCAGGACGAGGACAGGGCCGGTGTCGAGGAGCCGTGCGGCGATGCGGTGCATCTCAACTCCTCCTCGCAGCGACCGGTTCAGGCGGTCTGCTGGTCGGGCGTTTCTACGGGTTGAGCGGTCATTACCTCGGACCAGGGCGGTGCCAGGTGTGCGTAGGCGGTGGCGGCCTGTTCGGCGGTCTGCTCGCTGACGTAGAAGGAGCGAGCGCGGTACCACTGGCCGTCCTGGCTGGCGACGATGGCGACGCCGGGTGTCTCGGCGGCGATGGCGCGGGCCGAGTCGAGCGCGGCCGAGTCGAGGTCGCCGAGGGTCATGGTGGCGGTTTCGGGATCGTTGACGCGGTGGCAGATGCGGCCCGAGCACTGGGCTCGCAGTGCGGTGACGCCGGGGCCGAGGTCGGAGCCGATCCGCTGGCCGCAGCAGAACAGGTAGATGCCGAAGGCCCGGCCGAGTTGGGCCACCCGTAGGAGCGCGGTGGAGGTCTTGGCGATCTCGTCCCTCTCTGACTTGTCGGCCATCAGGTACAGCTCGGCCAGCTCGTCCACCAGGACCACGATCGGTACCGGGCGCATGGTGGGCGGGAGTTGCCAGATGTTGCGGGCCGAGGCCATCCGGCACACGCCCATCCGGTCGGTCATGAGCGCCACCAGGTCATCCAGCAGCCCGCCGCACTCGGCCCGCGTAGTGGCCAGCGCGGACAGCCGTGGCGCGTACGGGGTGAACTCGACGCCGCCCTTGAGGTCGAAGCCGACCAGGGCGACCGGTTGCGGCGCAAGGCCGACGATGAGGGCGTTGGCGAGGTTGGACTTGCCGGACTGGGTGGCTCCCGCGTTGATCCAGTGCGGCACGGTACGAAAGTCGATGCCCCACGGCGTGCCGGTCTCCAGCCGTCCCACGGTGACCTTGAGCAGTTCTGTCGAGGGCGGCAGCTCATCCACCCTGATGAGTGGATCACGGACGGTGGCGGCCAGCCGTACCCGGCCAGGCTTGTCGGAGGAGACGCGCACGGCGTGCACGCCCCAGGAGTGCGCGAGGCGTTCGGCGGCCTCGGCGTAGTCGGCCGGGATCTGCCCTTCCAGGGTGCGCAGGGTGACGCGCCACCCGTGCCGGGTGGGCATGGGCAGCCACATGAACGGTTTGGTGTCCACGGCGATGCGCTGCCACTTGCGCCGGACGCGGACGACGCCGGTCGAGGCGACCAGGCCGGGGACGGTGGTGAACCAGAAGCGCTGGCGCTTCTTGGTCAGGTTGCAGCCGAGGCGACCTTGCGCCAGGACGCCCGGATGCGGATGGCCGTGATCGGGAAGCCGATGAGGAGCCAGAAGGAGCGGTAGTGGAAGCGGCGCCAGGCCCAGAGCCCGGCCGCGAGAGCGGCCAGGACTCCGAGCACCGCGTAGATCTGGTCAGACACTGGCGGCCTCCTGCAGCGGGAGCAGGGCGGTCGCGCGGTAGGAGATGCCCCACCGTCCGGCGATCTCCCAGACGTAGCCGAGCAGTCCGACCGCGTTGACCGCGTCGCCGGCCTTGATGGGCGGCTCCCCGGTGATACCGATCTTGACGAGTTCGATCCGGCCGAACTCGTCCTCCACCGAGACGGTGACCTCGTAGACGGTGTTGCCGTTCTTGTCGGTCTTGATCTCGCCGGTGTCCTTGTTGAGCACGCGAGGGCGCGGGGCCTTCACGCAGGTGATGCTGAGCTTGCTGACGTCCACAGGGATGGGGACGGTACGCATGGCGAATACACCTCTCGTCGGCCTGTTGATCAGGCGTTTCGGGACGAGGGAGGCCGTGCCGTCAGCTCGGAGGCGATAGCATCGAAGCGCCAACTAGGGTGCTAACGCATCCGGCCTGGGCGGGTCTCCCGCTCAGGCCACTTTCATGTGTGGCCTTCTTCTCCGCCTTCCGTGAGCGGACCTCCTTGATCCACCCCTGAAACGCGAAGAGCGTTCGTGCTGGGCTGCCACCCTCCGACTACGGAGAGTTCCAGCTACAACACGAACGCTACCTGATACTGAGAGTAATCGCTAGTACTTTGAGTACGTGTACCCGTACTTTTTCTACGCGCCTACTCGCTCGGCCAATTCCCGCAGCTCAGACGACGCCGGATCCTGCATGGACAGCAGGTCCGAGACCAGCTGACGCACCACCCGGTGGTTACGGATCTGCTCCGGTGTGATCGTCTCCGCTTCCAGGAGCTGTGCCACCGCCTCGTCCACTTGGCGGCGCTGGGCGTGCGCCCGTGCCAGATCCACCGCCAGCCGCGCCCGCCGCTCCGTCGACAGGGTCGAGGTGTCCACCGCGGCCCCGACTCGCAGCGCATGCCCGGCGTCGCCCAACTCCACCGCCACGGCCACCTCATGCAGCGCCACGTTGGCCGGCCCGAACTCGGTGTTGTAGTCGTTGCGCCCCTCGCCAACCCGCGACGCCATCTCACGGGCTCGCGACAGGTGCTCGTACGCCACATCGGCCTGATTGAGTCGCGAGGCGGCCACCGCCCGCTGCAAGGTCAGCCCGCCCCATAGGGACATCGCTTCCACGTTGCCCTGGTCGGTCAGGAACCACAGCGCCTCAGCCGTCGTGCGCGCCGTCTCCTCCGCCTGGTCGAAGTAACGTGCGCCCAGGAAGACGAAGCCCAGCCGGAACGCCCCGGCCGCCATCAGCAACGGATTGCCCGCCCGCTCGGCCGCACCGATCGCCCGATCCGCCGCGATCCACGCCGCCTCCGGCTCACCCAGCTTGGCCAGCGACGCCGAGCATGCCTGATACGTCACCGCCAGCAGCTCGTACAACTGCGTCTGTTGCTCAGCGGGCGCGGACCGGACGCCGTTCTCCAACGTGGGCACCAGCCCGCCCAGCAGCTCCGTCAACTCGACGTAGCGGCTTTGATGGGTGAGCTCCCAGGCGTGATCAACCCGCGGCTTGAGCTGGTCGGTCGGCGGCACCGGCGTGGCGTGCAACATGGCCCGCAGCGAGTGAGCACCCGACAGCACCAGACGGAGCCCGGCCGTACCGGGCGCCTCTTCGTTGGTGGCGGCGACCACGGGGGCCTCGGCGGCCAGCTCCGACAACGGCACATCCAGCGTGTCGGCGACCTTCTCCAGCACCGACATCCGGTCGATCTTGCGGACGCCACGCTCTACCTGGGAGATCCAAGCCACCGACCGATCCACCAGCCGGGCCAGCTCCGCCTGGGACAGGCCGCGCCGTTTGCGTTCCTGGGCGATGCGCCGTCCGAGCGCCCGCTGATACTCCATGGTCACGACGTCGTGCCCTTCCCGCTCTGCAGCTCCAACCAGTCGACCTCCACCGAGGCCAACAGCTCCTCGCGAGCGGCCAGGAAGCGCCTGGTGTGCTCGGTCTGCTCGTGGGCGTCGAAGGCGTTGCGGTCCCGGTACAGCTCGTAGAAGATCCGCTGGAGCGGCTGGCCGTCCACCCGGTGCGAGGCGTACACGATCGTTCCCGGCTCGTGCTGGCGGATCGCCTCGATTGTCTCACCGACGAGGGTGTCGAACGCCGCCGCGCTCTCCTCGTCCTTGCAGGTGAATCGCACCATTAGTCCGAACATGTACGCCCTCCTGGCTCGCCGTCACGATCTCGGATCCCGATGTCTTTACTCGACCAGTACTTATTGTGCGGCGCAAGTACATCAAGTCGCTTGTACTTGAAGTATAGCACTAGTACTTTAAGTGCAGATAGCGGATGGCAGTGCTTTGACCTGCATGAACGCAAGGAAACGGCGATGTCCCCAGCGCTGAACAGCCCCAAAGAGATCCACCGGTGGTGTCGCAATTTCCCCGGCACCAAGGCCCAGATCAGCGAAGCGCGCCGGTTCGTCAACAGCTATCTGGGCAACCGCCCCGAGACCTACACCGCCGAACTCGTCATGTCTGAACTCGCCACCAACGCCATCCGCCACACCCGCAGCGGCCAGGCCGGCGGCCGATTCGGCGTCACTCTCCACGCGGGCACCACGCTGCTGATCGTCGCCGTCCACGACGAAGGCGGCCCCTCCACCCCGTACCTATGCCAGGCCGAGGACACGGATCAGAGCGGCCGAGGGCTGCACCTGGTGGAGAACTTGACAATGCGTTGGGGGGTCCACGGCGACGAAGGGAGCAATGATCGAAACCTGTGGATCTGCCGGGAAGGGGTGTACCTTCCCGGATCATCCGATGTGGTTTCGAGATAAGGCCGACGCGCCAACGTCGGTCGGGAAGGCACACCCGTGCCGCTTACCGTAGTGCCCGAGCCGCCCGCTGACGACAGCAACCCCGCATCCGCCGGCTCTTCGTCGCTGATCGATCAGATCGTCCGCGACGGCGCCCGCAAGATGCTCGCCGCCGCACTCCAAGCCGAGGTCGACGCCTACATCGCCGCCTTCGCCGACGAACGCGATGACAACGGCCGCCGCCTGGTCGTGCGCAACGGCTACCACGCCCCGCGCGAGATCCTCACCGCGGCCGGTGCGATCGAGGTGAAGGCCCCGCGTGTCAACGACAAGCGCATCGACGAGGCCAGCGGCGAGCGCAAGCGGTTCTCCTCGGCGATCCTGCCCGCCTGGGCGCGCAAGAGCCCGTCGATCGGCGAGGTGCTGCCGCTGTTGTACCTGCATGGCCTGTCCAGCGGGGACTTCGTGCCGGCGCTGGGTCAGTTCCTCGGCTCGAGTTCGGGCC